>JAICVI010000176.1 GCA_025935415.1 Chloroflexota bacterium
AGCAGGAAGCCCGAAGGGATGACCACCAGCTCGCTCCAGACGAGCGGCCGCGCGACCTTGACGTGGAGCGCGAGCAAGCCGCCGGCGACAGCCCCCAGTCCCTCTACCGCGATGATCGTGCCCCAGCCCGCCGCCCCGCCGAGCTGGTCCTTCGCGACCGTCGGCCCGAGGACGAGCAGGGCGGGGAAGTAGGTGAGCTGGAACAGCCCGAACGAGGCGATGATCGCGACGACCCAGGGCCGCGAGATGAACTCCCGCCAGCCCTCGCGGAGGTCTCGCACGACCGAGGAGGTCGCCGCTCGGACGATCCCCGCGATCCGCATCGTGGAGATCAGCGTCGCCGAGGCGAAGAACGTCGCCGCGTCGATGGTGATCGCGATGGCCGGGCTGCCGAGCGTGACGATGAGCGCCCCCAGCGCCGGCGAGACCACGGACAGGGTGCTGCGCGACAGCTGCTGCAGGGCGTTCGCCTGCTGGAGGTGCTCGTCGCTGACCGTCTCCCTGACGAGACCGATGCCCACGGGTCGCGAGAACGCGTTGGCCACACCGAACGCCGCCTGGAGGAGCGCGATGTTCCAGACGTGCGCCGAGCCGCTGAAGAGGAGCACGGCGGTCGCGACCTGCGCCGAGCCCTTCACGAGGTCCGTGGAGACGAGGATCGTCCGGCGCGGCAGGCGATCGGCGAAGACGCCACCCAGGAGCAGGAAGACGATCATCGGGATCTCGCGCGCGAGGAGCACGATCCCGAGATCCGTCGGCGTCCCGAAGCCCAGGACGGCGAATGCCAGCGCGACGTTGGCCATGCCGTTCCCGAGCTGCGAGACCACGATCGCGCCGAGGTAGCGAGCGAAGTTGCGCTCGCGAAGCACATCGAGGGAGGCCGGCAGTCGCACGGCGGGAGTCTAGGGAGCGGCGGCCCCGATCGCTGGCGCGGGCAGGGCGCGGTATAGTCACCCCAACGCATCGATCGGGACACGCGATCGGGCCGAGGTCATGAGCGAGCCGGGACTGGTGGAAGCCCGGCGACCGACACCCGAGCCCGCACCACCCGTGAGCGGCCGGTGAACCGGCCCGGGTCCGCCCGTTAGCGCGGCATGAAGCGCACGAACCTGGCGGCGATGCCGGAGGTCGTGAAGGCGGGTGGAACCGCGGGAGATCGAGCCATCGACCTCTCGTCCTGTCGGAATGGACGAGGGGTCGTTTCGATTCCTCCGGAGGTCAGGCCATGGTGGACGAGCGAAACGCGGCGAAGGGCGCGGCGGCGGACGTTGATGGGGCGGCGCCGCCCGAGACGATCGAGGCGGCCGAGGTGACCGACGACGAGCTCCTCGCCGCCCCCGAGCGCGGGTCGGTCGAGGAGCTGCTGGACGCCGGCGCCCACGACGAGCTCGATGCGATGCGCCACTCGACAGCGCACGTCATGGCCGAGGCCGTCCTCGACCTCTTCCCGGACGCGAAGCTCGGCATCGGGCCCGCGGTCGCGGACGGCTTCTACTACGACTTCCAGCTGCCGCGTGCCCTCCAGCCGGACGACCTCGAGGCAATCGAGGCCCGGATGCGCCAGAGCATCGCCGCGGACCACCCGTTCGTCCGCAAGGAGGTCGCCTTCGATGACGGCCGTGCCGCCGTCGAGGGACAGGGGCAGACGTTCAAGGTCGAGATCCTCGACGACCTCGCCTCGAAGGCGAACGCCGCCGACGAAGCCCTGCCCGACATCACCTTCTACGAACACGGCCCGTTCAGCGACCTGTGCCGCGGGCCGCACGTCGCGTCGACCGGGAAGATCGGGCCGTTCAAGCTCCTGTCGTCCGCCGGTGCCTACTGGCGGGGCGACGAGAAGCGCCCGATGCTCCAGCGCATCTACGGCACGGTCTGGGCGAGCCAGGACGACCTGGACCAGTTCCTGTGGCGCCGTGCCGAGGCGAAGAAGCGTGATCACCGCCGGCTCGGCGTGCAGCTGGACCTCTTCAGCTTCCACGACGTCAGCCCCGGCGCGCCGTTCTTCCACCCCAAGGGCCAGCTGATCTGGCGACTCCTCGAGCGCTCCATGCTGGAGCTGCAGGCCCGCCGGAACTATCTGGAGATCGCGACGCCGATCGTCGTCAGCGAGCGTCTCTGGAGGCAGTCCGGCCACTGGGACCTCTACAAGGACAACATGTTCCTGGTCGAGTCGGAGAACCAGACGTTCTCCCTCAAGCCGATGAACTGTCCGGAATCGACGTTCGTCTACAAGGCCAGGAAGCGGTCGTATCGCGATCTGCCGCTGCGCTACTCGGAGTACGGGCGGCTGCATCGCAACGAGCTTTCCGGCACGCTCAGCGGCCTGACCCGGGTCCGCCAGTTCGTCCAGGACGACGCCCACATCTACGTCCGTCCGGACCAGCTGATGGACGAGATCCGGGCCCTCCTCGGCGAGGTCAACGAGGCCTACGGCTGGTTCGGGCTGAAGCCGCGCTTCTCGTTCGCGACGAAGCCGGACAAGGCGATCGGCGACCCGGCGCTCTGGGAACGCGCCGAGCGGCTGACGATGGAGGCGTTCGCGGCCTCCGACATCAGCTACGAGCTCAAGCCCAAGGACGGCACGTTCTACGCGCCCAAGATCGACATCTACATCGACGACGCCCTCGGGCGTGAGTGGCAGATGGCGACGATCCAGATCGACCTGACGATGCTGCCCGAGCGCTTCGACCTGAAGTACTTCGACGAGACCGGCGCCGGCGTCCGCCCGATCGCCCTCCATCGCGCGATCTACGGCTCGCTGGAACGGTTCATCGGGATCCTGATCGAGCATTTCGCCGGCGCGTTCCCGCTGTGGCTGGCCCCGATCCAGGCGGTGATCATCCCGATCGCCGACCGGCACATCGACCCGGCGGGGGAGCTGGCAGCCGTGCTGCGAGCGAAGGGTCTGCGCGTCGAGGTCGACACCTCGGCGGGGCGGATGCAGAACAAGATCCGGCTCGCGCAGGAGCAGAAGGTCCCGTACATGCTCGTGCTCGGCGATCGGGAGATCGAGGCTCGAACGGCCGCGCCCCGCACGAGGGCGGGGGAGCAGCTGCCGGCGGAAGGCTGGGAGGCCCTGGCGGACCGCCTCGCCGCGGAGGCGGCCGCGCGGGGCGCCTGAGACCCTGTGCTACTATCCCGCGGCGACCGGAGAGGTGGCGGCTTTGCCGTTGCCTGACCGGTGGCAGCAACAGCGTCGTTTGAGAGGGGAGCAACCATCAGCCGAGACCTGCGCGTCAACGAGATGATCCGGATCCCACAGGTCCGAGTGATCGACGATGAGGGAAACCAGCTGGGCGTCATGCCCACGCCACGAGCCCTCGAGATGGCGCAGGAGAAGGGCCTCGACCTCGTCGAAGTGGCTCCGATGGCGGCCCCGCCGGTCGCGCGCTTTCTCGACTTCGGGCAGTACAAGTACGAGCTGACGAAGCGCGAGAAGGAGAACAAGCGCCGGCAGCGCTCGGTGACCTTCAAGGAAGTGCGGCTCTCGCCGAAGATCGGCACGGGCGATTTCCAGACGAAGCTCAATCGGGCGGTGGAGTTCCTCGAGGACGGCGATCGGATCAAGGTGACGGTCCGCTTTCGCGGCCGCGAGCTGAGCCATCCTGAGCTCGGCCGCACGCTGCTTGAGCGGTTCGCCAAGCAGGTCGAAGAGCACGGGACCATCGAACGGATGCCGGTGCTCGAGGGCAAGTCGATGTTCATCGTCCTGGCCTCGACGCACAAGCCGAAGGTGGCGGAGACGCCGCAGCGGCCCGGTCGACCGGAGGATGGAGAGGCTCCGGCGCCGGTGGCAACGCCGGCGGCCGCAGCGGCGCCGACGGCGACGACGGCGCCCGTGGCGGCTCCGACACCCGCGCCGGCAACGGAACCGGCGACACCGGCCACACCGGCCGCGCCCGCGCCCAAGGCGCCGGCGGCGACCAGGACGAACGCGACACCAGCGGCCTCCCCGGCCGCGACCAGGAATGGCGCACCAGCAGGCGCGGCGGCGACGCCGGGCACGGGAGACTGACGAGACCACGATGCCGAAGATGAAGAGCCACCAGGCGGCCAAGAAGCGGATCGGGAGCACGGGCTCCGGCAAGGTGATCCGCGTGAACGCCTGGCGCGGCCACCACCTCGAGATCAAGTCGTCCCGTCGAACCCGCCGCTACGCGGGCAAGTCGACCATGGACGCCACGCACGCGAAGCAGGTCAAGCGCCTGCTGCCGTACCTCTAGGACAGGAGCAGCCGAGACATGGCACGGGTCAAGCGCGGCGTCACCGCGCACGCGAGGCACAAGCGCCTCCTGCAGGACGCGGAGGGCCGCAAGGGCACGCGCTCGCGCCTGGTCAAGCCGGCGCGCGAGGCGCTTCTCCACGCCCTCGCCTACGCGACACGCGATCGCAAGGCGCGCAAGCGCCAGCTGCGCGGTCTCTGGATCGTGCGGATCAACGCGGCGGTCCGCGCCCACGGCCTGACGTACGGCCGCTTCATCCAGGGCCTGAAGAAGGCCGACATCGAGCTCGACCGCAAGATCCTCGCCGATCTCGCTGTGCGCGACGCCGGCACGTTTACGCAGATCGTCGAGGCGGCGAAGGGGAGCTAGGGCCCC
>JAICVI010000172.1 GCA_025935415.1 Chloroflexota bacterium
AGTCAGGCGCGAGCGGCCGACGCCGCGACGGAAGCGGGCAGGCGCTCGAAGCCCTCCGCGGGAAGCGGCTCGCAGCGGATCGGGCGGTCCTCGCGGTAGCCGAGGGCGTAGTCGGCCTGGATGAGGGTGTGGAGCTGGCTCGTGCCCTCGTAGATGACCGCGGCCTTGGCGTTGCGCAGGTAGCGCTCGACCGGGAACTCGTTGGAGTAGCCGTTGGCGCCGTGGACCTGGATCGCGTCGAGGGCGCTGGCGACGGCGTGGTCGGTCGCGAACCACTTGGCGGCCGAGGTCTCGCGGGTGTTCCGGACGCCGTGGTTCTTCAGGAACCCGGCGCGCCAGACGAGGAGCCGGCCGGCCTCGATCCCGTGGACCATCTTCGCGAGCATCTGCTTGACCAGCTGGTGGCGGCCGATCTCGTCGCCGAAGGTCCGGCGCTCGTGGGCGTACTTGAGCGAGGCCTCGAGGCAGGCCTGGGCGAGCCCGACGTTGCCGGCGGCGACGGTGTAGCGGCCCTGGTCGATGGCGCTCATGGCGATGATGAAGCCCTCGCCCTCCTCGCCGATGCGGTGCTCGACCGGGACGCGGACCTCGTCCATGTTGATGAGCCCGGTGTTGCCGGCGTGGATCCCGAGCTTGCCGTGGAGCGTGCCGGTGGTGAGGCCCGGCATGCCCCGCTCGAGCACGAACGCGGTCACGCCCCTGTGGCCCTTCGAGCGGTCGACCGACGCGAAGACCAGGAAGTGGTCGGCGATGTCGGCCAGGCTGATCCAGATCTTGTTGCCGTTGAGGACGTAGCTGTCGCCGTCGCGGCGGGCGGTCGAGGCGAGGTTGCCGGCATCCGTGCCGACACCCGGCTCGGTCAGGCCGAACGTCGCCAGCTTCTCGCCCCTGGCCTGGGGCACGAGCCAGCGCTGCTTCTGCTCCTCGGTGGCCCACTGCTGGAGGGTCAGCGAGTTGAGCCCGACGTGGACGCTCTGCACGACCCGGAAGGCCGTGTCGGCCTTCTCGAGCTCCTCGCAGATCGCGGCGAAGCTGATGTAGTCCATCCCGCCGCCGCCCCATTGCGAGTGGACCGGGGCGCCGAGGAGGCCCTGCTCGGCCATCCGGACGAAGACCTCGCGGTGGACCTCGCCCTTCGCGTCCCAGTCGCGGATGTGGGGGTTGATCTCGGTCTCGCAGAACTCCCGCACGGACTGCTGGACCAGGCGGTTCTCGTCGCTGGGTCGAAGGTCGATCACCCGGCCATTCTAGGAACGGCCGAGACGCCAAGAAGCGCCGCGGCATTCGCCAACGGCGCTTCTGCTTGTCCGGACCGTGCAGCGGCCCGGGGAGGCTTGCGTGTTCGGGAGCTAGCGGTTGTTGTCGAGGAAGCGGCGGACGTCCTCCAGGAGGAACCGCCGATCACCGCGCTTGCAGACGCGGTAGTACTTCAGCTCGCCACGATCGCCCAGGCGCTTCACCGTGTTGACGTGGAGATGGAGCATCTCCGCGACCTCGGCTGCCGTGAGCATCTTTCCCAGCTCGTTCAATGCCATCGAGCCCATCCGTGCTGTTGCCTTTCGACCGATTGAGATGAGTGCAACGCAGTGATGATCCCCGCGACGATGGCTGCGCCCATGGGTCGTCGTCGGCCGGACACTAGGGACGGGTCGAAGGGGTTCCAAGCCGTACTTCGGTCCGGTTCGGGGCAGTACCCTCCGGCGCGCGCTGGTGTGGCCCAGCAACGGTGGAACGGGATCGGTCCGGTGCGGTTGGCGGGCGTGGTGCCTAGAGCCACCACGTTGCGAGGTCGGCGACGGCGTGCGCCGCGGCCGGCGCCACGATCGATCCTGTCGTGATCCGCAAGCCGGCAAGGCCAAGCCCGACCGCGAGGTCGAGCGGCACGACGTGCCAGCCGTAGAGCGGCACGTGCATCAGCGCGAACGCGGCCGTGGTGACCGCGATCGCGACGGGCAGGCCGCCGGCGACGCGGAGGCGATCGAAGACGGCGCCGCGCAGGATGCCTTCCTCCGTCGCGGCGACCAGGACCGTGACGAGCGCCCACGGGAGGAATGGCCCCGCCGGTCGCGACATGCCGACAGGCAGCGCCGCGCCCGCCATCGAGCTTCCGGCGATCGTGACGAGCACGAGGATGAGCCCGAACGTCGCGCCGGCCGCGATGGCGCCGGGCGACAGCGCGGCGTGCGCTCGCGCGACCGGCGGGCCGGCCCAGGAGCGAAGACTGCTCCCACGAACCGAGGCGAACCACAGGGCCGCCAGCGCTACCCCGAAGCCCAGGCCGACGGTCACGCCGGGCATGCCGCTCGAGGCGGCGACCCAGCGCAGGCCGACGATGGCCGCCAGCCCCACCAGCAACGCCCCGCTCTCGAGCCACGCGCCGAAGCGGCCGCCGTCGATGGCGGACGGGTTGCCCGTCTCGAGCGCGCGGGCCGTCATCGCGAGAGGGGCACGAAGGCCACGTCGGCCGTGGCGTACGTCGGCGGCCAGACGAAGGCGTAGGTGCGCTCCGCGGTCCACTGCCACATGACCGCCGCGGCTCGCTCGTTCTGTCCCAGCGTCGCCTGGGCCGTCGAGAAGCGCAGTCCGGCACCGTTCGGGAGCGAGCCCTCCGGGAGATCGAGACCGCGCGCCGCAGCGGCGACGGCAGCCGCATCGATGCCCAGGGCGCCGCTGGGTGCATGTGCGTCTGGAAGGACGTACCGGAACAGCGCCCACGCGGCCGTGAAGCCGGAGAGGGCTTCCTCCGATTCCTCGGCCGTGGCGTTCTCGGCGGGCCCGTGGATCGCGTACCCGGCGTCCTCGTCGCCTCGGTCGTACGTACCGCCGTATGTACCGCCGTACGCGCCGCCATCCGCGCCGTCGCTCGTGGAATCGCCGCTGCCGCCGGCCGCAGCCGCGAGCTTCGACCAGGCAGTGGCGAATCGCGCGTACGCGCCGGCTGCCTCGGGGAGCAGCGCCGAGGGCCGGAATCCGGCGGTCGGCCGATCGGAGGCGAAGACGCCGATCGCATCGGCCCCGAGCTCCCCGGCGAAATCGGGGTCGCACTCGGCCATCGTGGAGCCGATCAGCGCGCCGACCCGGAGCCCGGAGCTGATCATGGCCTGCCGGAACGCGATGCCGTCCGGGATGTGAGAGGCCAGGATGATCACGTCCGGTCGCGCGGCCTTGAGGTCGGTCATCACCGCGGGCCAGTCGGGCATCGTGAGGTTGTAGGAGCGGCGGATGACGACCGGCATGCCCTGCGCCTTCGCGGCACGCTCCGCAGCATCCGCCACCGAGTTGGCGTAGTCGTCGTTCGCGACGGCCAGCGCGATTCGGAGGTGGTCGACGGCCTTCCCGAGCCGGCTGGCGAGCTCGGTCGCAGCGAAGTTGGCGGAGTTCGCCCCGAGGTTCGCCCCGCTGGCCCCGACGCGGAACACGAGCGGCAGCCCGCGGCCCGTCAGACGATCGGCAACCGCCCCCGCCTCCCAGTACAGGAGCCCGGCGCGATCCGCGGCTTCGCTCGCCGCGATCGACAGGTCGGAGGAATAGGCGCCGATCACGAGCTGCACGCCCGACGCCCGCAGCCCCGCCATCACCGCGTCCGCGTCGCCACGGGAGCGAAGGTCGCGCACCTCGAGCTCGACCCGCCGGCCGGCGATGCCACCGTCCGCGTTGATCATGTCGACCGCGATCTGCACGCCCTGGAGCTCAGGCCCGGCGAGCGATGCGGCATTCGAGGTCAGTGGGAACACGGCCCCGATCCGGATGGCGTTGGCGGCGCCGACGAGCCGCCAGCCGCCGACCGCGATCGAAATCGCGGCAATGGCGACGAGGGCCACGGACACGCCGCGCTGTCGACGGGTGACTGCGTTCATCGTTCCGGCCTCCCGGGCCCCTGGCCGGGTCGCGACCGGGGCTTCTTGTGCTTCGATGGAATGGCTCGACTCCGGACCGGCGCGGGCGCCGGGTCGCGCCGTCGAACGAGGAGTGCGGCAGCGAAGAGCACCACCAGGATCACGGCGGCGCCACCGGCCACGACCACCTGGTCGAACGGCAGGCCGAGGACCAGGCCGCCGTCGTCGCCCGAACCGCCCGAACCACCGGTCACGATGGCGTACTCGCCCAGCGAGACCGGGTTCGTGCTGTACAGGCCCAGGGCGTGCGACGTCTCGGCGTCGACCCAGGCCCCGCTCGAAAATCGCTGCAGGCGCGCCGCGCCGATGCCGTCGGGGGCCCGGAGCGATAGCGAGATGCAGCCATCACAGGTCCGGATCGCGAGGGGGCTCCCCGCCTGATCCGTGACGGCGAAGCGGTAGACGTTGCCGGCGAGCTGGCCATCCGGCGGCGCCCCGGGAGGCTCGACCGCCGTGATCGTGATGTGGACGGCCGTCGAGCCCGAGCCGAGGACGAATGCGCCCTTCTGGGCGACGAGCTGCGCCTGTGGCGGGTTCTCGCCGGTAAAGGCCGGGACCGCGGGCGACTGGTTGCCGTCGAGCGGGAAGTCCTGGGAGAACGACATCGGCTCGCCGGGCTGGCTGCCGGTCGGATGGAGGTAGCGGTACGGCTCGACGACCGGCACGCCGTCGTAGAGCGGCACCCGCACGGGGCTGACCAGCTGCAGGACGAACGCCAGGCCCGTGCCGGCAACGAGCGCGGCAATCCCGGCGAGCCGCCCCCTGTCGCGCCGCAGCCACGAGAGCGCCATCCCTCAGCCCTTGACCGTGAAGATCACGTCGGGCGACCAGACCCTGGGCGAGAACGGGGCATGGTCGGCCG
>JAICVI010000194.1 GCA_025935415.1 Chloroflexota bacterium
AAGGCCGTCCGCCGTGCGCGAGCCGGTCTCAAGGACCCAAAGCGCCCGATCGGGTCGTTCATCTTCCTCGGCCCTACCGGCGTCGGGAAGACGGAGCTCGCCCGGGCGCTCGCCGAGTTCATGTTCGGATCCGAGGACGCGCTCATCAAGATCGACATGAGCGAGTTCATGGAGCGGCACAACGTGTCGCGGCTCGTCGGTGCCCCTCCGGGCTACGTCGGCTTCGACGAGGGCGGCCAGCTGACCGAGGCGGTCCGTCGCAAGAGCTACGCGGTCGTCCTGCTCGACGAGGTCGAGAAGGCCCACCCGGAGGTCTTCAACATCCTGCTGCAGATCCTCGAGGACGGGCAGCTCACGGATGCCAAGGGCCGGCGCGTCGACTTCCGCAACACCATCATCATCATGACCTCGAACCTCGGCGCGAAGCAGCTCCAGACGAACTCGTCGCTGGGTTTCCGACCGGTCAAGGACGACGAGTCCGGCCGGCGCGAGCAGTCCTACGAGCTCATGAAGGAGAAGGTCTCGGCCGAGCTCAAGAACAGCTTCCGCCCGGAGTTCCTGAACCGCCTGGACGCGACGGTTGTGTTCCGGAGCCTGACGATGGACGAGATCCGCGACATCGTGGACATCCAGCTCCAGCGGGTCCGGGAGCAGCTCAAGGCCCAGAGCATGCAGCTCGAGGTCACCCAGGCGGCGAAGGACCAGCTCATCAAGCTCGGCTGGGACCCGGCCTTCGGGGCGCGGCCGCTCAAGCGGGCGATCCAGAACCACATCGAGGACGTGCTCGCGGAGCATCTCCTCCTGGGCCGCTACGAGCAGGGTGCGACGATCGAGGTCGACGCGAACGCCGACGACGGCATCGTGATCAAGGCGGTCGAGCAGAAGACCCCCGTCGAAGTCTCGTAGGCCGGGCGTGGCCCGGTCGCAGAGCCGCTTCGTCTGCCAGGCCTGCGGCGCCGAGTTCCTCCGCTGGGAGGGGCAGTGCCGCGCCTGCGCCGAGTGGAACACCCTCGTCGAGACCGTGGTCGCCGCGCGCCCGCGTGCCAGCGCGAGTGGTCCCCGCTCGCTCGTCGGCGTGATGGCGGCAGTGCCGCTCTCGGCACCCGCCGAGCGCCCGACGGAGCGCCTCCGAACCGGCAACGGCGAGCTCGACCGCGTTCTCGGCGGGGGCGTCGTGCCCGGATCGCTCCTGCTCATCGGCGGCGAACCCGGGGTGGGGAAGTCCACGCTCCTGCTCCAGGTCGCCGGCGGGATCGCGGGCGCCGGCGCCGGCGTCCTGTACGCAACCGGTGAGGAGTCCGCGGCCCAGGTCCGGCTGCGCGCGAGCCGCCTGGGGTTGACCAGCGGCGCCGCCGGGGATGCGGTGTCGGTGCTGCCCACGAGCGAGGTCGGCGCGATCGTGGAGTCGGCCACGGCGTCGCGGCCGGCCCTTGTGGTCGTCGACTCGATCCAGACGATGACGGTCGAAGAGCTCGACGGGCCGGCCGGCAGCGTCGGGCAGGTGCGCGAGTCGGCGCTCCGCCTGATGGAGCTCGCCAAGGGCGAGGGGATCGCCGTGGTCCTGGTGGGGCACGTCACGAAGGAGGGCTCGATCGCGGGGCCGCGGACCCTGGAGCACCTGGTCGATGCCGTCATCGAGCTCGGCGGGGAGCGCGGCGGCGTAATGCGCCTCCTGCGCGCGACGAAGAACCGGTTCGGCTCGACGGACGAGCTCGGCGTGCTCGAGATGCGAGAGGACGGCCTCCGCGAGGTTGCCGACCCCGGGCGCGCATTCCTCGCGGACCATCTCGGTGGCGCACCGGGCAGCGTCGTGGCCGCCACGATGGAGGGAACCCGCCCGCTGCTCGTCGAGGTCCAGGCGCTCGTCTCCCAGGCGGGCTATTCGACGCCGGCGCGGCGTGCCTCCGGCATCGACCCGACCCGGCTCGCGCTGCTTCTCGCGGTGCTGGGCCGGCGCGCGGGGGTCGGCCTCGGAAGCCACGACGTCTACGCCAATCTCGCCGGCGGCCTGAGCGTCGCGGAGCCGGGCCTCGATCTGGCCGTGGCCCTGGCCCTGGCCTCATCGCTCCGGGACCGGCCGATCGACGCCCGCACTGTCGTGGTCGGGGAGGTCGGGCTTCTCGGGGAGCTGCGGCCGGTCGCCGGCCTCGACCGGCGGCTGCGCGAGGCCGCTCGCCTGGGCTTCGATCGCGCGATCGTGCCGGCGGGCCGAGGAGGCGCCCAGGTGGACGCGCCCGGCATTCGGGTGGTCCCTGCCGCGAACCTCCGCGACGCCCTCGCCGCGGCGCTCGCGGGGGCACCGACCCGAGGCGAAATCGAGCACGATGCGGCCACTCCGGTCACGGTCGACGCCTGACCCGTGGGTGGTAGGCTGGCGGCCCCGTCGATCGAGCGGCGATCTGCGTAGACCGGCGTTCGGTCGCTGCCGCTTGATCGCGGCCACTCGAGGCCCCTGGTGATCCGAACCATTCACTTCCTGGGAGCCGCCCTGGGCGGGCTCATCGGGATCTCGCTGGTGATCGCGCAGCTGGCGATCTTCCAGCCAGTCCCGGGGTCCGTCCTGCTCGTCGTTGCCTGGGTCGTGGCGTGGATCGTGCTCGGATTCACGCTCCTGCCATACCTCACCATCATCCCGGCGCTGGCCGCCCTCCGCGCCGTCCAGCAGCTCTCGACCGCGGAGTTCGTGACCGCGATCGTGGGGTTGTTCATCGGGCTGCTGCTGGGACTCCTCCTCGGCCTGCCCCTCGGGAATCTCCCGGGCCCGATCGGAGCCCTTGCGCCCCTCGGGATCTCGCTCTTCCTCGGGCTCGCGATGGTCGGGCTGACCGTGGCCAAGCGTCACGACCTCATCACGGCCGCGGAGTCGCTCGGCTTCCTCCGACGTGCGTCGGCCGAGGCGTCGACGGCGACCGCGCCGCGGATCCTCGTGGACACGAGCGCGATCATCGACGGCCGAATCGCCGACATCGCGGAATCCGGCTTCCTCTACGGCATCCTGGAGGTGCCGCGGTTCGTGCTGGACGAGGTCCAGCGCCTCGCCGACAGCTCGGACAGCCTCCGGCGGACGCGCGGGCGTCGCGGCCTCGAGATCCTCGGGCGGATGCGCAAGTCCGGGACGACACCGGTCCAGGTCATCGACGAGGACGCGCCCGGCGTCCCCGAGGTCGATTCGAAGCTGGTGGCGCTGGCCCGGAAGGACGGCCGGGCGATCCTGACCAACGACCTCAACCTGAACCGGATCGCCGACCTTCAGGGCGTTCGCGTGCTCAACGTCAACTCGCTTGCCAACGCCGTGAAGCCGGCCCTCCTCCCCGGGGAGGACCTGCGGATCCGCGTGATCCAGCCGGGCAAGGATGCCGGGCAGGGCGTCGGCTACCTGGACGACGGGACGATGGTCGTCGTCGAGGGCGGCGCGAAATCGATCGATAGCGAGCTCGACGTGACGGTCACGCGCGTCCTGCAGACCGTCGCCGGCCGGATGGTGTTCGCGCACCCGCGCCAGGGCTGACGGGTGGTCACAACGGACGCCCACGGGGGCGAGATTCGGACGGGCTTCTCGAACGACGCGCATCCGTTCGGTCCCGGGGACGGGCTCTGGCTCGGCGGTATCGAGATCCCCGCGGCGCCGCGGCTCTTCGGCCATTCTGACGGTGACGTGGCGCTGCACGCGATCGGGGGCGCGCTGCTTGGCGCCGCCGGGCTCGGTGACCTCGGTGGCGTCTACCCGGCCGACGAGCGGACCCGGCGCGGCATCCCCAGCAGCGAGCTCGTCCGCGGCATCGTGGGCAAGCTGGCCGAAGCGGGCTGGCTGCCCGTGACCGTCGATGTGACGATCAGCGCGGGCCGCCCGCGGATCGGGTCCGCGATGCCCGCGATGCGCGAGCGGATCGCCGCGCTCCTTGGTGTCGAGGTCGGCGACGTGAACGTCCAGGCCTCCACCGGCAACCTCTCGGGCGACGTCGGCGCAGGCCGGGTCATCGCGGCGAGCGCCGTGGCGACCGTCCGCCGCAGCGGCGGCTCACCCGCGTGACCCTCCGCCTCCGCGACACCCTCTCGGGTGCCACGCGCGACCTCGAGCCGCTGGATCCCGGGCACGTCCGCATCTACAGCTGCGGGCCGACGGTCTACGGGCCGACCCACATCGGCAACTTCCGGTCGTTCCTGTTCGC
>JAICVI010000192.1 GCA_025935415.1 Chloroflexota bacterium
GGACCCGATCGGCGCGCCGGACGGCCGCGTGCGGCCGCGCTTCGTCGGCCCGGACACGTTCGCCCGGCTGCCGCGGCTGGAGGATGTCGAACGCGCTCGGGTGGCGGTGCTGGGCGTGCCTTTCGACGCGGGCGTGTCCTACCGGCCGGGGGCGCGATTCGGCCCGCAGGCGATCCGTGCCGGCTCCAAGCTCCTGCGTGCCTACCACCAGGCCATGGACGTCTCGCCGTGGTCGGACGACCAGGTCGCCGATGCCGGCGATCTCGCGCCGAACCCGTTCGACATCGCCGAGGCGATCCAGCAGATCGAGGCCGGCGCGCGCGAGGCGCTGGAGCGCGCCGAGGTCCTGCTCGCGCTCGGTGGCGACCACACGATCGCACTGCCGCTGCTCCGCGTGGCGCACGAGCGGCACGGCCCGATCGCGCTCGTCCATCTCGACGCCCATCTCGACACCTGGGATACCTACTTCGGAGCGGCCTACACCCACGGGACGCCGTTCCGCCGGGCCTTCGAGGAGGGGCTGCTTGCCGCCGGCCGAGCCGCGCACGTCGGCATCCGGGGGCCGATCTTCGGTGCCTCGGACCTGGTGGAGGACGCCGGGTTCGGGTTCGAGATCGTGTCGACCGTCGATGTCGCTCGCGCCGGCGTCGATGCCGCGATCGAGCGGATCCGCGCCAGGGTGGGGGATTCGCCGGTCTACGTCTCGATCGACATCGATGTCCTCGACCCGGCACATGCGCCGGGTACCGGCACGCCCGAGCCGGGTGGCCTCACGACCCGCGAGGCGATGCTGCTCCTGCGCGGGCTGGCGGGATTGCCGCTGGTCGGCGCCGATGTCGTCGAGGTCGCGCCGCCCTACGACCACGCCGAGCTGACCTCACTGGCCGCCGCGAATCTCGCCTACGAGCTGCTCGCGCTCTTCGCCCTCGCGCCGCACTAGCGAACCGCGTCGAGGAACCTCTTCGTGCGCTCCTGCTTCGGGCTTGCGAAGAACTCGTCCGGCGGGCCGTCCTCGATGATCTGGCCCTCATCCATCATCAGGACCTGGCTCGCCACGTCGCGGGCAAAACCGATCTCGTGCGTCACCACGACCATCGTCATGCCTTCCCGGGCGAGCTCCTCCATCACCCGCAGGACCTCGCCGACGAGCTCCGGGTCGAGCGCCGACGTCGGCTCGTCGAACAGCATGACCTTGGGCTTCATCACCAGCGCCCGCGCGATCGCGACCCGCTGCTGCTGGCCGCCGGAGAGCTCCGACGGGAAGTGGTCCCGTCGGTGGCCGAGCCCGACGCGCTCGAGCATCCGGTCCGCGATGCCGCGTGCCTCCGCGGGCGGGACCTTCCGGACCTCGGTGAGGCCGATCATCACGTTCCCGAGGGCCGAGAGGTGCGGGAACAGGTTGAAGCGCTGGAAGACCATCCCGATATCGGCCCGTTGCGCCGCGAGCTCCGACTCGCCCAGCGGCACCAGCCGGCCGTCCCGGCCTTGCCGTGCCCCGACGCGCTGCCCGTCGAGATGGACCTCGCCGCCGTCGAGGGGCTCGAGCAGCGCCAGGCAGCGGAGGAGCGTGCTCTTGCCCGATCCCGACGGGCCGAGGATGGCCTTGACCTCACCGCGACGGATCCCGAACGACACGCCGCGCAGGACCTCGTTGGCGCCGTAGCGCCGCCGGATGTCGATCGCCTCGATGACGTTGCCCGCAGGGCCGGCATGGAGCTGGGCGATGACGTCCTCGTCGAGGATGTGGCCCTGGCTCATCGGGCCATCCCGCCGCCGAAGCCGCGGAGCATCCCGCCGCCGCTGCCGGATCGCGCCGCCGAGGTCCAGACGAAGCGCCGTTCGAGCCACGCCTGCCCCACGGTGAAGATGCTGACGAGCACGATGAAGTACACCGCGGCCGCGCTGTACCACTCCACGTGGCGGAACGTCTGGGCGATCTGCGTCTGGGTCACGGTGAGAATCTCGCGCAGCGACACCGCGTAGGCGAGGCTGGTCAGCTTCAGCAGCGTGATGAAGTCGTTGGCCATCGGCGGGATGACGACCCGGATCACCTGGGGCGCGACGACGCGCCGGAACACGGCGGCCGGCCGCATGCCCAGGGCCCGAGCCGCCTGGCGCTGGCCGTCGTCCACCGAGAGCAACCCGCCCCGGATGATCTCGGCCGCGTAGGCGGCCTCGTTCACCGAGAGGCCGATGACCGCGGCGTAGAACGGCATGAACCCCGGACCCGCGAGGGCGGGGACGAGCTCTGGCAGCGCGTTCCAGACGAAGAACAGCAGGATGATGGTGGGAATGGCGCGGAAGAACCAGACGTACGTCCAGCCGAGGTAGCGCACCACCCGGAAGCGGCTCGACCGCGCCAGCGCCACCAGCAGCCCGATGATCACGCCGATCACGAACGAGGTCACCGCCAGCGAGATCGTGACCGGGATGGCCTCGCGCAGGGCCTTCGAGGTGAGCGCGCCCAGGAAGATGCCGACGTCGAAGTGCACGTCGCCTCCCGCTCGGCCGGCAGCTTCGCCGGCGCAGGAATGTCGAGGCCCGGCGACCAGAACGGTCGGCCGGGCCTCGATGCTAGACGGGCGTGGGGCCTACTTCACGACGACCGTGAGGATGGCCGGATCCATGGCGTACTTCGTGGCGATAGCGGCGAGCGTGCCGTCGGCGTTGAGTGCGTCGATGGCTGCCTTCAGGGCCGTCCCGAGATCGGCCTTGCCCTTGCCGAAGTAGACGCCGTAGTTGTCGTCACGCGGCAGGGCGTAGGCGACCTCGTACTCGCCAGGGTGCTCGAGCAGGAACTGCGAGACGCCCGTGTCGGTCTCCCAGACCGCGTCGACGCGACCGAGGATGATCTGCTGGAACTCGTCCGCGACCTTCTCGTAGGCCTGCTTGTTGATCGCGGGCTTGCCCGCCGTGGTGCAGGCGGTGCTGGCCTTGTCGATGCGCTCCTCGACGAGGCCCGCGCCCTGGACCGAGACGGTCTTGCCGCAGAGGTCAGTCTCGGCGTGGATGCCGACGGCGTTGCCCTTCTTGACCATCACGACCTGGCCGGTGGCCATGTACGGCACCGCGTCGGCGACCGCGAGCCGGGTCTCGTTGACGTACAGGGCCGTCCAGACGATGTCGCAGCGACCCGCCTGGAGGTCCGGGATCAGGGCGTTGAATGCGGTGTTGCGGATCTCGATCTTGAGGCCGAGCTTGGCCGCGACCGCCTTGGCAGCATCGACGTCGAACCCCACCGCCTGGTTCGGATCGGTGACGTCCGCCGAGGGGAACATCTCCATCGGCGGGTACTCGATGTCGACACAGTCGACGATGGTGCCCGGCGTGATCAGGCTGGTCGGCGGCGCGATCACCGCGGTTGTCGCCGCCGTCGTGGCGGGCGGCGTCGTCGCTGCCGGTGGCGTCGCTGCGGCCGTGGTGGGACTGGTGCTCGCCCCACCGCTTCCGCCGCACGCGGCCACCAGCAGCACGATGGCGGCCGCTGCCGCCGGTCGAATCCTCGTCATGAACGGTCTCCTCCTGGCCGCTCGCGACCCTTGCCCCTCGTCGCGAGCCCGGAGTGTCGCACACGGATGGATTGCGAACGAGTGGCGACTCGGGGCATGGCGGGTTGCGAGCGCGGATCGGGACCGGTTCGACGAGGTGGGATATAGTTGCTTGCGCAACGACCCTGCAACGGAGACTGCCAGCATGGCCACCGAGACCTTCGATCCCAGCGCCTGGGAGAACGCCCTCATCGCCGACCTTCGCGCCAACGGCGGAACCCCCAGCGACGGCCCGTTGAAGGGCCACCCGATCATGCTCCTGTACAGCACCGGCGCGAAGTCGGGGCAGGAGCGGCGCGCGGTCCTGACGTACTCGCGTGACGGAGACGCGTATGTCGTCGCGGGTACAGCCGGCGGCTCGCCCGTCGAGCCGAAATGGGTCGCGAACGTCGAGAAGACGCCCGCCGTGGAGATCGAGATCGGCAGGGACCGGTTCGCCGGCACGGCCGAGGTCCTGCGCGAGGGTCCCGAGCGCGATCGCCTCTGGAACGCGCATGTCGAGCGCCTGCCGTGGTTCGGCGAGTACCCGGAGAAGACCGGCGGCCGGCTGATCCCGGTGATCCGCCTGCGCCGGAGCTAGCTCCGAGCCAGCCGCTTCGCGGGGGGACGCAACCGCGGCGCTCGCAATCGTGTTCCATTGGGTGATGCAA
>JAICVI010000148.1 GCA_025935415.1 Chloroflexota bacterium
ATCGAGAACCCGTTCCTCGTCGCGGACCAGGTGCTGGAGGAGGGGAGCGAGCCGCTGCCGCCGGTGCGGCTCGTCGACTTCCACTGCGAGATCACCTCGGAGAAGAACGCGCTGGGCGTCCACCTCGACGGCCGCGTCTCGGCGGTGGTCGGCACCCACACCCACATCCCGACCGCGGACGAGCGGATCCTCCCCCAGGGCACGGCGTACCAGAGTGACCTCGGGTGCACTGGCGCGGCGTACTCGATCATCGGCTTCGATCCTGCGACCGTGCTGCCGCGCTTCCTCAACGCCCTCCCGACGCGCTTCGAGGTCGCCGAGGGACCGGTGGTGTTCAACGCGACGCAGATCGACATCGACCCGGCCACCGGGCGGGCGCTCGCCATCGAGCGGATCCAGCGGGTCTGGGAGGAGTGAGCGACGACGCGGCCGGCGCAACGGCCGGCGAGTCGAGCGAGCCTCGCCGCGCCGGCGAAACCGAGGCCGTGACCGCCAACCGCAGCCCGAGCGCGAAGCGCCACGCGTCGCGAGCCGGATTCGTCCCGCCGGCGCCGGCGACGGTCGACCTCCACACGCACACCCTCCGCTCCGACGGCATCCTGACGCCGACCGAGCTGGTCGAGGCCGTCGCGGCGACCGGCGTCACGCTCCTGGCGATCACCGATCACGACACCCTCGCCGGGGTGCGCGAGCTCCGGGCATCCGGCGCGACGCCGGCGGGCCTGGAGATCCTCCCCGGGATCGAGATCAACACCGTGGTCCACGATCGCGACCACATCGCGGAGGGTGAGGTCCACGTTCTCGGGCTGGGCGTTGACCCCGACGACGATGCGCTCGAGGCGGCGCTCTCCAGCCAGCGCGACGCCCGCCGGACGCGGTTCGAAAAGATGGTCACGAAGCTCCGCGAGCTCGGCATGCCGATCGATGGCGCCCTGGAGCAGCTGCCGCCCACCACCGACGAGGACGCCCTCGGCCGGCCGCGGATCGCCCGCGCCCTGATCCTGACGGGCAACGCCGAGAGCGTCGAGGACGCGTTCAATCGACACCTCTCTCGCGGCCGGCCCGCCTACGTGCCCCGCGAGGGCCTGGGCCCGCGCGAGGCCATCGGCGCGATCCGGGCCGCCGGCGGCATCGCCTCGCTGGCGCACTACTCCGAGGCGCCCGCGTACATGCCGTTCATGCGCTCCCTGGTCGACCTCGGGCTCAACGGCCTCGAGGTGCACTACCGGGCCTACGACCTCTCAACCGTGCGGCTGATGCAGAAGGTCGCGGCGGACCTCCGGCTCGTCCCGACCGGCGGCAGCGACTACCACGGCGACCGCGAGACCTACGCCGAGGCCCATGCCCAGCTCTGGAACCCGCCGGATGTCGCCGGCGGCGTTCGCGCGGCGCTCGGGGTGTCCGTCTGAGGGGTGCTGCGCTGGGATCGGGGGACCTGGGCAGGACCACCGATCGAATGATGCCGAGCGTGGCGCTAGCATGGCGCGACCATGACGACCAGCAGGCTGCTGCCGATGCTCGAGGTCGCGCCGCCGCCGGCGAGCGCGGGTCGACCGGCGCCGATGGTCGAGGACGCCGTCGCGGAGTTCCGGCCCGAATCGCGCGCCCTGCCCCGCTTCTACGTCTGGACGCTCGGCTGCCAGATGAACCGAAGCGACTCCGAGGAGATGGCCGGGCGCCTCCTCGCGTCCGGCTGCGCCGAGGCGCGGGCGATGGACGAGGCAGACCTCGTGGTCATCAACACCTGCGCCATCCGTGAGGCCGCGGAGGCCAAGGTCATCGGGCGCCAGGGAGAGCTCAGCAGGCTCAAGACGGCAAATCCCTCGCTGCGGGTCGTCATGACCGGGTGCGCGGTCCGCGAGATGGACTTCGAGCGGCTGGACCATCGCTTCCCGGCGGTGGACCTGTTCCTGCGGCCCGACCAGGAGCCGGAGCTCGTCGATCGGCTGGGCCTCGCTTCCGCGCAGGGCCCGGTCGGGGTCACCGGCGCCACCACGATCATCGGCCGAACCGCGGTCGGCGTCGCCGATGCGCTCTCGGGCACGCGCGCAGCCGCCGTGCACGCCGGAGCGGTCCAGCGGCACTCCAGCGTGAGCGCCTGGCTGCCGATCATCTACGGCTGCGACAAGACCTGCACCTACTGCATCGTGCCGTTCAGCCGCGGCCCCGAGCGCAGCCGGCCCTTCGACGACGTCGTCGAGGAGGCCCGGAGCATCGCCGCGCGCGGCTTCCGGGAGGTCACGCTCCTCGGCCAGAACGTCAACTCGTACGGCCACGACCTCGAGCCCCAGCCGCGCTTCCAGCACGTCAGGACGGAGCGCTGGGCGGGTCGCCGCCTAGAGCTGGGTTCCAAGCCGGACCTGGCGGAGCTCATCCGGGCCATCGACGGCCTCCGCACCGCCGACGGCGAGACCGCCATTCCGCGCCTTCGCTTCATCACCTCGCATCCGTGGGACCTCTCCGACCGCCTGATCGAGGCGATGGCCGACTGCCCGTCGGTCTGCGAGGCCCTCCACCTGCCGGTCCAGTCGGGCGACGACGCGATGCTCCGGCGGATGGGCCGCCAGTACACGATCGAGCACTACCGCGAGCGCCTCGACCGGATCCGCGCGGCCGTGCCGGAGATCGCCATCTCGACGGACGTCATCGTCGGCTTCTGCGGGGAGACCGAGGCCCAGTACGAGTCGACGCTCCGGCTGCTCCAGGCGGTCCGCTACGACCAGGTCTTCGCGGCCGCGTATTCGGAGCGGCCCGGCACCCCGGCGACGCGCCTGCCGGACGACGTGCCCGCGGACGTCAAGCGGCGCCGCCTGAATGAGCTGCTTGCGCTGCAGGAGCCGATCGGGCTCGAGCGCAACCGCGGCTGGCTCGACCGCACGGTCGAGGTCCTCGTCGACACGATCGTCCCGCCGCGCTCGCACGACCACCAGGACGCGGACGAGCCGATCGCGCCCGCGCCTCGCCTGCGTGCCGGCACGGAGGCCCCGGGCGGCGCGCCCGTCCGGCTGACGGGGCGCACGCGCCAGTCGAAGCTCGTGCACCTCGAGGGCCCGGCGGGGTGGCTCGGGTCGTTCGTCGACGTCCGGATCGAGCATGCCGGCCCGTACGCCCTCCGTGGCGTCGCAACCAGCACTGGAGCGGCTGCGACC
The DNA here is from genome assembly GCA_025935415.1 of Chloroflexota bacterium. Classification (GTDB taxonomy): domain Bacteria; phylum Chloroflexota; class Limnocylindria; order Limnocylindrales; family CSP1-4; genus UBA5189. Next base: position 3,150 of record JAICVI010000148.1, read on the forward strand.
GCGCCAAGCGCCAACCTGACGGCCTGAAAGACCGGCCGCGTTCATGGGGGCCCTGGCTTCGGCCATCCGCGTGAGCGTCGCGCGCTCGCGCGCCGATTGGCCGATCGTGGCGGCCGCGTGGCTGATCACGCTGCTCGCGGCGATCCTCTTCTCGGCGGGATTGATCTATCCATCCGCCGCCGCCGAGGCCGGTCTCCGTCGCGCCCTTGCCGACACGACCGCCGGCGCGACGACGATCGATGCCTCGGTCTACGCGAAGCCCGCGGACGCGCTCGCCATCGACCAGGGCGCCGAGGGCCAGCTGCAACAGGTCATCGCCCCGCTCGGCGGGAGCGTGGTCCGCGACTGGCGGACGAGTGCGACCCTCGCCATCCAGGGCGTGTCGGCGGCGGGCCAGGGCGGCCAGGCGGTCCTTGGCTACCTCGAAGGCCTCGCCGACCACGCATCGCTGACGTCCGGCGTCTGGCCCCCCGACAGCAAGACCTCCAGCGAGCTGCCCGCGGGTCCCGTCCAGGTGGCCGTGCTCGATGCGGTCGCGCAGAACCTGGGGCTGGGCGTCGGCGACCCGGTCCAGCTCGTTGCCCATGCCGCCGTGAATCCGGTGACCGTGTCGGCGCTCATCGTCGGCACGTTCTCGATCGTCGATCCCACGGAGCCGTACTGGGACGGGGACGGGCAGCTGACGACGGGCCTGCACGAGAACGCGCAGAACCAGACGTTCGGCCCGTTCTTCACCAGTCAGGCTGGGCTCCTCTTCGCCGCGGGCTCCGACCAGGTGCAGCTGCGCTGGCACACGTTCCCGGACTTCGCCCGGCTCCGCGTCGACGATGCCGCTGCGCTGCGCGCCCGGGTCTCGACCCTCGAGGAGCAGCTCGGTGTCGCCACGGGGCACGAGTTCCAGGTCACGACAGGGCTCGATTCCATCCTCGGCGACGCCGAGCGCTCGCTGCTCGTGAGCCGCACCAGCGTCCTGCTGGTGATGGCGCAGATGGCGATCCTCGCGGCCTACGCGATCGTGCTGACCGCGTCGCTGCTGGTGGACCATCGCCGCGTCGACACCGCGATGCTGCGGTCCCGCGGCGCCGCGCCGCGCCAGATCGCGCTCCTTGCCGTGGTCGAGGGCCTCGTGCTGGCGGTCCCGGCCGTGATCGTCGCTCCCTGGATCGCGGTGCTGGTGCTCGGCGCCTTCAACGTCGTCGGGCCCCTTGCCGATGTCGGGCTCCGCATCGATCCCCGCGTCAGCCCGGAGTCCTACATCGCCGCCGCGGCCGCCGGAATCGTCTGCGTCGTCCTCCTGGCGCTGCCGGCCGTGCTCTCGGCGCGGCGCTTCGCCCTCGAGCAGGGCGCCATCTCGCGGCAGGAGACCCGGACGTTCGGCCAGCGCATGGGCCTCGATATCGCGCTGCTCGCGGTCACCGGCGTGGCGCTCTGGCAGCTCCGTTTCTACGGCGGGACACTGACGCGGTCCGTCCAGGGGACGCTGGGCCTCGATCCGCTGCTGGTGGCCGCGCCCGCCATCGGCCTGATCGCCGGCGGCGTCCTGGCGTTGCGCGTCCTGCCGCTGCTCGCGCAGGCGGCGGAGGCCGGCATCTCGCGGGGCCGGAGCCTCGTCGCGTCGCTGGGGTCGCGCCAGCTCGCGCGGCGGCCCCTCCGGTACACGCGGTCGGCGCTGTTGCTCATGCTCGCGATGTCGATGGGCGTGTTCGCGCTCTCGTATTCGACGACGTGGGCCAGCTCCCAGCGCGACCAGGCCGCGTACCAGGCCGGTGCGCCGGCGCGTGCCGTTCCCGTTCGCGGCGTCGGGGCGCTCCCGGGCTGGGCGCTCGCCGACGCGTACGCGAGCCTGGCGAGCGCGGATCACGTGTCGGCGGTGGAGCGCCAGACGAAGGTCGTCTCGTTCCCGCTCGGCGGCTCGGTGGACCTGCTGGCCCTGGACGCGGACGCGGCCGATGGCCTCGTCCTGGTGCGCGGCGACGAGGGGTCGCAGCCGCTCGGCACGCTGCTGCAGCCGCTCCGCGACGGCCGGCCTGCACCGAAGCTCACGCGGCTCCCGGACGGCACGACCTTCCTGCGCATCGCGCCGATCATCAAGGTGCGAACGATCGACCTCTTCAACGTCAACGGCGGCGCCGGCGAGCCCGAATCGCAACCCCTGGACCCGGAGACGCTCGGCCTCCGCGTGCGGGTGAGCGCCATCGTTCGCGATGCGCACGGAATCCTGTACCAGGTGCAATCCGCGCTGCAGCCGTACGACCGTGCCGGCACCGAGATCGTGGTGCCGCTGCAGCCGGCAGGGGAGGCCGCGAGCGCCCTGGCGGCCGGGGTGGGCGCGCACCTCGACGGACCGCTCGAGCTTGCCGCGCTCGGCGAAGAGGTCTGGCTCCCGGAAAACACGCTCACCTCGAATGCCCAGCTCGGCGTGACGAAGGTCGAAGCCGGCGCCGCGGAGGCGGGAC
>JAICVI010000041.1 GCA_025935415.1 Chloroflexota bacterium
TCGTCGACACCTGGTGGCAGACCGAGACCGGCCAGATCCTGATCTCGCCGCTCCCCGGCGTGACCACCACGAAGCCCGGCTCGGCGACGTTCCCATTCCCCGGAATCGAGGCCGACGTGGTCGACTCCCAGGGCGAGTCTGTGCCGCTGGGCGGCGGCGGCTACCTCGTCCTGAAGCGGCCGTGGCCCGCGATGCTCCGCGGCATCTACGGCGATCCGGAGCGCTACAAGCAGACGTACTGGTCGCGCTTCCCCGGGATGTACTTCGCGGGGGACGGCGCCAAGCGCGACGAGGACGGCTACTTCTGGCTGCTCGGGCGCGTGGACGACGTGATGAACGTCTCCGGCCATCGACTCTCGACGACCGAGATCGAGAGTGCCCTGGTCTCGCATCCGGCGGTCGCCGAGGCGGCCGTGGTCGGCGGGCCGGATCCGGTGACGGGCGAGGCGATCAACTGCTTCGTGATCCTGCGCAAGGGCATCGAGCCCGATGACGCGCTGGCCAAGGAGCTCCGCGAGCACGTCTCCTCGAAGATCAGCCCGATCGCCAAGCCCAAGGCACTGATGTTCACGCCGGACCTGCCGAAGACCCGATCCGGCAAGATCATGCGCCGCCTCCTGCGCGACATCGCCCAGGGTCGCCAGCTCGGCGACACGACCACGCTCGCGGACGCGAGCGTGGTGGAGATGATCCGCGAGAACTCGGGCAAGGCCGAGGAGTAGCACTGAAGCCAGCGCGGTCGAGCGGGCGGCCGAGCCGAAGGCGCCCGCGACCACCGGAGCGAGCGTCCGCTCTCGGGCCTGAACGACGGGCGGAGCGGGCAACGCGCGGATCCGACGCATGAACGAGCGAGCGATCGAGGCGGTCGTCTTCGACGTCGGCGAGACGCTCGTCGACGAGACCCGTCCGTGGGGCGCCTGGGCGGATCACCTCGGGATCCCGCGGCTCACGTTCTTCGCGGTGCTCGGTGCGGCGATCGCCGACGGACGCCACCACCGCGACCCGATCGCCCTGCTGCGCCCGGACGTCGACGCCGAGGAGGAGAGCCAGCGGCTCGAGGCGTCGCCGGGCGGCTTCTCCTTCGTCAGCGTCGAGGATCTCTATCCGGACGCCCTGGATTGCCTCCGCGTGCTCGCGGCGGACGGCTACCGGCTCGGCGTCGCGGCAAACCAGCCCGCCGCCACCGCGGCCGTCATCGAGGGACTCGGGGTCCCGCTCGACCTCGTCGGGATGTCGGCCGACTGGGGCATCTACAAGCCGGACCCGGCGTTCTTCGAGCGAGTCGCGCGGGAGCTGGAGCTGCCACCGGCCGCGATCGCCTACGTCGGAGATCGCGTCGACAACGACGTGCAACCCGCGCATGCAGCGGGGATGACCGCGGTCTTCCTGCGGCGCGGGCCGTGGGGCTGGATCCAGGCCGGGCGCGCAGATCCGCCGGAAGCCGACATCGTGGTCGACAGCCTCGCGGACCTGCCGGAGGCACTCCGCCGCTCGCGAGGCTGACGCTCGCCACCGCTGACCCTCGCCACCGCTGACCCTCGCCACCGCTGACCCTCGCCACCGCTGACCCTCCCACCGCCCCGTCCCGTGGGACCGCGTGGATCGCCGCGCGCATCCGCCTGCGATGTCTCGGACAGAACTGGAGCGAGTGCTGGCGAGGTCCGGTGCCACCGCCCGACGGCGGCGCGAGCGTGGCCTGGCGCGGACAATCGATCAAATCGTCGCCTGAGTGCTGTCCGGGCGTCCGATCGTCGCTGCTACTCGTGTCAGTTCTATCCGGCGCAATCGCAAGCTCGAGGCTGCGTTCGGACGGCGCTCACAGAGCGCCACAAGCGCCAGGAGGCCACGAGCGCCAGGAGCGCCACGAGTGCCAGGAGGCCACGAGCGCCAGGAGCCCACGAGCGCGACGAGCGCCAGGAGCGCCACGAGCGCCGCGCCCTGCCGCGCACTCCGGCGCCCTCCCGCTTGGTGCTGCCCCTTCTCGCTGCCGAGCGAAGCTGCGACTAAGCCTCGACGAGCGACTTTCGTCCGAACAGGCCGCGGATGAGCGCGGCCGGGTCGCCGCTGCGTCGAGGCGCAGCGGAGTCGCCACTGTGCGCGGAGAGGAGCCGATCGGCGAGATGCTCGAAATCGTGGGCCACGGCGTGCTTCGGGAACTTGTCGATCAGCGTCTTGCCGGCATTCGCGGACCACACGAAGTGGAGGCCGGCGGAGCGGATCTGGGCGAGCGCCGGGAGCCCGACGGTTGCCTCCATGTCCGCAACCGTCACGCCGCTGTTCGCGCGATTGATGATCATCGCGAGCCGGTCCCGGACGCCGATCTCCGCCGCCACGTCCTTGAGCTGGATGGCGGCACGCATGGCGGGCAGGTCCGGTGTCACGGGAACGAGGATCCGATCGGCGATCGCGAAGACCGCCAGGTTCACCTCGGTGTATGACGGATGGAGGTCGACGACGATCGCGTCGACGCCCATGCGGGCCTCCATGATCGCGTCGGCCACGCGGTTGGGCGCGAGCGTCGCATGGCTGAGCGGGTTGCTGGAGAGTGCCGCGACGCGGATGCCGGAGCTGTGCCGCTCCGCCAGGTCGAGCAGCGTCTCGTGCCCGTAGCCCGCGTCCTCGTCGGCCCACGAGTCGGCCGCAGACCGGCCCGCGGGCAGGCCCAGCGACAGGCCGACGTGCCCCGTCACGGTGTCACCATCGAGCAGGAGGACGTGCATGCCCTTCCACAGCTGGAGCACCGCCGCGAGGTTCGTGGCGATGGTCGTCTTGCCGACGCCGCCCTTCGGGTTGAAGACGGCGAAGACGCGCGCCGAGGGCGCGAGGTCGGTCTCGATCATGCCACCGGCGAGGACCGGATCGGCGCCGTCGGTGACGGGCACCTGGGCGCGAATCGCCATCGCCTCGACGCGCCAGCGAAGGGCGTCGATCTCGAACGGCCGGAGCAGGATCTCGTCGGCCTCGTCGAGACCAGCGGCCTCGAGCCCGTCGAGCTCACCCGAATCCACCGCGAACACGACGGCAAGGGCGCCCGGACGTCCGCGGCGGGCCTCCTTGACGCGGGCGACGGCACGGGCCGGATCACCGGCCACGTCCACGACGGCGATCAGGCGCGGATGGCGCGGTGAGAAGGCCTCGCTGAGCTTGGCCTTGGGCGCGAGGGCGACGGTGTCGAACCCTGCGTCGGTCAGCGCCTCGAGGACGTGCGACTGCTCGGGCTCGGAGAGCGCGACCGCGACGGCGGGGCGGCTGAGATCTGCGGCGTTCCCGGTTGCCATCACGCGGCCGGCTCGTGGGCGACGACGGTGATGCCCTCAGCCGTGGCGTCGGTGATCCGGGCGGCAAAGCCCGGCAGGGCGGCGATGGCGCTCGCCAGGTCGACGCCGGGATCGTGGTTGATCGCGAACACGAACTCTCCTTGCTCACCGGAGGACACGCTGACGGCGTGGACGCCCGGGATCTGCCCGAGCGCGCCCTTGAGGGCCGAGATACCGGCGACGCTGCCAAGGCCGCTGACGAGGAGGCGGGTGGCTCCGTCGTCCATGGCGGGCTCGGCGACGGCGTCGTCGCGCTGCGAGGCGGCCGCGAGCACGGACGCCGGCCACTCGGTCCCGGCGCCCATGTCGAGCCCTTCCGTGGCCGCCACCTCTGCGGCGGCTGCGGCGTCCGCCTCCAGCGAGGCCGGCACCGGCGCTTCCTCGGCAAGCATGTCGAGGGCGGCGGGTCCGTCGCCACTCAGGTCGGGCGCGTCGGGCGCCTGCTCGGCGAGCGCGGCGAGGCGCGCAGGGTCGTCTTCCTTGAGGAGCTGCTCGAAGAAGCCCTCCATGTCCGTCTTGAACGTCTCGACGATCGACTGGACGTCGGCCACGAGGCGCTCGACGCTCGTGGCGTGCCGCTCGGTCTCACCAGAGAGCTCGGTCCTCCGAGCCTCGATTCGCTCCTCGGTCTCCTGGCGGATCCGGGCGATCTCGGCCTTCGACCACTCGCGGATGCCGGTGATGTCGTCCTCGGCGCGCTTGCGAAGCTCGGCGCTCTCCGAGGTCGCGCGGGTCCGGATGCTCTCGACGCGCGTGCCCGCGTCGGCCTGGAGGCGAGACAGGGTCTCGTCGCGACTGGCGATCGCGGCCTCGCGCATGGCCTTCACGAGGCCGGCGACGAGCGGGTTGTCGCGGCGGCCCGGACGGGGCGCGGCACCGGCGACGTGCATCGGCGGGCGCGCCGGCGCGCGGTCCCCGTCGTCGGTGTGCGCGGTCGCGTTCCGGCGGTCGACCTCCGGCCAGGCGCCGCTGGCGCCCGTCGGGGTCTCGGTGGCGGATTCGATCTGCGCCTGGGTGTCGATCATCGCGGCCTCGGCAGTGTCTTCGGGCACGTCGGAGGAGGCCGGCGCCTCGTCCATGAGCGCATCGCCGTCCACGCCGGTCGTCGAGTCGGTTTCCGAGCGGTCGAGCGTCGTGGCGCCGGGCGCGCTCCCGTCGGAGGCGTTGTCGGCCCCCCACGGGAGTCGGAATCCGCGCTTCTGCTGGCTCGACATCGATCGACGGTTCCTCGGGGCGTGGTCGCCCGGCTCATTCCGGTGCCGGACGTTCTGGATGGTCGTGGTGCGGTCGCGTGTGGGGTAGTGCTCCTGTGGTACCCCCGTGAGCGGCGGAGGTACCGGTAAACGGGCTTCCTCGCCCCGTGGGGATACGATTCCGCGATGTTCCCGATGGATCGGCTCGGCCGCCCGCTCCGCGATCTCCGGATCTCGGTCACCGATCGCTGCAACTTCCGCTGTCCCTACTGCATGCCGCAGGAGGTCTTCGGGCGCGACTACCGGTTCCTGCCGCGGGACGAGATCCTGAGCCTGGAGGAGATCGCCCGCGTCGCCGGCGTCTTCGTGTCGCTCGGCGTGCAGAAGCTCCGGATCACCGGCGGCGAGCCCACGGTCCGACGTGGCCTGCCGGAGCTCGTGGCCATGCTCGCGTCGCTGCGAACGCCGGAGGGCGGGCCGCTCGACCTGGCCATGACGACCAACGGCTCGGCGCTGCGGGCTCTCGCGAGGCCGCTCGCCGATGCGGGGCTGGGACGCGTGACGGTCTCGCTCGACTCCCTCGACGACGCCACGTTCCAGCGGATGAACGGCGTCGACTTCCCGATCGCAAAGGTCCTCGACGGCATCGACGCGGCGCTCGAGGCGGGCCTCGGGCCGGTGAAGGTCAACGTCGTCCTGAAGCGCGGCGAGAACGACGGCGGGATCCTGGATCTCGCCTCGTGGGCCCGTGACGCCGGGCACATCCTCCGCTTCATCGAGTACATGGACGTCGGCACCACCAACGGCTGGCGGCTCGACGATGTCGTGCCGGCCATGGAGGTCGTGGAGGCCATCTCCGCCCGCTGGCCGCTCGAGGCCGTGCCGGCGCGGTACACGGGCGAGGTCGCCGAGCGCTGGCGTTACCTCGACGGCGGTGGTGAGATCGGGGTCATCGCCTCCGTGACGCGGCCGTTCTGCGGCGATTGCACACGGGCGCGCATCTCCGCCGAGGGCAAGCTCTACACGTGCCTCTTCAGCGCGGTGGGGCACGACCTTCGCGAGCCGCTGCGAGCTGGCGAGTCCGATGCGGCCCTGGCCGAGCGCGTCGCCGCCATCTGGGGCGTTCGGGACGACCGCTACTCGGAACGGCGCGCCGCCGCCACGGGCCACCTCCCCAAGATCGAGATGTTCGCCCTCGGCGGCTAAGCGTCGTCTGTCGGCGGCTGCCCGGCGCTCACGATCCCTGGCTTTTCCACCGGATGTCCACATCGATGTGCAAGTCGTGGATAGATCCGAGCGCTCGACGGTGAAACTCGTGGATAACGTCGTTGACCGCCGGTGCGATGGATTCGTAATCTTCGTCTTGCCCGAAGGGGCCGCCAGGAAGCGCAAGAGCCGAGATCACATCAAGGTTCTACGCATCAGGGCCGGTCGCTTCGGGCGCTTCTGTACCTGGTCGCGACGGCGTTCCTGCGCCGTCCCCGGGAGGCTCGACGGGACGTGACCGGCATCCCGGTGTCGGTACTCTCGTCGGGCCCGCAGAAGTCGCGGGCCCCTCGGCCGTCGACCCCTGGACGAACCTCTGGAGGCCCGCATCCGTGATGGCGCTCGCGTGATCGATCCGTCGCTCCCGATCCTCCCCGCCGACCAGCCCGCCCGCCTCGATGCGCTGGAGGCGGCGGTTCGCGCCCGCTCGGATCTGGTCCCGGAGGTCGGGATCGTGCTCGGGTCCGGGCTCGGCGGCCTCGCGGACGATCTCGAGGATTCCGTCGCCATCCCGTTCGCCGAGCTGCCGGGCTGGCCTGCGGCGACCGCGCCCGGCCATGCCGGCCGGCTGCTCCTCGGCGGCCTGGGCGGACGCCCCGTGGCGATGCTGCAGGGCCGGTTCCATCTGTACGAGGGCAACGCGCCCGGTCTGGTGATCCAGCCCGTGCTGCTCTTCGGCCGTCTCGGGGCGAAGGTCGTCGTGCTGACGAATGCCGCGGGGGGCCTCGACCCGGCCTTTGGACCGGGCACGCTCATGGTGATCAGCGATCACATCAACCTCACGGGGCTGAACCCGCTGACCGGCCCGAACGCCGACGCGATCGGCGAGCGGTTCACCGACCTGACGGACGCCTGGTCGCCGCGCCTCCGCGAACGTCTCCACCGCGCCGGCGGCGTCGAGGGCGTCGAGCTCGAGGAAGGGGTCTACGTCGGCCTCACCGGTCCGAACTACGAGACCCCGGCCGAGGTCCGGATGTACGCCGCGATGGGTGGCCACGCCATCGGCATGTCGACGGTGATGGAGTGCATCGCGGCCCGCTGGGCCGGCCTCGAGGTCGCCGGCGTGTCGCTCGTGACCAACGCCGGCGCGGGCTACACCGGTGAGCCGCTGACCCACGAGGAGGTCATGGCCGCGGGCGCCGAGGCAGGTCCGCGACTGGCGCGCGTGATCAGGCGATTCGTCTCCGACCTCTAGCCCGCCAGGGACGCTCGGGCTGCGGAGCCGGATCTCCGTGGCGGGCCGGCGGTCGTAGACTCGGGGGGTGACGACCGAGATCGAGCGCGCCGACGCCGACGCCGCCGAGCCTGGTGCGCCGGCTCCGCCGCCGGTGATCGGGGAGGGCGATCGGGTCGAGCTCCTGGATCACGGCTTCGTGCGGCTCGATGCCTCCATGGCGGACGACCTGTCGGTCGCGAATGCCGCGCGGGTCAGCTTCGCGCGGCGCAAGGAGGAGCTCGACGACGCGGATCGCGGCCTGATCCGCTTCCTGATGCGGGACCGCCACGGGACCCCGTTCGAGCACAACAGCTTCCGCTTCCACATCCGCTGCCCGATCTTCGTCGCCAGGGAGTGGATGCGCCATCGCATCGGCTGCCTGACCGGCGATGCCCTTGTCACGTTCGTGGACACCAATGGGCATGCCCAGCCGCAACTCGCAAAGACGATGGACGAGCTGTGGTCCATGTGGTCGAAGGGCGCGCGTGACGGGTATGCCGTCGATGCCGGCACCCCTGCCCGAATCAGCGAGCCTGCAACGATGGGCGTGAATCAGCGAGCAGGGGCCATCCGTGTTGGCGCCGGCCGCCACAGCGTTCGCTCGACGATCGAGGGAAGGGGCGGCGACGGAAGCGCACGGTCGAGCGTCCGCGGCATGAATCTGCGCATTCTCGATCAGTCCACGAACGAGTTCGGCGTGGGCCACATCGACGAGATCGTGGACAAGGGCTTGCAGCCCGTCTACCGGGTAACGCTGGCAGACGGTAAAGCGCTGACCCTCACCGAGAACCATCGCGTCCTGACGGACGAGGGTTGGCACACCCTGCGCGACGCGGTGGGTCTCGTCGGAGATGGCCCTGGAGCGCGGCAGACGCGCTCGATTCGCTTTGTGACCAACGGCACGCTCGCGCTGGACGTCGCCGCGCCGGACCGGCGCGGCTGGAAGCTGACTGGCCATCCCGTGGACGTGGTCGGGATCGAGTACGTCGGCTTGCGGCAGACCTACGACCTCTGCGTCGAAGGGCCTTGGCACAACTTCGTCGCCAATGGAATCGTTGTCCACAACTCGTTCAATGAGTTCAGCCTCCGGTACGCCAAGGCGACCGACGACTTCTATGTCCCGGCGCTCGAGGACGTCCGAAGCCAGGTCGGGAAGCCCGGTGCGTACAGCTTCGAGCCGGTCGAGGACGACCTCGCCGCCCACACCGTCGAGGAGCTCCGGAAGGTCTACGACGTCGCGTACGAGGCCTACACCGTGCTCGTCGAGAAGGGCGTGGCGCGGGAGCTGGCGCGCTCGGTCCTGCCGGTCGGCGCCTACACCGAGTTCTACTGGACCGTGAACGCGCGCTCGCTGATGCATTTCGTCTCGCTCCGTGCCGCCGTGACGGCGCAGCGCGAGATCAGGCGCTATGCACTGGCTGTCGAGGCCTTCCTCGCCCGCGAGATGCCGGTGACGTACGCGGCGTTCATCGCCAACGATCGGAACGGGCCCTAGCCCGCCCGCCCGCGCCGCCGCCCTCAGTCGCGGTGGCTCGCGGCGGCCTCCGGGAGCTCCTCGACGGTTACACCCAGCGCGTAGGCGACGGCCTCGTCCAGGCGCAGCGCCGCCCCCTCTGCGGACCACCGCTCGAGGTCTGCGGGGTCGACCGTCCGGCGCACGTTGGGACGAAGCTCGGCCTCGTAGAACGTGTCCGTGAAGGCGGCCAGGGTCGCGCCCGTCGCCTTCGTGAGCGCCCGTCCCGCGCCCCAGAGCCTGGCTGCCCGCTCCGGCTCCTCGTCCGCCAGGGCCTGGGCGGAGAGGTCGTCGATCAGCAGCGTCATGCCGGCCGCGTCGCCGGCGAGGTAGAAATGCTCCAGGGCCTCCTTGAGGTACGGCCGTGACTCGTCCCGCTTGCCGACGCGCAGCAACGCGCTGCCGACCATGTGCAGCGACCACGCTTCCATCGTTCGATCGCCGACCCGCCGGAACTTCTCGAGCGCCGCGCGGAACTCGCCCACGCCCGCGTCGTCCGTCTCGCTGAAGTACTTGGCGTTGCCGATCCCCCAGAGGACGTTGCCCTCGCCGCGCTCGTCGCCGATCTCCCGGTACAGCACGAGCGCCTCGTTGGAAGCCGCGAGCCCGCGGCCCTCCGGATCGAGGACCTCGGGCGGGTTCTCGGGGTCGTCCGGCACGCTGAACACGAAGGCGTAGTTGTAGAGGGCGTTCGCCAGCTCCCGCTTGTCGCCGAGGCCCCGCCAGATCTCGACCGCCTCCTCGTACGCGGGTCGCATGGCCCTGATGTCGGCCTGCCACCAGCAGACGCCACCGAGCGCCTCCAGGAGCCGGGCGCGCAGCACCGGATCCGCCCGGGACCATGACGCGGCGGCGATGATGTCGAGGCGTCGCCGGGCCTCGTACAGGTGGCCGCGCTTCTGCCAGAACCGCCACACGGCGTGGGCGAGCCCGATCGCGACGCGTGCGTCACCGGCCGCGGTCGCGCGGTCGAGCGCAGCTCGGATGTTGTCGTGCTCCACCTCGAGCTGGTCGAGACGGGCCCGCTGATCGTCTCCGGCCAGCTCCGGCGCGATGCGTTCCGCCAGCGCGAGGAACCAGGCCGCGTGCCGGGCCCACTGCGAGGGCGTCTCGCCTCGCTCGGCCAGCTTCTCGGCGGCGAAGGCGCGGATCGTCTCGAGCATCTGGAACCTTGGATCCCCGCCGGTCTCGACGCTGCGGACGAGGCTCTGGTCGACGAGGTCCACGAGGCCCTCGACGACGTCGAGCCCGAGCTCCGCGTAGGGCCCGCAGACTGCTTCCGCGGCCGCGAGGTCGGCCCCGCCCTCGAACACGGAGAGTCGATCGAGGAGGAGCCGATGGCCTTCGTCGAGGAGGTCGTAGCTCCACGCGATCGCGCCTCGGAGCGTCTGCTGCCGCTCAGGCAGATCGCGCGCGCCCGCGGACAGCAACGTCAGCTGGTCCTCCAACCGCGCGCGCAGCGCGTCCGGCGAGAACAGCTTGACGCGGGCCGCCGCGAGCTCGATCGGCAGTGGCATGCCGTGGAGGCGGGCCGTGATCGCCGCGATCGCGGGCGCGTTCTCGTTGGTCACGCGGAAATCGGGCTTGACCGCCGTTGCCCGGGCGATGAAGAGCCGGACCGACTCGTATGCAGAGAGGGCTTCCAGATCGAGCACTCGAGCTTCGGCCGGCAGGTTCGCCAGCTCCATCGCGGACAGGCTGGCCAGGTCAGGTGGAACCGGCAGGCCGGGGACGGGATACTCCTGTTCGCCTGAAACCCGGAGCGCCGCCCTCGAGGTGACGAGCGCCGACAGCCCCTCGACGTCGCGCAGGAGGTCGGCGATCACGGGACCCGCTCCGAGGACCTGCTCGAAGTTGTCGAGGCACAGCAGGACGCGCTTCCCCGCCAGCCATTCGCGCAGGACCACGTCGGCGCTGCGCGCTCCGGACTCGGCGAGACCGATCGCCGACGCGATGCGCGATTCGACCAGCGCCGGCTCGCGCACGGTCTCGAGCGGCACGAAGAAGACGCCGTCCGGGTAGCGCTCCGCGGCGTTGGCGGCGACCTGCAGCGAGAGGCGGGTCTTGCCGGTCCCGCCCGGCCCGGTGAGCGTCACGAGCCGGTTCCGCTCCAGCAGCTCGCCGGCCTCTGCCAGCTCCTTGTCACGGCCGACGAACGACGTGAGCTGCGTCGGGAGGTTGTTGGGTCGCGCGTCGATGGAGCGGAGCGGCGGGAACTCCAGCCGAAGCCCGTCGGCGACGACCTGGCACAGCGGCTGTGGCTCGCGGAGGTCCTTGAGCCGGTGACGGCCCAGGCCCCGAAGCGAGACGCCCTCGCGGAGCAGCGGCGTGACCAGCGTGTTGACCGCGTCGGAGACGACGATCTGGCCGCCATGCGCCGCGGCCGCGATCCGCGCCGCGCGGTTGACGTCGAGACCGACGAGGCCCGCGGCGGAGTTGGACGCCTCGCCGGCGTGGAGGCCCATCCGGACGTTGACCTCGACCCCGGTCGGCCACGGCTCCGCGGCGAGCGCCCGCTGCGCCTCGACGGCAGCCTCGACCGCCTCGATGGCGCTGTCGAAGGTCACGAAGAACGAGTCGCCCTCGGTGCCTTCCTCGCGGCCGCCGTGGGCGGCGATCGCCGCGCGCATGATCTCGGCCTGGCGCTCGAGGACGGCGGTATAGGCGTTGCTGCCCAGGCTGTCGAGCAGGCGCGTCGAGCCCTCGATGTCGGAGAAGAGGAAAGTCCGGGTCGCCGCGGGGGCCCGCACGGCCATGGTGGTCGCGCCGGCCCTCAGTGGCGAGCGGAGTCGGTGGCGGCGCGGAGCCGGGTGGCAACGCCCCGGAGGATCGCGAGCGTGAGAGCCGGTTGCTCCAGGAGGATCCGGTCGAAGTCCCACGATGCCAGCGCGAGGCAGCGCGTGTCCTGCTCGGCTGAGACGGTCGCGTTGCGCGGCATCCGGTCGAGCACGGACAGCTCGCCGAAGAACTCGCCGGGTCCCAGGCGAGCGACGACCTCGCCGTCTCGCACGACCCTCACGAGCCCGGAGATGACCACGAAGAAGCCCGTGCCGATGTCGCCCTGGCGAGCGATGACGTGGCCGGCCGGGAAGTCGACGGGGGTGGCGACGTCCGCGAGGTGCGCCAGCCCCTCGGCGTCGATGCCACGGAACAGCGGGCAGCCGCCCAGCAGCTCTGCGCGTCGGTCGTGGGTCAGCGTCATCCGTCCGGTCCTCCCTGGCACCCGTGATTGTGCGCTCCACCGCCGCGAATGCGCATGTCGTCGCCAGGTTGGCAGCATTCCGCACGCACGCGGGCTCGGAAGTGCAGAATCAGCGCGCTCCTGTCCTGTTCCCTGGAGGGCCCGCATGGCGACCCGAGACGAGATCGCCGACGCGATCGCCGGGATGGCGATCTTCGTCGACCTTGCGCGCCCCCAGCTCATGGGCGTCGCGAGCCGGTTCGAGGAGGCGTTCTTCCCGAAGGACGCGCGAATCCTCCGGCAGGGGCTGACCGGCTCCGGCTTCTACGTGATCCTCGACGGCGAGGCGGACGTCGTCGCCGATGGCCAGAAGCTGGCGACGCTCGCCCGTGGCGACTTCTTTGGCGAGGTCAGCGTCCTCCTGGGCGAGCCCCCGACCGCCGACATCGTTGCGACCCGGCCGATGCGCTGCATCGTCCTCGGGGGGCCGGGCGTCGAAGGATTCCTGGTCGACCACCCGAGGGTGATGTACCGGATGCTCCAGGCATCGGCACGGCGCCTCCGCAACGCCAACCGGCGGCTGACGGCGAACCAATGACGACCAGCGCGCCAGACGACGCGCGCCCGTTCCCACCGGGCGAGTACCCGATCGTCATCGTCGGGTCCGGCCCGGGCGCGCTCCAGGTCTCGTACTTCCTCGGCCGGCTCGGGATCGAGCACGCCGTGCTGTCATCCGACCCGGGGCCCGGCGGCATGTTCCGGAAGTGGCCGTTCTTCCAGCGGCTGCTGTCGTGGACGAAGCCATACGCGCCGCCGGAGCGCACGACGCGGGAGTTCGAGCGCTGGGACTGGAACAGCCTCCTGGCCAGCGAGCCGGAGCTGCGCGGCATCGCCGCGGAGTTCATGGATGGCAGCTCGGACTTTCCGTCCCGCCCCGAGATGGAGGCGAGCCTCACCGCCTTCGCGGATCGCTCCGGCGTGCGAGTCCGTTACGGCTGCGAGTGGCAGTCGACGCGGCGCGAGGAGACCGCCGACGGCGACCGCTTCGTCCTCGTGACCTCGGATGGCGAGTACCGCTGCCGCTTCCCGATCTTCGCGGTCGGGGTGGCGCAGCCGTACGCCCCCAACACGCCGGGAATCGAGCTCGCCGTCCACTACGCGGACACCCGGGATGCGGAGTCCTACGCCGGCAAGCGGCTGTTCATCATCGGCAAGCAGAACTCGGGTTTCGAGCTGGCGACCGGTCTGCTCCAGTGGGCCAGCCGGATCACGCTCTCGTCGCCCTCGCCGGCGAAGACCTCGATCGAGACGCGCTCGCTGGTCGGTGTCCGGGCGCGCTACGTCCAGCCGTTCGAGGACTCCATTCTCGGCGGTGGCGTCGACATCCTGTCCGCCTCGACGAAGGGCATCAGCCGGTCACCGTCCGGGCGCTTCACCGTGCACCTCGAGCGCAGCGACAACGCGATGCCGATGACCGTCGAGGCAGACGAGGTCATTGCGGCGACGGGCTTCATCTGCCCGCTTCGCGACCTGCCGTCGCTTGGCGTCGCGACGTTCGGACAGTCGAAGATGCCTGCCCAGACGGAGTTCTGGGAAAGCGCGTCCGTTCCGGGCATCTACTTCGCGGGCACGATCACCCAGGGCGCCGCCGGGCTGAAGAAGCACGGCATCCCGTCGAACTCAGGGGCTGTGCAGGGGCACCGCTACAACGGCCGCGTGCTCGTGCGGCATCTCGCGCAGGCGCACTTCGGGGTCGAGCTGGAGCGGCCGACGCTGGACATCGGCGACCTCCGGGACCATCTCCTACACGAGGCGAGCAACGCCCCGGAGCTGTGGCACCAGAAGGCGTACCTGGCGAGCATCGTCACGTTGGATCCCGACGATGGCGTGCGCGATCTCGGCGTTCTACCCCTGACCCACTTCCTGGACCATGACGGGCCTGACGCCGTCGCGATGACCATCGAGAGCGACGGCGCGTCTATCTTCCCGGTGGTCTACGTGCGTCGTGCCGGCAAGACCGAGGAGCACGCCCTCGAGCCGGATCCCCTCCACGACTTCGAGGGCCTGGGCTACCGGCGCGCACTCGGCACGATCCTCGACCGGCTCACGGCGGGCGCGTCCGCCGCGTAGCGGCTTCCGGCGTCTCGGCCGTCCCGGCTTTACGGCCGTCCCGGCGTCACGGCCGTCCCGGCGTCACCGCCGTCCCGGCGTCACCGCCGTCCCGGCGTCACCGCCGTCCCGGATGAGGCCGCCCCCCGGCCTTTCGCATCGCTATCAACCACAGGTATCAATTCGCCGAGAGAACCTGGCAGCCGGCCTCTCTTTATCCCCGTCACGGATCAA
>JAICVI010000078.1 GCA_025935415.1 Chloroflexota bacterium
CGGGCTCGTGGTCGGCGCCGCGGCGCAGGCGGGGGACGTCGGGGAAACTATGCTCAAGCGCGCAGACGGTGCCAAGGAGTCCGGCACGATCATCCCCGGCCACGGCGGAATGCTCGACCGGGTCGACAGCTTCCTGTTTGCCGCGCCGGTGGCGTTCTTCTACGTCGTGACGGTCCTGCATTGATGCGGCGCCCGGCGTGATGACGAGGATCGCCCTCCTGGGCTCGACCGGGTCGATCGGCCGCCAGGCCCTCGACGTCCTTGCGGGCGACGAGGCATTCACCGTGGTCGGCCTGGCCGCGGGCCGCAACGCGAAGCTCCTCGTGCAGCAGGCGCGGGCGTTCCGGCCGGCGGTCGCGGTCATCGCGGACCCGGGCTCGCTCCCCGAGCTTCGCTCGGGCCTCCCCGCCGGGACGCAGGCCGCGCTGGGCGACGCCGCGCTGCTCGAGCTGGCGACGCGCGATGACGTCGACATGGTGATCGTGGGCTCCGGTGGCGTGGTCAGCCTCCGGCCGGTCCTCGCCGCGCTCGGAGCCGGCAAGGTCGTGGCGACGGCGAACAAGGAGACGCTCGTCGCCGGCGGCCACCTGGTGATGCCCCTGGCACATGCTCGCGCCGCCGAGCGCCGCGCCGGCGCGGGCGCCGCGGACCCGCTCGCGACGCAGCTCGGCTGGCTGCGACCCATCGATTCGGAGCACTCGGCGATCTGGCAGTGCCTCGCCGGGGAGGACCTCCGCCAGGTCGAGCGTCTGCTCCTGACCGGCTCGGGCGGCCCGTTCCTCGACACGCCGGCCGACGAGCTGGCGGGGGTCACGCCGGCGCAGGCGCTCAAGCATCCGACCTGGAGCATGGGCGCGAAGATCACGATCGATTCCGCGACCCTCGCCAACAAGGGGCTGGAGGTCATCGAGGCGCGCTGGCTTTACGATGTCGGCTACGACCAGATCGACGTCGTGATCCATCCGCAGTCGGTCGTCCACTCCGCCGTCCAGTTCGTGGACGGCTCACTGAAGGCACAGCTGGGCACGCCCGACATGCGACTCCCGATCCAGTACGCGCTGACGTACCCCGACCGCCGCCCCTCCCCGGCCGCGTCGCCGGATCTCGTCGCGCTGGGCCGGCTGGACTTCCGCGCGCCAGACGAGGGCCGGTTCCCCGCGCTCCGGATCGCGCGCGAGGCGGGCCGCATGGGCCCTCGGGCCACGACGGCGCTGATCGCCGCCGACGACGTGGCCGTGGCGCGCTTCCTCGGCGGCTCCCTCGACTTCCCGGGCATCGCCCGCCTCATCGATCAGGCCGTCGAGCGCTACGGCGCGGGCGCGGATCCGGACGTGGACGAGCTCATCGCCCTCGACGCCGAGGTGCGGGCCGCGTTCGCCGGTCCTGCGACGACCGCGGCGCGGGCCTGATGGACGGCCTCGTGTTCGGGATCGTCGCCATCGTCCTGTTCGTGGTGATCCTCGGCGGGATCGTCCTCGTCCACGAGCTGGGCCACTTCCTGACCGCTCGGTTCTTCAAGGTCCGGGTCCTCGAGTTCGGCTTCGGCTTCCCCCCGCGCGCCAAGGTCCTGCGCTCCAGGGGCGAGACCCTCTGGACGCTGAACTGGCTGCCGATCGGCGGCTTCGTGCGGATGGAGGGCGAGGACGGCGATGCCGCAGACGACCCGCGCTCGTTCTCGGCACAGCGCCTCCGGGTGAAGCTCGCGATCCTCGTCAACGGCGTCGTGATGAACATCGTCCTGGCGTTCGTGATCTTCTTCGCGATCGCCCTCCTGGCCACGCCGGTGCTGGGGCTGCGGATCGGGACGGTTGAGCCCGGTTCGCCCGCGGCCCAGGCGGGGCTCGTCGCCGGCGACGAGATCCGGAGCGTGTCCGGCGAGCAGTTCGAGCTGTTCAGCGGGCGCAATGTCATCGACGCGCTGCGCGAGAACGCCGGGCAGACCGTGACGCTGGGCATTCGACACGCGGACGGAAGCGAGCGTGCGGTCACCACGACGCTCCGCCCGAAGGCCGAGCTCAGCGAGACCCGCGGCGCCCTCGGCGTCGGCGACAACACCCAGACGTACAGCTACACGACCCACGATCCCGTCACCGCGGCAAGGCTCGCCTCCACCGACCTGGTGCGCTGGGGCGGGCTGATCCTCAGCGGCCTCGGCCAGCTCGTCGACGGCTTCATCAAGGACCCGACGGCCCGTCCACCCGCCTCGGGCCCGATCGGCATCGCGGTCTCGCTGGCCGACATCGTGCTCAACGTCGGGCCGATCATGACCCTGTACGTCGCGGGGATCCTGTCGGTGAACCTCGGCGTCGTGAACATCCTGCCGTTCCCCCCGCTCGACGGCGGCCGCATGACGGTGCTCGTGATCAAGCGGCTGTTCGGGGCCCGCGTGAGCCTCCGGGCCGAGCGGCTGACCTACGCCGTCGGGTTCGTCGTGCTGATGGCCTTCATCCTCTGGATCTCGGCCTTCGACATCGCCAACCTCGGCGCCGCGCCATGAGTCGCGCCGGGACGAGCGATCCGGCGGATCCGCCGCCCGCCGTGCCGGTGGCGGTCGCGGGCCCTGGGGTCGGCGCCCCCGCCCGGCGCGCGACGGTCACCGTCGACGTTGGCGGCGTCCTGGTTGGCAGCGGCCACCCCGTCGTGGTCCAGTCGATGACGAACACCGACACGGCGGACGCGGACGCAACCGCGATCCAGGTCGCGCGACTCGCCCACGCGGGCAGCGAGCTCGTCCGGGTCACGGTCAACAACGACGGAGCAGCGGCCGCGGTCCCGGAGATGCTCCGGAAGCTTCGCGATCTCGGCGTCGGCGTGCCGGTGATCGGCGACTTCCACTACAACGGCCACCAGCTCCTGGTCGAGTACCCCGAGATGGCGCGCGCCCTGGCGAAGTACCGGATCAACCCCGGCAACGTCGGCGCGAAGCGCCACGACGAGAACTTCGTCACGATCGTCCGGGTGGCCATCGAGAACGCCAAGCCTGTGCGGATCGGCGTGAACTGGGGCTCGCTCGACCAGGCCCTGCTCACGGACCTCATGAACGCGAATGCGGCGTCGGCGGAGCCACGGGACAGCCGCGACGTCATGATCGAGGCGATGATCGAGTCGGCGATGCGCTCAGCCGAGCTCGCGGAGGAGACGGGCCTGGGGCATGACCGGATCATCATCTCGGCCAAGGTCTCCAACGTCCGCGACCTCGTCGACGTGTACCGGATTCTCGCCCAGCGCTCCGACTACCCGCTCCATCTGGGGCTGACGGAGGCCGGCCTCGGGATGAAGGGGATCGTCGCCTCGACGGCGGGGCTCGCGATCCTGCTGGAGGAGGGGATCGGGGACACGATCCGGGTCTCGCTCACGCCCGCGCCCGGCGGCGAGCGCGAGGAGGAGGTGCGGGTCGCCCAGCAGGTCCTCCAGTCGATGGGCCTCCGCTCGTTCCTGCCGCAGGTCAGCGCCTGCCCCGGCTGCGGCCGCACGACCTCGACGTTCTTCCAGGAGATGGCGGAGCGGATCCAGGGTCACCTCCGCGAGCGGATGCCGGCGTGGCAGGCTCGCTATCCGGGCGTCGAGGAGATGACGGTCGCGGTCATGGGCTGCGTCGTCAACGGGCCGGGAGAGTCGAAGCACGCGGACATCGGCATCTCCCTCCCGGGCACCTTCGAGGAGCCCGTCGCACCGGTCTTCATCGACGGCAAGCTCGATCGAACCCTTCGAGGCGATGGCCTCATCGACGAGTTCATCGGCATCCTCGAGGGCTATGTCGATCGTCGCTACGGAGCGGAGCAAGCGGCCACCGCCGGCGACCGTAGCGCCGCCCCCTAGCCCGGGCGGGGCGAGGCGAACCCTGCCAGACCCTATCGACTAGCGACCGACCAGGAGCGCGGCGCAGATGAGGGCGAGCAGCCCTGCGGCGATGGCCGGCGAAACGAGCTTGAACGTGAGCGGCCGCAGCGTCAGGCCGCCATGGTGGGTCCGGAAGTCGGCATCCATGCGGAGCGTGTCCGCCATCGTCCGGATCTGGCGCGGAGCGCCATGGCTGGACCGGAGCCGCGCGACCTGGGCGCGATGGGCCGCGAGCGTCGCGGTCAGGCTCGTGGCCACGAACGATGCCTTGAACGCGTGCCGGTCGACGACGGCGCCTCGCGGGAAGTTCGTCTGGACCCAGGTGCTGTCCTCGAACGACGAGTAACACGCCACGATCGCCGACAAACCCGCGACGGGCACGACGACCGCGTAGGTCTCGCCGCTCGCTTCGCCGACCACCCACTCGTAGCGCAGGCCGCTGCCCGGCAGGTTCAGGTATCGCTCGCCGATGCGGCTGAAGCCGTGGGCCTCGAGGTCGTCGAGGCGTTCGCGAACCGGCTGGGGCGCCGGGATCTCGAGTGGACCGGCATCGGCGAGGCGGCGGTTGCGAACGCCGGCGTAGATCCGCCACGCCCGCCACGCCGCGGGACCGAATCGCCCGAGCAGGAGGAGCGACAACACCAGCCCGACGAGGGCGAGGACTCGGTCCATGGCCGGAGGCTAGACCACGGCCGGCCCTTCGGTCGACGTTCGGGGAGCCTCGGTGTATAGTTCGCCAAACGCAAATGGCCGCCTCGAGACGTGGGTGACCCCCACGTATTTTTTTGGCCAAACGGCACGAAACCGTCGGATCGGAGAGGAGGACGAACGACATGAGTCGCGATTTCGTCGGCGCTCTCCTGCAGCTGAATGCCGAGAAGCAGGTCTCGCGTGAGCAGCTCATCCACACGGTCGAGGAGGCGATCGCCGCCGCCTACCGTCGCGTCGCCAATGAAGAGGACATCCACGTCCAGATCGACGCCGACAGCGGGCGCATCCGCGTCTACCGGGCGCGCATCGCGACGAACGAGCCGATCGAGGAAGACGACCAGCTGACGCATTTCACCCTGGACGAGGCGCGACGCCACAAGCCGGATGCCATCCCCGGCGAGCTCGTCGAGACCGAGGAGCTGGACGGCGATGCCTTCGGGCGCATCGGCGCGCAGACCGCCAAGCAGGTCGTGCTGCAGCGCCTCCGCGAGGCCGAGCGCGACGCCGTGTTCGACCAGTTCGCCGATCGTGAGGGCGAGCTCGTGAATGGCACGGTCAATCGCGTCGAGCCGCGGGCGATGATCCTCGACATGGGCAAGGGCGTGGAGGGCGTGCTCGCGACCACGGAGCAGTCGCCGCTCGAGCACTACCGCATCGGGCAGAACGTCAAGGCCTACGTCCTCGAGGTCCGGCGCACGCCGCGCGGTCCCGCGCTGTTCGTGAGCCGGACGCACAAGGGCTTCCTCAAGCGCCTCTTCGAGCTCGAGGTCCCCGAGATCCACAACGGCACGGTCGAGATCCGCGCGATCGCCCGGGAGGCCGGGAGCCGCTCCAAGGTGGCCGTCGCCTCGCGCCAGGATGGGCTCGACCCCGTCGGCGCCACCGTCGGGCAGCGCGGGGCGCGAGTTCAGGCCGTCGTCGCGGAGCTCGGCGGCGAGAAGATCGACGTCATCCCGTGGAACGACGACCCCTCGGCCTTCGTCGCCAACGCGCTGTCGCCGGCCCAGGTCCTCTCGGTCGAGATCGACCAGGAGCACCGCATCGCCAACGTCACCGTACCCGAGCGGATGCTCTCGCTCGCGATCGGCCGCGAGGGCCAGAACGCGCGCCTGGCGGCCCGCTTGACCGGCTGGCGCATCGACATCCGCAGCGACGTCTCGGTCGCCGAGGCCAAGGCCAACGCCGCCGAGCCGGCAACCGACGCGCCCGCGGCCGCCGCGCCCGCCCCGGCGGACGCGAGCCCCGAACGCGCGAGCGCCGAAGACGCCAGCCCCGAACCGCCGGCCCCCGCGGACGTGGAAGCCGTCGAGGCCGTTGCGGCCGGCGAGGCGGATGCAGCCGACGCCGTCGCCAAGCCCGCGAAGACGACCAAGGCCAAGGTGACGAGGACGGCGACCAAGGCAACCGCGAAGACGGCGACCAAGGCCGCCAAGGCCGCCGAGGCCGCCGCCGAGGCCGCCGCCGCGGCATCGACAGACGTGGCTGCGGGGCCGAGCGAATCGCCGGCAGATCAGGCCGACGCCGAGACGGCGAATGCCGACATCGAAGCCGACGCGCCGCAAGCCGAGCTGGCCGCGGCCGGTGCCGGGACGGCGACGAAGCCACGCACCAAGCGAGCGAAGGCCGCGACCAGCGAGGTGTCGTCGTAGGCGCGGCGGCAGCGCTCGAGCGCCGCGAGGCGCCGACGCGGACCTGCGTCCAGTGTCGATCGAGCAAGGACAAGCGCGAGCTGCTGCGGATCGTCCGCACGCCCGCCGGTGACGTCGTCTTCGACGCCACCGGGAAGGCCAATGGTCGCGGCGCGTACGTGTGCCGCGACGAGGACTGCATCAGCGGTGCGGTCGAGTGTGGCGGCCTGCGCCGGGCCCTCGAGGTCGACGTGCCGATCACCCTCGCCGCCGAGCTACGACGAATCGTGAGCAGGGGGACCTTCGATGGCGCGCAGTAGGAGCGGCACCAGGGGCCGTCGCGGGCCGCGGAAGCCGCCGCGTCGCGACGGCGCATTCGGCCAGACCGCGGTCCAGGTCGCGGATCCGCGCGAGCGTGGCGCGGTCGAGCTGCCCGCCACGATCACGGTCAAGGAGCTCGCCGAGCTGCTCGGCGTCAACCCTGCCGACGTCATCCGCGAGCTGATCAAGAGCGGCATCTTCGCGACGATCAACCAGCTCATCGACCGCGACACCGCGTCGCTGGTCTCCAGCGAGCTCGGCTACGAGGTAGCGGAGCCGCAGGTGTCGGGCGCGCCCGTCGTCGGGGAGGACGGCGCGGAGACCCCCCAGGCCGCGACGAAGGAAGCGCTCTTCACGGAAGAGGACTCCGCCGACCTCGTCGACCGCGCGCCGATCGTGACCGTCATGGGCCATGTCGACCACGGCAAGACCAGCCTGCTCGATGCGATTCGTTCGACCACGGTTGCGGCGGGGGAGCGGGGCGGCATCACCCAGCACATCGGTGCCAGCGACGTGACCCGTGGCGAGCGCCGCGTCGTGTTCCTCGATACCCCGGGCCATGAGGCGTTCACGGCGATGCGCGCCCGCGGCGCGAAGGTCACCGACATCGCGGTCGTCGTGGTCGCGGCGGATGACGGCGTCATGCCCCAGACGCTCGAGGCGATCGGCCACGCCAAGGCCGCGAAGGTGCCGATCATCATCGCGATGAACAAGATCGACAAGCCGGACTCGAACCCGGACCGGGTCAAGACCGAGCTGACCGAAGCCGGCATCGTCATCGAGGAATACGGCGGCGACACCCCGCTCGTGCCCGTGTCCGCGAAGACGGGCGTCGGACTGGATGACCTCGTCGACATGGTCCTCCTCGTCGCGGATCTGCAGGAGCTCAAGGCCAACCCGAAGCGGTCGGCGATCGGCACGATCGTCGAGGCCCGGATGGACAAGTCGCGCGGCCCGATCGGCACCGTGCTCGTCCAGACGGGCACGCTCCACGTCGGCGACATCATCGTCGTCGGCGAGACGTTCGGCCGCGTCCGGGCGCTCGAGGACGAGCACGGCAAGCGGATGAAGCTCGCCGGCCCCGCGACCCCCGCGGTCATCCTCGGGCTGTCCGAGGTGCCGCAGGCCGGCGACATCCTCCGTGTCGTCGCCGACGAGAAGGCCGCTCGCACTGCCGTCGAGGCGCGCAAGGCGGAGCTCGCGGCACGTGGCGGCGAGGGCGGCGGACGCGCGACCCTGGAGGACCTCTACCGCCAGATCCAGGCCGGCCAGGCCAAGGAGCTCCGGATCGTCCTCAAGGCGGACGTGTCGGGCTCGCTCGGCGCCATCACCCACGCGCTCGGTCAGCTGCCGACGGACGAGGTCAAGCTCAACGTTCTCTACGAGGGCGCTGGGGAGATCACCGACAACGACATCCTGCTGGCCTCGGCGTCGAACGCGATCGTGGTCGGGTTCAATACCTCGATCACCGACACCGCGCGTCGGGCCGCCGAGAGCGAGAAGGTCGACGTCCGGCTCTACGACATCATCTACCAGCTCACCGACGACATCGAGAAGGCCCTCCACGGCATGCTCGAGCCGGAGGTCGTCGAGGTGGTCGAAGGTCGGGCCGAGGTCCGGCAGCTGATCAAGGTCGGGCGAACCGTCATCGCCGGCTCGTACGTCACCGACGGGCGGATCGTGCGCAACGGCGGCGCGCGCCTGTGGCGCGGCGGCAAGGTCATCCTCACGGACAAGATCGACTCGCTCCGCCGCTTCAAGGACGACGTCCGCGAGGTCGCCCAGGGCTTCGAGTGCGGGATCGGCCTGGCCGATACGAACGACATCCTCGAAGGCGACATCATCGAGTGCTTCACCCAGCAGACGGTCAGCCGATCCCTTTCGTCATAGCGTGACCGCCGTGACCGGCACCCGAAACAGATGACCCAGCGCACCGACCGGATCGACCAGCTGCTGCGCGAGGAGATCGGCGCGATCCTTGCGAAGGATGTGCAGGACCCGCGGATCGGGTTCGTCACGGTGACCGAGGTCGACACCGCGCCGGACCTGTCCACCGCCCGCGTCTGGGTGAGCGTCATCGGGCAGCCGGAGGAGCGCAAGACGGCCATTCGCGCGCTGGAGCACGCCATGCCCTTCGTCCGCCACGAGCTCGGGACGCGGCTGCGCCTCCGACGCATCCCGGAGCTGCTCCTCCGGGCCGACGACACCGCACAGCGAGGCACGCGTGTGCTGCAGCTGCTCGCGGAGCTCGAGGCCGGCGTTGTTCCCGAGGACTCGCAGGTCACCGCCGAGTCCCTCCCGACGCCAACCGCCCGCGGATCGGCGGCTGAGCCCGTTCCGGGCCCGCGACGACCACCCGCGCGGAAGCGCGAGCGGCGAGCCACCAACTCGCGGACGCAGGGCACGGGCCAGAACCCTCCGCGTCACGGCGGCAGACGATGACGGTCGACCTCGGGCCGTGGCTCGGTGACGTGCCGGACGCCGCTGCCGCGGCCATCGGGGGGGCGCGCAACGCCCTGATCGCGACCCACGAGAACCCCGACGCCGACACGCTCGGTGCCGCGCTCGGGGTCGCGGCGATCGTGGAGCGGCACGGCGGGCGCGCCACGTTGCTGTCCACCGATCCCGTGCCCGCGCTCTACGACTTCCTCCCCGGGATGGACCGGTTCGTCCACGACCCGGACGAGACCGCTGCCTACGACCTGCTCGTGGTCTGCGACTGCGGCTCGCTCGACCGGCTCGGCGACGTGCGCCAGCGGCACTCGGCGCTGTTCGAGCGGCTGCCGCGCGTGCTGGTCGACCACCACGCCTCGAACACCGACGGCGGAGCGCGCGACTGGGTGGATCCCGACGCCGCCGCGACCTGCGAGATGGTCGTGCTGCTCGCGGCGAGGCTCGGCGTGCCGCTCGACGCCGACGGTGGCGCGATGGCGGCGGCGCTGATGGCCGGAATCGTGATGGACACCTCGACCTTCGCACATCCGAACGCGACCCCGCGCACCCTCGCGGCATCGGCGGCGCTCGTGGCTGCCGGCGCGCCGCTCTCGGAGATCTCGCGACGGCTCTACCGGTCCAAGCCGGACGCGCAGCTTCGCCTCTTCGGCCGCGTCCTGGACCGGCTCGAGGTCACGAAGGACGGGCGCGTGATTCACAGCTCCCTCTCGGACGCGGACCTTGCGGCGACCGGCACCCTGTCGTCCCACTCCGAGGGGCTCATCGACCTCCTGGCCCAGTCCGAGACGGCCGAGGTGGCGATCCTCTTCAAGGAGGCGGGGCCGGCGACCACCCGGATCTCCGTCCGAACCAAGCCCGGTGGCGTCGATGCGACGGTCCTCACCGGCGCGTTCGGCGGAGGAGGGCACGCGCGCGCCGCGGGGGCGAGCGTCGATGCCTCCCTGCCCGAGGCGCGTACGCGGGTCCTGGCCGAGGCCGACCGTCTCGCGGCCGCCGTCTCGCGTCCCCCGGCGGATCCACGTCCCGCGGCGGATTCGGCTCCGACGTCCGACCCGCGCTCGAGCGCGGCCTGACGCCAAAGGTGCCCCGACAGCCAGACGCACCCGGCATGCACGGCGTGCTCGTCGTCGCCAAGCCCGCCGGCCCGACGTCCCACGACGTCGTCGCGCTGCTTCGCCGGCTCGCCGCGACCCGCCGCATCGGGCACGGCGGGACGCTGGACCCCTTCGCCTCGGGCGTGCTCCCGCTGTTCCTCGGCGGCGCCACCAGGGTCGTCGAATACCACCTCGGGGACGACAAGTCCTATCGAGCGACGATCTGCTTCGGCGC
>JAICVI010000079.1 GCA_025935415.1 Chloroflexota bacterium
CGTAGACTTGGCCGCTGGTGAAGTTGCTCGAGCGGGTCAGGCGGATGTCGACGAAGCGCTCATAGTGCCCGAGGTCGAGGTCGGTCTCGGCGCCGTCGTCGGTCACGAAGACCTCGCCGTGCTGGTACGGCGACATGGTCCCGGGATCCACGTTGATGTACGGATCCAGCTTCAGGATGGAGACCTTGAGACCCCGGGCCTTCAGCAGCCGCCCGATGCTGGCGGCGGTGATTCCCTTGCCCAGCGAGGAGGTGACCCCTCCGGTCACGAAGACATACTTCGACATGGGTTCGGCGCCTCCGGGGGTTTTTCGAATGCTACCGAAAATCACCCCGGCGGGCAACGTCAGCGCTGCGGCCCAACGGCCTCCGCGTCGGGCTCGCCACGGCCCCCGTGACGCTCGAGATGCCTACCGCTTGTCGCCGCCGCCGTTCGGCGTGTCCCGATCGCCACGCCTCGCCTGTTCCCAGATGTCCGCCGCGACAGCCTCGGTGTCCTGTGTCGCCGCGTGGAAGTCCGGGGTGGACGGCACGGAGCGGGAGCGTCGATCCTCAGCTTCGTGCAGACGACCGAGGTTCTCGACCATGCCCACGGTGTAGAGGCGGTGGTACTCGTCCCGCAGGCGCCCGACCTCCGCTTCCCGTTCCGCACCGTCGCCATTGGCGACCAGGTCGCGCTCGGCAGCACGCCACACGCGCAGTGCTTCCTGGAGAATCTCTCTCTGACTGACCATCGGCCACCCGGCACTTCGGTCCCAAGTCGGAGAAGACGGGCGGTTTGCCCATTTGGCTGGTTCGGCCTGAGACAGGGATTGTAGGCCGCGAGCCTTGCAGCGGCATAAAGTGGCGGCTCGCGCACGAGGGAAGGGATCGATGTTTCGGCTCGAACCGATGGACGCAGCGACGTATGAGGCGTGGCGGGTCAAGAGCACCCAGGGGTACGCCGCCGAGAAGGTCGCGGCGGGCAACTACCCCGAGGCAGACGCTCAGCGGCTGGCGGAAGCCGAGTTCATGACGCTCCTGCCAAACGGGCGGGAGACGCCCGGCCACGAGATTCGTTCGATGTTCAGCGACGCCGGCGAGCGGGTCGGTCACGCCTGGTTCACGATCGAGAAGCGCGATGTCGGCGAGGTCGTCTTCATCTACGACATCGCCGTCGATCCCGACCGTCGCCGCCGTGGCTATGCGCGGCTGGCCCTCGCCGAGATCGAGGCATACGCCCGTGAGCATGGTTGTGCCGGCGTCATGCTCCACGTCTTCGGATCAAACGCTGCGGCGCGGGAGCTGTACCGGTCGGTTGGCTTCGAGGAGACCAACGTGATCATGCTGAAGCGCGTGGACGCCTGACGCCGACCCGCAGGTCGGCAAGGCCGGTCATCGGGACAACCTGGTCGAGCGAACGGAGCTGCACGCGGCGAGGCTGGCCCGCGCCGACGCTAGCCCGCGCGCCGCTCGCGGAGCCAGCCACCGAACGCGGTGACCCGGTCCGTCCGCGAGATCGCGACACCGAGCACGATCACCAGACCCCCGAGCAGCTGGTCCACGCGGACGCCCTCGGAAAGGAACGCCGCACCGAGGATCACGGCCATGAACGGCACCAGGAACTGGTAGGCGGTGATGCGGGTCGGGCCGACGAGGCGGATCGCGTTGAAGACCACGACGTTCGCGACCCCGGCCGGGAGGAACGCCGAGAACGCGAGCCCCGCCCAGGCATCGCCGGTGACTCCACTCCAGCCGACGCCGATCGACTGCCAGGCGCCGGGCACGGCCAGCACGGCAGCGCCACCGACCATGGCCCAGGCCGTCGTCCGGAGCGGGGAATGGCGCCGCAGGATCGGTGCTCCGTATGCCGTGTAGATCGACCAGCACACCGCGGCGACCAGGGTGAGGGCGTCGCCCAGCAGCGCGCCGCCGAGCGAGAGCTCGTGGCCGGCGGACACGATGACGCCGACGCCGGCGAACGACACGAGGCTGCCCAGGAGCTTGGTCCTCGTCAGGGTGTCGGCACCATTGGTCACCGCCAGCAGCGCCGTGATGACCGGGGTCGTCGCGATCAGGAGCGCGGAGTCGCCGGCAGGGATGTCCTGGAGCGCGACCGACCAGAGGATCTGGTAGATCCCGAAGCCCAGCGCGCCCAGCCCGAGGATCGGGATCACGTCGCGGCGGGGGAGGCCGAGCCGGCCCTCGCGCCAGCGGAGCAGTGCGAGGAGCGTCAGCGCCGCCAGGCCGAATCGCAGGAACGCGAACGTGACCGGCGGGATCTGCGCGATCGCGGCCTTGACGACGATGAAGTTCGCGGCCCAGAAGAGCATGACGACGAGGACGCCGGCCTCGGCGATCCGGCGCTCGCGAGCGCTCGAGCGCGGCCGGCCTCCCAGTGACGCGGGACCCGTCGAAGGCGCGGAAACGCCCGCCGGTTGCCCGGCGGGCGTTCGAACCGCTGGCTGCGGTGGGGTGTCGATCAGACGTCCTCGTCCAGCTCGAGTGCCTCCTCGTCATCCTCCTCCGTGAGCTTCAGCCACACGAAGAGGCCCGCGAGCACGAGCAGCGGGATGACGAGGATCGCCGCGAGGGTCACTCCCAGCGCGACGGCAACGGTCTTGAGCGCCTTCATCGTTCGATCCTCCTGATTCAGCTTGGCTTGGCCTGGGTCTCTGCTCGCCGCAGCGCGGGGGCCCGGGCGATCATGTCGGCGAGGTCATCCGGGGTGAACTCGACCAGCTCCTGCTTGAGGCCGCCCTGGCCGGACGATGTCAGCCGGGCGACGTAGGCACCATCGATCTCGAAGAAGAACAGGTCACGTGGCTTCTTCTCGTCGAAGAACCGCCCGATGACGCGGAGCTGGTCCTCGTAGTGCCTCGGCGTCGTGTCCGGCGTCGTGCCGCGTCGCGCCAGCGCGGTGTCCATGAACGTTCCGATCTGGTCGTCATCGATCTTGAGCGTCTCGCACGTGAGGAGGCCCATCGACTCGCCCCACGTGGAGCCCGGCGCGTTCGAGACGCAGGTCCCCTGGACGATGAAGCCGCTGTCCGTGTCGACGAAGACGAGGCCGCGCATCCCCCGCTCGTCGAGATAGGCACCGACCGATCGCAGGACCTCCTCCCAGTCCTGCCGGGGACTTCCCTCGTAGATCCGCATCGGCTCTCCAGGCGCGAGGTTGGCCTCGGGCGTGCCCGAGGTGCTGAGTCTATCGATGGCCTGCGGCGCGGGCAACGAGCGCGACGGCGATTCTGCCGGCGGCGCCCGCGTTGTTGACGATCAGCGCGGTGTTGGCGCGCACCGACGCGCCCTCGGTGATCGCGGCGATTCGGGCGAGCAGCCACGGCGTGAGATCCGGCCCGTGGATGCCCGCTGCCTCAGCGTCCGCGGTGGCGCGCTCCACGGCCTCGCGGGCGACGCCCTCGGGCAACGCCTTGTCGGCGGGAACCGGGACGCAGACGAGGATCCCGGATCCCAGACCTAGGTCCAGGTGGGTCTCGATGAGCGCGGCCGCGGCCTCGTCGTCCGGCACGGAGTGCGGCGCGTCGAAGCCCGCGCTGCGGGCATAGAACCCGGGGAGCTCGCGCTGACCCACGGCCACGACCGGAACGCCGCGCGTCTCGAGCACCTCGAGCGTGTTCGGCACGTCGAGCAGGGCCTTCGGGCCCGCACAGACGACGGCCATCGGCGTGCGAGCGAGCTCGTCGATGTCGGAGGAGATGTCGAACGTGCTCGCACCCGCCGGCGCGCGATGGACGCCGCCGATCCCGCCCGTGCCGAAGACGCGGATGCCCGCGGCGTGGGCCGCGATCATCGTGGCCGACACGGTGGTCGCCGCCCAGCCGCCCCGCGCTACGGCGACGCCGAGCGAGGGTCGTGCCGCCTTCATGACCGTGCCGCGGGGGGCCGTGGCCAGGGCCTGCAGGGCATCCGCGTCCAGCCCGATGAGGAGCCGGCCGCCCCGGACCGCGACGGTTGCGGGGATCGCCCCGGACTCCCGGACGGCCGCCTCCGACGCGGACGCGACCTCGAGGTTGTGGGGGTAGTCGAGCCCGTGGCTGATGAGCGTGGATTCGAGGGCCACGACTGGACGCCCCTCCGCCAGTGCCGCGGCGACCTCCGCTGCGACCTGGAGGCGCTCGCGGACCGTTCCGAGCGGGTCCGAACGGGCCGCGGTCATCCCGGCGGGAGCTCCGAGCGCGGGCTCCTGAGATGCCGCGCGGCCGTGCGGTGGCCGGCCAGCGTGGCGCGGTGGAGCGCGTCGGCCCCGGAGTGCCCGCTCGCGATCGCGCCCAGCCAGCCGGCGATGAAGCCGGCGTCGAACGCGTCGCCGGCGCCGGTGGTGTCCTCCGCCGGGACCGCCTCGGTAGCGATGTCGAAGCGGAGTGGCGGCTCCGGCTCGTTCTGGCCGTGATCGACGCGCGCAAAGACCCGCGCCCCGCGCGGTCCGCGCTTGATGACCGCGACCGCGGCGTGCTCCAGGAGGCCCTCGGCGCCGGCCCTTCCCACGAGGGCCTCGGCCTCGGATTCCGTCGCGAAGACGAGGTCGGGGCGGAGACTGGCGACAAGCTCCCTGGCCTCGCGCCGGCCATGGGTCAGGAGCGGGCCGACCGAGGCGAGGTCGACCGCGACCTTCGCTCCTCGGGCGCCCCTCGATCGGGTCAGCTCGACCGCGCGGACCGCGGCGGAGCCAAGGGGCTCCACCAGGAGCGAGTAGGCCGGCAGGTGAATGAGGTCGATGCCGTCGAACCACTCGTTCTTGAGGTCCGCCGGGGTCATTCGCGTGGCGGCGCGGCGGTCGGCCACGAACGAGCGCTCGCCGTTCGGCGCCACGAGGACGCCGATGCGGCCGGTTCGATGGCCGGCGATCCGGACCGCCCGGACCTCGACCGAATCCCGCCGGAGCTGCGCCACGAGCGAGCGCCCCGCGCCATCGCGCCCGATCGCGCAGACGAGCTGCGCGCGCACGCCGAGGCGCGCGAGCCAGCGGGCGGCGTTGGCCGCTGAGCCGCCCTGGCGGATCTCGACCCGGCCCGGGACGTCCGTGCCGCTCTCGATCGGCTGCGACGCCTGTAGCACGACATCGAGCACGAGATCGCCCAGCACGAGCACGCGGGCAGGGGCGCGGCGAACGGGCGACGTCGGCGCCGCGGACGCCTGGGTGGGGGCGGTCACAACGCGGATGGTAGCCATGCGCCCCTTCTCTCAAGGCTCGACGGCGGGTGCGGCGCTACGATTCAGTCGATGGCCCCCAGCATCGAACGGCTCGCGATCGACACGATCCGAACGCTGTCCATCGATGGCGTCCAGAAGGCCAACTCCGGGCACCCGGGCGCGCCGATGGGCGCAGCGCCGATGGCGTTCGTGCTGTGGACGCGGCACCTCCGACACTCCCCCGCCGACCCGCACTGGCCCGATCGCGACCGCTTCGTGCTCTCGGCGGGGCACGCGTCGATGCTCCTCTACTCGCTCCTGCACCTCACGGGCTACGACCTTCCCCTCGCGCAGCTCGAGCAGTTCCGGCAGTGGGGCTCACGGACGCCGGGCCACCCCGAATACGGCCTGACGGCGGGCGTCGAAGCGACGACCGGACCACTCGGGCAGGGCTTTGCGAACGCGGTCGGGATGGCGATCGCCGAGCGGCGGCTCGCGAGGGAGTTCAACCGCCCGGGCCACGAGATCATCGACCATCGGACCTTCGTGATTGCGTCGGACGGCGATCTCCAGGAGGGCATCGCATCCGAGGCCGCGAGCCTGGCCGGCCACCTGCGCCTCGGGAAGCTGCTGGTCCTGTACGACGACAACCACATCCAGCTCGACGGGCCGACGGACATGGCCTGGTCCGAGGACGTGGTCGCGCGCTTCGAGGCCTACGGCTGGGGCGCCACCCGTGTCGACGATGGCAATGACCTCGAGGCCATCGACGCGGCGATCCGCGCCGCGCTCGAGGATGGCCGGCCCTCGCTGATCGCGGTCCGGACCCACATCGGCTACGGCAGCCCGAACAAGCAGGACACGCAGAAGGCCCACGGCTCGCCGCTCGGGGCGGACGAGGTGCGGCTCACCAAGGAGGCCTACGGCTGGCCTCCGGATGCGCAATTCCTCGTTCCGGACGAGGTCGCGAGCTACATGGGCGCCTCGGGGCGCCGTGGCGACGAGCTCGCGGACGCCTGGGATGCGCGGCTGGAGGCGTACCGGCGAGGATTCCCGCAGCAGGCAGCGGAGCTCGAGCGGCGCCTCGACCGCAAGCTGCGCGACGACGCCTTCTCGGGCCTCCCGTCCTACTCCGTCGGCGAGGAGCTGGCAACGCGGCAGGCGAGCCAGGCGGCGATCCAGGCATTGGCCGGGCCGGTGCCGGAGCTGTTCGGCGGCTCCGCGGACCTGTCCGAGTCGAACCTCACCCTGATCAAGGACGAAGACCCTTTCGAGGCCGGCGAAGCGGGGCGGAACCTCTGGTTCGGCGTTCGCGAGCATGCGATGGGCGGCGCCGGCAACGGCATCGCCTACCACGGCGGCTTCATCCCCTACGTCGGGACATTCCTCAACTTCAGCGACTACATGCGCGGCGCCGTCCGGCTATCGGCGCTCGCCGGCCTGCACATCGTCTACGTCTGGACCCACGACTCGATCGGGCTGGGCGAGGACGGCCCGACGCACCAGCCGATCGAGCACTACGCGGCGCTGCGGGCGATGCCGAACCTGTGGTTCGTGCGGCCCGGCGATCCGAACGAGGCGATCGAGGCGTGGCGCCTCGCGCTCACCCGCCGCGGCGGCCCCGTCGCCCTCGCGCTGACGCGCCAGAAGCTGCCGACCCTCGCCGGAACGCCGGAGCTCGCGCGGGAGGGCGTGGCTCGGGGCGGCTACGTCCTGCGGAAGGCCAGCGCTGAGGCGGACGGCCACGATCCCGACGTCATCCTCATCGCCACCGGCTCCGAGCTCCAGCTGGCCGCCGCCGCGGCCGAGGCACTGGAGCGAGATTCGATCGGAGCTCGCGTCGTCTCGCTCCCGTGCTGGGAGGCGTTCGACCGGCAGGACGAGGCCTACCGCGAGTCCGTGCTTCCGTCCGCCGCCAGGAAGCGGGTGACCATCGAGGCCGGCGCCTCGTTCGGCTGGGAGCGCTATGCCGGCGACGAGGGGGCGATCATCGGCATCGACCATTTCGGCGCCTCCGCGCCGGCGGGCACGATCTTCGAGCATTTCGGCTTCACCCCCGATCGCGTGGCGGACGTCGCGCGCCGGGTCGTTCGGGAGGGCCTTTCCGGCCGCATCCCGACGCTGGACCCGGGCCACCAGCCCGCCGGGCTCGGCCTCGGGCATCGCGCCGGCACCGGCGGCTCGGACGACCACCCGACGGTCGAGGTCGGCGAGTCCGGCGTCGACCGCGCCAGCGGCTCGGATCCGGGGCACAGCTGATGCGCATCGGGTTCGCGGCGGATCACGCCGGAGCGGCGCTCAAGGGCGAGCTGCTCCGCCGGGTCGCGGCCGTGCGCACCGCCGACGAGACGATCGACCTCGGCGGCGACGGTTCGAATCCCGATGACGACTACCCGGACTTCGCGCAGCGGCTCGCGAACGCCGTTCGGGACGGCGAGGTCGAGCGCGGGATCCTGATCTGCGGCTCCGGTGTCGGGGCGAGCATCGCGGCGAACAAGGTCCGCGGCGTCCGCGCGGCCGTGTGCCACGACACCTACTCCGCGCACCAGGGGGTCGAGCATGACGACATGAACGTCCTGACCCTCGGCTCCCGGGTGATCGGCCCGGAGCCGGCGCTGGAGTGCGCGCTGGCCTTCCTCGGCGCGACGTTCAGCGGCGAGCCCCGGCACCGCCGCCGCCTGGACAAGGTCCTCGCGATCGAGGCCGCGGAGATGGGCGAGGGGCCGCGCTGATGGGAGCGCGGATCGAGCTGCGGCTCCCGGCGGCGCAACAGGCGGTCGTCGACGAGCTGCTCGCGAAGGCCACGACGGAGGGCTGGGCGAAACGCCTCTTCGATCGCGACACGTCGCTCTGGACCGACGACCCCGACGTCGCGGCCGACGTCGCCGACCGGCTGGGCTGGCTCGATGCGCCGGCCCATTTCACCCTCCAGATCCCGGCGCTCGAGGCCTTCGGCGATGCTGCCGTCGACGCCGGGTTCGACAGCGCGGTCGTCATGGGGATGGGCGGCTCCAGCCTCGCGCCTGACGTCCTTCATCGAACCTTCGGCACGGTCGAGGGCTACCTGGACCTGCGCGTCCTCGACTCGACCGATCCGGCGGCGGTGGCCGCCACCGTCGACGACCTCGACCCGCTGGAGACCCTCTGGATCGTCGCCAGCAAGTCGGGCACGACGACAGAGCCGCAGGCCTTCCAGAGCGACCGCTGGGCCGCCGTCGAGGCCGCCCTCGAACAGCGGGACGCCGACGACCAGAAGCCCGGCGAGTTCTTCGCCGCGATCTCCGATCCCGGCAAGAGCATCGCGGCGATCCCGCACCACGACGACCTGCGGGAGACGTTCCTGAACCCCCCGGACGTGGGCGGCCGGTACTCGGCGCTGACGTACGTCGGGCTCGTGCCGGCATCGCTCATCGGCATCGACCTCGACGCGCTGCTCGGCGCCGGCCAGGCGATGCTCGCGCTGTGCCGCGAGGCGGATGCGTCGCGCAACCCCGGGCTGCAGCTGGGCCTCGTCATGGGCGGCCTGGCTCGCGCGGGCCGGGACAAGCTGACGATCCTCGCCGACGACGCCATCTCCAGCTTCGGGGCCTGGGCGGAGCAGCTCATCGCCGAGTCGACCGGAAAGCACGGCGTCGGCATCGTGCCGGTCGACCTCGAGCCGGCCCGGGATCCCGGCGCGTACGGACCCGACCGGGTCTTCGTGGCGCTCGGCCTCGCGGGCGATGGCGGCGGCCAGGCCTTCGCGCGGGCCGAGGCGCTCGAGCAGGCCGGCCAGCCGGTCGTCCGCATCGAGCTCGAGGACCCGATCGACATCGCCGGCGAGATGGTCCGCTGGGAAGTCGCGACGGCCTTCGCGGGCGCCGTGCTCGGCATCAACGCCTTCGACCAGCCGAACGTCGAGGACGCCAAGAACCGAACCCGGGCGCTCCTCGCGGCCGCCGACCACGCGCCGCGCGATTCGAACGCCGGCGCCCGGGGTTCCGGGACGGCCGACGACGACCACGCCGGCGCGATCCGGATCTCCGCCCACGACGCGGACAGCCTCGCCCAGCTCCTTGCTCCAACGCTGCGGGCCCTGCAACCGCCGAGCTACGTTGCCATCCAGGCGTTCATCGCTCCGTCCGCGACGGCCGACGAGCGGATCGCCGCGATCCGCGAGGCCCTCGCCGCGACCGGGTGCGCCACGACCGCCGGGTACGGGCCGCGCTTCCTTCATTCGACCGGCCAGCTGCACAAGGGCGGCCCCCCAACCGGGGTGTTCCTGCAGCTGACGTCCGACCACCCGGTCGATCGTGAGATTCCCGGCTGGCCGTACACCTTCGGGCGGCTCATCGATGCCCAGGCCCGCGGCGATCGCGAGGCCCTCCAGGCCGCGAAACGACCCGTCGTTCACGTCCACCTCGGCGCGAACCTCGCCGCCGACCTGGCGACCCTCGAGCAGGCCATCCGGCGCGCGCTCGGCTGAGGAGGAAGCGATGCAGATCGGGTTCATCGGGCTCGGGAAGATGGGCGCCAACATGGTTCGCCGGCTCGGGCTCGACGGCCACGCCATCGTGGCGCACAACCGGACGGTGGAGAAGGCCACGGAGCTCGCTGCGGAGGAGAAGGCCGCCGGCCACGACGTCATCGCCGCATCGAGCGTCGAGGAGCTGGTCGCGAAGCTGGCGAAGCCTCGCGCGGTCTGGATCATGGTCCCCGCGGGCGACCCGACGGAGGCGCAGGTCCACGAGCTGCTCGAGCACCTGGACCCCGGCGACACGATCATCGACGGCGGCAACACGAACTTCCACGACGACGTTCGCCGGCACGCCACGTGCGCGGAGCACGGTGTCCACTACATCGATGCGGGCGTGTCCGGCGGGATCTGGGGTCTCGCCAACGGCTTCTGCCTGATGGTCGGCGGCGAGCGCGAGCCGGTCGAGCGGCTGGAGCCGGTGTTCCGCTCGCTCGCGCCGAAGGACGGCTATCTCCACGCCGGACCGCCCGGCGCGGGCCACTACGTGAAGATGGTCCACAACGGCATCGAGTACGGGCTCATGCAGGCCTACGCCGAGGGCTTCGAGATCATGCACGCCAGCGACTATCCGCTGGACCTGGCCGCGATCGCGGACCTCTGGAACC
>JAICVI010000031.1 GCA_025935415.1 Chloroflexota bacterium
CGTCGTCATCGAGACCAGCTCGCACGGGCTGGCCGCCGATCGTGTCGGCAGCGTCGCCTACGACGCCGCGATCTTCACGAACCTCTCGCACGAGCACCTCGACTTCCACA
Organism: Chloroflexota bacterium; assembly: GCA_025935415.1. Lineage (GTDB taxonomy): Bacteria > Chloroflexota > Limnocylindria > Limnocylindrales > CSP1-4 > UBA5189. Next base: position 111 of record JAICVI010000031.1, read on the forward strand.
AGACCTTCGAGGCCTACCGCGACGCCAAGCTAAGCCTCTTCTCGCGCCTGCCTCGCCGCGCCAAGGCCGGACGACCCGCGCTCGCGATCGTCAACGCGGACGACGGCCATGCCGATGCCTTCGCCGAGGCCGCCCGCGGGGCAGGTGCGCGCGTCCTGACCTACGGCGAGTCCGGCGCGGCCGACATCAGGCTCGCGGCCTTCGAACCGCAGCCCGGCAGCTCCCGCCTCCGCGTCGAGGTCGCCGGACGGATCCTCCAGCTCCAGCTGCGCCTTCCCGGGCGGTTCAACGCCCGGAACGCGGTCGCGGCCCTCGCGCTCGCCCATGGCTGGGACCTCGACCTCGGCGCGGCGACCGAGGCGCTCGAAACCCTCCGGGGCGTCCCGGGCCGCATGGAGCGGGTCGAGGCGGCACAGCCCTTCGTCGTGGTCATCGACTTCGCGCACACGCCCGGGTCGCTCGACGCGATCCTTCGTGAGCTCTCCCCGCTGACGAGCGATGGCGGCGGGATCATCACGGTCTTCGGGTCGTCGGGGGAGCGGGATGTCGCGAAGCGGCCCCTCATGGGCGCGGCGACCGCCCGGCAATCGCGCCTCGTGATCGTCACGGAGGACGATTCCCGGAACGAGGACCCGGCGTCCATCTTCGAGCAGATCGCCGGCGGCGCCGAGAAGGCCGGCAAGCGCCGCGGCGACGACCTCCTGATCATCCCGGACCGGCGCGAGGCGATCGCGGAGGCCTTCCGGCGCGCGACTCCGGGCGACGTCGTCCTCCTGGCGGGCAAGGGCCACGAAACGTGGAACATGGGCCCGCGCGGGCCCGAGCCCTGGTCCGATCGGGAGGTCGCCGAGGGACTGTTGCGCCGGCAGGTTCGCTGATCGGCCGCTGGTAGACTTTTCCACACGATGGTGGCCCCGCGCACGCGGGCCGAGCGGCCCGCTGAGATCGCCCCGGCCGCGCACCCGGCGCGGAACGGCACGCGACGCGCTGCGCCCAAGGCGAGCCCCGCCAGGACCAACGGCGCGAACGGGCACGGGAACGGTGCCACCGCCAAGGTCCCCGCGAGCGGAACGCGGACGGCGCATCGAAAGCTGCCGTCGCCACATGAGATGGGCCAGGAGCTGATCGCCCAGATTCTTGCCCGCGACCCGGACGCCGACATCGAGCCGATCCGGCGGGCCATCGACTTCGCCATCGAGGCGCACGGTGACCAGCCGCGAGCCACCGGCGAGCCGTTCGTGACCCACCCGATCGCGGCGGCCCAGATCCTCCTCAGCTTCCTCCTCGACCCGATCGCCATCCAGGCGGAGCTCCTCCACGACGTCCCGGAGGACACCGAATACGGTGCCTCGGACATCGAGGAGCGCTTCGGCGCCGAGGTCGCCCTCCTCGTCGACGGCGTGACGAAGCTGTCGCGGTTCAGCACCCTCAGCCACGAGCAGCAGCAGGCCGAGAACATCCGGAAGATGTTCCTGGCGATGGCGGAGGACATCCGCGTCGTCCTCATCAAGCTCGCGGACCGGCTCCACAACATGCGGACGCTGACCGGGCTGCCGCCGGAGAAGCAGCTCCGGATCGCGCGCCAGACGCTCGAGATCTACGCGCCGCTCGCCGAGCGCCTCGGGATCTGGCAGGTCAAGTGGGAGCTCGAGGACCTCGCCTTCAAGACCCTCGAGCCGGAGCACTTCCGCGAGCTCGCGAAGCTGCTCGATACCCGTCGCAAGGGCCGCGAAGCGTTCATCGAGCGGGCGATCGCGGAGCTCGAGCCGCGACTGAACGCCGCTGGCATCGAGGCCGACCTGTCCGGCCGGCCGAAGCACATCTACAGCATCTGGAAGAAGATGCAGCGCAAGTCGGCCGAGTTCGCCGAGATCTACGACGTCTACGCGATCCGCATCCTCGTCGACGACGTCCGCGACTGCTACGCCGCGCTCGGCATCGTCCATGCGCTCTGGCGACCGATCCCGGGCCAGTTCGACGACTACATCGCGGTCCCCAAGAACAACCTCTACCAGTCGCTCCACACCGCGGTCATCGCGATGGACGGCAAGCCGCTCGAGATCCAGATCCGGACGCAGGCGATGCACCAGGTCAGCGAGGTCGGCATCGCGGCCCACTGGCGCTACAAGGAAGGCTCGAAGGCCGAGCGCGAGTACGACGCCAAGCTGGCCTGGCTGCGGCAGCTCATGGACTGGCAGCGCGACGTCAGCGACGCGACCGAGTTCGTCGAGGGCGTGAAGCTCGACATCTTCCAGGACCAGGTCTTCGTGTTCACCCCGAAGGGCGACATCAAGGACCTCCCCGCCGGCGCGACGCCCCTCGATTTCGCGTACCGCATCCACACCGACGTGGGCCACAAGACGATCGGGGCGAAGGTCAACAACCGCCTCGTCCCGCTGGACTACCGGCTCAAGAACGGCGACATCGTCGAAATCGTCACGACCCGCGCCGGCCACGGCCCGTCGCGCGACTGGCTGAACCTGGTCCGCACCTCCCACGCCCGGGAGAAGATCCGGCAATGGTTCAAGCGCCAGGAGCGCGACGAGAACATCGTCCATGGCCGGGAGTCCCTCGACCGCGAGCTCCGGCGGCTGGCGCGCACCTCCACGGCGGCGGTCGGGCAGGACCGGATCCTGGAGATGGCCCGGCAGCTCAACTACGAGACGCTGGACGACTTCCTCGCGGCCATCGGCTACGGGGCCGTCAGCGCGCAGTCGGTCGTCATGCGGCTCGGCGTTGCCGACGACACCCAGGTCGCGCTCCCGACCACCGCGCCGCCGCCGTCGCCGACGCGCGCGGGCGGGGTCCGCGTCAAGGGCGTTGGGGACCTGCTGGTGCGGTTCGCGCGCTGCTGCCACCCGATCCCAGGCGACCCGATCCAGGGCTTCATCACCCGTGGCAAGGGCGTCACGGTCCATCTCCGCAGCTGCCCCACGGTGCTGAACGAGCGCGAGGTCAGCCGCCTCATCGACGTCGAGTGGGAGGCCGCTCCGGCGCAGACGTACCCGATCGCGATCCGGGTGGAAGCCTACGACCGCACCGGGCTGCTCAGCGACATCACCCAGGTCGTGGCCGAGGCGAAGGTCAACATCCTCGCCGCCGACGTGTCCGTGGGCCCGGATCACTCAGCAGTGGTGCGGGCGACGTTGGAGGTCGCCTCGGTGAGCCAGCTCGCCCGCGTCCTCGGGCGCATCGAGCAGCTCAAGGACGTCATCTCGGTCCAGCGCGACCTCGGCTGATGCTGGAAGAGGGCGAGATGGAGGCACCGAGCGAGCCCGGGAACGTCGAGCGCCCCGCGTATCCACGGGGCGACAAGGTCTGGCTCCGCGCCTACGAGCGCGAGGACATCGATGCGTTCCTCGAGGGCGCGAACTCGATCGACACCGGCAGCGCCGCGGGCTACGACGGCACGATGGGCCGCTATCACGCCGAGAAATGGGTCGAGAAGCGACCCCAGGAGGGCCACGGCCACGGCTCGTGGTACTGGGTGATCTCGCCGATCGGGAGCCGCGAGTTCATCGGCACGATCTGGCTGTGGAACGGCGATGGCCGCTTCGGCGGGATGGAGCTGTCGATCTTCGTTCGCGCCTCGGCTGGACATGGCAAGGGAATCGGCACCGACGCGATCCGCGCCGCGCTGGACTTCGGGTTCGGCAACACCGAGACCGAGCGGATCTGGATGTTCACGATGGCGTCGAACACGCGCTCACAGCGGGCGTTCGAGAAGGCCGGCTTCCGCCGCGACGGCGTGATCCGGCACCTCGCCAGGCTCAACGGCCAATGGATCGACGGCGTGCTGATGTCGATCCTCCGCGGGGAGTGGGAGGCCGACGAGCGGCCGCGGTCGTGGGACTACATCGCGGCCGCCTCGAGCCCCGCCACGGGGGCGAGCGGCTGACCGTCCGGCGATCCGCCGGGAGCCGGCCTGCCGTTCCCGGCCGGTAGACTCGCAACCCATGCCGGCCTTCCGAGCCCCACGCGGCACCCGCGACCTCCTGCCCCAGGACCAGCTCGCGCTCGGCCGCCTCCGCGCGCTGGGGGAGGAGCTCGCGCAGCGCTACGGCTACCACCCCATCGCGACGCCGCTGTTCGAGCAGGTCGCGGTCTTCGAACGCGGGATCGGCGAGGTCACGGACGTCATCGAGAAGGAGCTCTTCCTGCTCGCCCCGCGCGAGGAGGATGGCGAGCGCTGGGCCCTTCGGCCCGAGCCGACGGCGGGAATCGTCCGGGCCTACGTGCAGCACGGCATGCAGACGTGGCCGCAGCCCGTGAAGCTGACGATGACCGCGGAGATGTTCCGCTATGACCGTCCGCAAGCGGGTCGGTATCGATCGTTCTGGCAGTTCGACGTCGAGGCGATCGGCGATCCCGGGCCGGCCGTCGACGCCGAGATCATCGAGCTCGCTTCGAGGTTCTATCGCCGGGCCGGGATCAAGGCCTTCACGATCCTGCTGAACTCGATCGGCGACGCCGCGTGCCGGCCGGCGTACGTCGCGGAGCTCACGGCCTACTACCGCGAGCACGTCGGCGAGCTGCCGCCGCTCGAGCGGTCCCGGCTGGAGCGGAATGCGCTGCGGATCCTCGATTCGAAGGACGAGTCGATCGCCGCGTTGAACGCGGCTGCGCCCAAGGTGACCGATCGGCTCTGTGACGCCTGCGCCGCGCACTTCGCGGCCGTCCGCGAGCACCTCGATGCCCTCGAGGTGGCGTACACGCTCGAGCCGCGGTTGGTTCGCGGCCTCGACTACTACACCCGAACCGCGTTCGAGATCTTTCCTGCCGGGGCGATGGGCCAGCAGTCCGCCCTCGGCGGCGGCGGGCGCTACGACGGGCTGGTCGAGCTGCTCGGTGGCCGGCCGACGCCCGGCATCGGGTTCGGGCTGGGGCTGGACCGCGTGCTGCTGGCGCTTCGTGAGCAGGAAGGGGGAGCGGGCGCCATCGATGCGCCGGAACCGACCCCGGTCGGGGTGGTCGTCGGATCGGATCCAGCCGACACCGTCACGCGGCTCCGGGTCGCCACGGATCTCCGGGCAGCGGGCCTGGCGGCGCGCGCGGAGCTGGGCCAGCGGAAGCTCGGCAAGCAGCTGGAGGCCGCGGCGCGCGACGGTGCCCACTTCGCGGTCATCCTGGGCGATGAGCTCGCGAGCGGGAACGTCCAGCTGCGGGACCTCGAGGCGGGCACGCAGCGCGCCGTGGCGCTCGCCGATCTCGCCCGAGAGCTGCAGCGTGCGTCGATTTCGCATCGCCACGGGCTCGCTGCCGACCGGCCAGAAGCCATGTCGGACTGAGCCGCCGGCGAACCTGAAGTCCCGCGGCTCGCAGCTCGTCCGCGAGCTCGGCGTCGCTGAGGACTCGAGCCGTGAAGGGCTGGCGAACCTCACGCCCACCGACGTCGAAGACGGAGACGGCGGAGACGAACGGCGGATCGCGCCGCACGTCGACCATGCCGAGTGCTCCTCCCGGAACAGCTGGCTCGTCTGCCGCGGTCGCGGCCCAGTCGAGCGGGTGATGCTCGATCAGGGCGTCGCCGGCGGGATCGAGGTGTCGCCAGGCCGCCCGCAGCCAGGCGCGCCGAAGGGCCTCATCGGGCGTGTTCACGAGGTGGCTCCCGACGATCACACTGGAGAAGCGGCGACCGAGGTCGAGTCGGTCGATCGCCTCGATATCCACTTCGGGGTCATGGATCGACTGGACGACATCGTCGAACGCGAGGCCCAGCGCGGCCAGAGCGTGAAGCGCCCGGCCAGCGCCACCCGAGCCGTGCAGGAGCGCGAAGCCCGCGTTCGGGCCGGGCTCGAGCGTACCGGGCTCGCCCGCCGGCCGGCGGCGGCGGAGCAGCAGGGTCGGGCGCTCGGTCATGTCGGGGGCTTCAGCATGAACTCCGTCCTCCGTCGATACCATACGCGGGCCATGCCGCCGATCGACGCTCCCACCGACGCCACCACCTTCGCGAGCGCCTACCGCACGCACACGTGCGGCGAGCTCCGCGCGATCGACGAGGGTGAAACGGCCCGGCTCTCCGGCTGGGTCAACCGCCGTCGCGACCAGGGCGGCCTGATCTTCCTCGATCTCCGCGACCGCGCCGGGATCACCCAGGTCGTCATCGACCGGACGGATGCGCCGGAGGCCCACGCCGCGGCGTCCAGGGTGCGCTCGGAGTTCGTGGTCACGGTCGAGGGCAAGGTCGCGAAGCGCCTCCCGGGCACGGAGAACAAGCGCCTCCCGACCGGCGAGGTCGAGCTCCAGGCGACGAGCGTGGCGATCCTGAACGAGTCGAAGACGCCGCCGTTCTACGTGAACGACCCGGACGCCCAGATCGACGAGTCGCTGCGGCTGAAGTACCGCTACCTCGACCTTCGGCGGCCCGCGATCGCGAACCGCCTCGTTCTGCGCAGCAAGCTCGTCCATGCGATTCACGCCGCCCACCAGAAGGCTGGATTCGTGGAGGTCGAGACCCCGGACCTCGTGAAGGCCACGCCGGAGGGCGCTCGCGACTTCCTGGTGCCGTCGCGGTTGCGGCCCGGCGAGGTCTACGCGCTGCCGCAGTCGCCGCAGCAGCTCAAGCAGCTGCTGATGGTCGCGGGGATCGATCGCTACTACCAGATCGCCCGCTGCTTCCGCGACGAGGACCTCCGCGGCGACCGCCAGCCCGAGTTCACGCAGCTCGACCTCGAGATGAGCTTCGTCGACGAGGAAGCGGTCATGCGCTTCGTCGAGGCGATGATCATCGAGGTGTCGCAGGCCGTCGTGCCCGATCGGCCGATCCTCAAGGCGCCGTTCCCGCGGCTCACCTACGCGGAAGCCATGGACCGCTACGGCACCGACAAGCCGGACCTGCGATTCGGGCTGGAGATGGTGAATCTCGCTCCCGCGCTGACCGACGGGGAGGGCAAGCCCTCTTCCGGCTTCCGCGTGTTCGACGAGACGCTCGCCGGCGACGGTGTGGTGAAGGCGATTGTCGTGCCGGGGATGGGCGGTGCCTCCCGCCGCGAGATCGACGAGCTCACGGAAGCGGCCCGCCGCTACGGCGCGGGCGGCCTGGCTCACCTCGCGGTCGACGACGCGGGTACGGTCAAAGGGCCGATCGCGAAGTTCCTCGGCGAGGATGGCGCCGAGCGCGTTGTCACGGCTGCCGGTGCCGCACCGGGCGATCTCGTGCTCATCGTGGCCGATACGGCCAAGGTCGCGAACGAGGTGCTCGGGAAGCTCCGCACCGACCTCGGCACGAAGCTCGGGCTCGCGGACACGAACGTCCTCTCCTACGAGTGGATCACACGCTTCCCGATGTACGAGTGGGACGCGGAGAACGAGCGCTGGCACGCGACCCACAATCCCTTCTCCGGGGTCGTGCCGGAGGACGAGGAGCTGCTGGTGACCGCCTCCGGCGACCCGTATCGGCCCTCGCCGCGCGATCCCGCCGGGAGGGCCCGGGCGATGCAGTACGACGTCGTGCTGAACGGCTGGGAGCTCGGTGGCGGCTCGGTGCGAATCTGGCGGGGGGACCTGCTGGAGAAAAGCTTCGCTCTGCAGGGCCACACGCTGGAGGACATGCGCGAGAAGTTCGGCGCGATGCTGGAGGCGTTCGGCTACGGCGCGCCGCCTCACGGCGGGATCGCGATCGGCATCGACCGCTGGGCCGCGCTGTTCTCGAACCAGGTCAACATCCGCGAGGTCATGGCGTTCCCGAAGACGCAGTCCGGGACCGACCTCATGCTCGAGGCGCCTTCGCGCCCGGAGCCCGAGCAGCTCGAGGAGCTCGGTCTCAGGTTCGTCGGCAAGCGCGCACCTGCGGCGTCCGAGGCCATCGCGTCCGGTGCCACCCCGTCGGTCGTCACGGCGACAGCGGTCGCCCCGGAGCGCCCAGCCCCGGAGCGCCCCACCTCGGCGGCCCCGGAGCGCCCCGCCTCGGAGCGCCCCGCCTGAGCGGCGACGCCGTCGACGGCGCGGCGCCTGCCACCGCGTCCCTCGGATTCCTGGAGCCGATCGCGCGGCGACCGCGACTCGCGGCCCTGGTGGGCGCGATGTGCATCGCCTTCTCGGGCATCTTCTACCGCTTCGCCGAGGTGACGCCCGCCACGGCGACCACCTTCCGCTGCCTGTACGGCCTGCCGATCCTCGCGCTCGTGGGCTACCTGGAGCATCGCCGCTACGGCCCGCTCCCGAGGCGGGCAATCTGGCTCGCGATCCTCGCCGGCGTGTTCTTCGCGGGCGACCTCCTGTCGTGGCACCACGCCGTCGACGCGGTCGGGGCGGGTCTCGCCACCGTGCTCGGGAACCTGCAGGTGCTGGTCGTCGGGCTCGCCGCCTGGGCGGCGTTCGGCGAAAAGCCGCCACGCCCGGTGCTCTACGCCCTGCCGATCGTCCTCGGAGGCGTGATTCTCATCTCCGGGATCGTCGGGACGGGCGCATACGGGGCAAATCCGCCGCTCGGTGTCACGCTCGGGGTGTTCACGGCGCTCTGCTACGCGGGCTATCTCCTCATCATCCGCAGGGGTTCGAATGACCTTCGCCGTCCCGCCGGCCCCGTGGCCATCTCGACCGCCTCGACTGCGGTCGTTGCGATCATCGTGGGCCTCTTCCTGGGCGAGCTCGATCCCGTCCCGGCCTGGCCGAGCCATGGCTGGCTCGTCGTGGTCGGCATCACCTCGCAATCGATCGGCTACCTGGTGATCTCGATCTCGCTGCCGCGACTGCCGGCCGCGCTCGTCTCGATCATCCTCTTGGCGCAGCCGGTCGCGACGGTGGTCCTCGCCAGGATCCTGCTCGACGAGCAGCCGTCGATCGAGCAGCTCCTCGGCGTCTCGCTCGTCATCGCCGGCATCGGGGCGGCGACGCTTCCGATCGGCCGGATTCGCGACCGCGCCCGGATGGCGTTCGCGTGACCTTCGTCCGACCGCCGCTTGAGATCGAGCCGCCCGACTCCGATTCGCTGGAGGGCCGGGCCTCGCTCGGGCTCAAGATCCTCGCCCTCCTCAACGGGTTTGGCGTGGTCCTGGCGCTCTTCCCGTCCGCGATTCCGACCGCGCGCCTGTGGACGGTCTCGTTCAACGTGGCCTCGGCGCTCCTGGTCGCGCTCTTCCTCGTGGAGGCCCGCGGCCTCGATCGATGGCGCCCGTGGGCCGTCGCCGTCGTGCGGCCGCTCCTCGCCGTGATCGCGCTCGCCGGCGCGTACCACTTCGTGGCCGTGATCCTCGACGGCCGGATGCGCGTTCCGTTCGATGTCGTCATCGCGATCTGGGCGCTCCTGGCGAAGCCGCAATCGGAATCGCTGCCGGCGCTGCGCGGACGAGGCCTCGGCGCGGTTGGAGGCGCCGTTGGCCTGAGCGCGGTGATGCTGTTCTCGCAGCCGCTGTTCGACTGGGGTGGAGCGCTGGACGTCCGGGCCGCGGACCTGCACACGTCGATGGCGGTCGACTGCGGCCAGAAGGATGCGTCGGGGAACATCCCCGAGTCGATCACGATCACCTACGACTGGTCGTGGACGAGCTCGTCGCCGCTGCCGGATGGGCTCGACGCGATCGTGCTCGACTGGGATGGCGACGACGCCCAGGGCCGCCCGCTGTACCTGATCGGCCCGACGCCGGACACGATCCCCGGGCTCCATTCCGGCCGCTTCGGCGTCCCGAGCCAGCCGATGGCGGAGGCGGTCGCCGCCGAGTCGCGCGGCTCCTGGCACTGGGGTGTCGAGCTCCTCGAGCGCGGCTACGAGCCCGGCCACCTCGTAATGACGCTCGAGCGGGCGCAGGACCTCCCCCCGGATCCGCAGCCCCTCTCGATCAAGGCCTCGTACGTCCACCTGGGGATCTTTCGCCAGGACGCAGCCCCCGTTACCTGCACCTGGTAGGGCGACCCGGCTCACCGCCCACCAACACCTCGCACCCGCGCCACCACTGGCCGTCGCGACTCGCGCGCACCGACACCTCGCCCCCGGCGACCGCGCGCCCGCCCTCTCGCCGCCCTCTCGCCGCCCTCTCGCGCCCAGTGCTGGCACCTGTTCTGAATTTCGCACCTGTCCCCTAGATCAGGATCAACGCGTCGCCGCCGGGGTCGCGGCCTTCCTGGAGAGCACGAAGCGCGATTCTTCCCGGCACCGGAAAGGTCGTCTCGAGGTCGTTCAGCCGCAGGAGGCGCCGGCACCACTCGCTGTTCGGCAGGACAAGGATCAGCCGATCGATGTCGCCATCGCGCTTCTTGCGTCCGAGGCGGCGCTGGACCTCCTGCATGTCGGTCGGCCGGGTCTCGGCTTCGATTCCGATCGCGACTCCCGCGCCTTGCAACCTCCGATCCCATGCGCGCTTGTCGCCGCGGATCGGCAGCGGGACCTCCGCGGCCCACTCCCAGCCCTCGCCGACGGCCTTCCGAAACCGTTCCAGCAACGCGGCGTGCGCCCGGTCCCGGATCGGCTCGCCGCCCGGAAACAACCGGACGGACAGGTCCAGCCCCACGGCAACGGCGTGGCGCGAGAGGGCGTCGATCGAGACGCCTGGATACCGTCCCCGCTCGATCTCAGAAACCTGCGACTGCGTCAGCGCGGCCGCGGCGCCGACCACGCGTTGGCTCAGGCCTCGTGTGACCCGTGCTGTGCGGAGGTCCCGCCCAAGCTCCCGCAGGGTTCGATCCGCGCGCTCGCGCGCCGCGTGGATTCCTCGATGGATTGCTGCCATGGATCGATGTTGCGGCCGCGGGCTTACCCGCGAGTTATCCCGCGATCAGCCACGGGTATCAGTCGGCCCCGGCAGACGTCACGAGCCGGCATTGGTATCGGCGTGGGAAATCAAATGGACCAATTCATCGTCCACGAGGATCGGGACGCGCCCGCCAGGGGCGATCGCTGCGAGATTGATATCGCTGAGCGATCGGCGCCCAGCCGGCGGCGCCCAGCCGGGGCCCAGCCGGCGCCGTCCAGCTGCCGCGCCAGCCGGACGAGTCCGCCAGGGGCGATCGCTGCGAGATTGATATCGCTGAGCGATCGGCGCCCAGCCGGGGCCCAGCCGGCGGCGCCCAGCCGGCGCCGTCCAGCCGGCGGCGCCCAGCCTGCCGCGCCCTGCCTGCAACCCATGGCCACGACGCCGAGCAACTGGGGTTCGTCCGTTGCCGTGGCACAATCCCGCGGCCCATGAGTGACGAGTTGCGGACGCGCGCGCCCATCGATCCCGCCGGAATCCAGCACGGATCGGAGGTCCGCGAGCACCTTCGGAATCTCGCCATCGTGGCGCACGTGGACCACGGCAAGACCACGCTCGTGGACGCGATGCTCCGGCAGACTGGCGCCTTCCGCGCGAACGAGCTGCTCGTGGACCGCGTCCTGGACTCCGGCGACCTCGAGCGCGAGAAGGGCATCACGATCCTCGCGAAGCAGACGACCGTCGACTACGACGGCATCCGCCTGAACATCGTCGACACGCCGGGGCACGCCGACTTCGGCGGCGAGGTCGAGCGCAGCCTCCTGATGGTCGACGCCGTGCTGCTCCTCGTGGACGCGGCGGAGGGTCCGCTGCCGCAGACGCGCTACGTCCTCCAGAAGGCGATGGCCCGTCGCCTCCCCGTCGTGGTCGCGCTCAACAAGATCGATCGCGGCGACGCCCGGCCCGCCGAGGTCCTCGACGCCGTCTACGAGCTCTTCATCGATCTCGGCGCTGACGACGACCAGATCGACTTCCCGGTCCTGTACACCAACGCCAAGGCCGGCACGGCGACGGCGAACCTCGAGCAGCCCGGCGAGGATCTGCGGCCGCTGCTCGACGTCCTCGTCGAGGTGACCCCGCCGCCGCGATTCGAGCCCGGGCATCCCCTCCGGCTGCTCGTGACCAACCTCAGCGCCAACGATTACGTCGGCCGGATGGCGGTCGGCCGCATCCGCAACGGCACGATCAAGGTCGGCCAGCGCATCACCGTGGTTCGCGAGGAGGCAGACGACACGGCCGGGGCGATCGAGCCCGGGCGCACCGTGACCCTCAACGGCAGCGTGACGGCGCTCCAGACCGCCAAGGGCATCGACCGGGTCGACATCGAGGAGGCTGGCCCGGGCGACATCGTCAGCGTCGCCGGCCTGCCCGACGTCACGATCGGCGACACGATCACGGATCCCGGCGACCCGCGGCCGCTCGCCCGCCTGGACGTGGATGCGCCGACGCTCCGGATGACCTTCGGCGTGAACACCTCGCCGCTCTCCGGCCGCGACGGCAAGTACGTCACGAGCCGCCAGATCAAGGCCCGCCTCGACCGGGAGATCCTCGGCAACGTCTCGATCGAGGTCTACCCGACATCGACCGGGGACACGTTCGAGGTTCGCGGCCGGGGCGAGCTCCAGCTGGCCGTCCTCATCGAGCAGATGCGGCGCGAGGGCTTCGAGCTGACCGCCTCGCGCCCGGAGGTCATCCTCCGCGAGACCGCCGATGGCGTGCAGGAGCCGTACGAGCGCATCACCGTCGACATCCCGCCCGAGTTCATCGGCGGCGTGCAGCAGGCCCTCGCCGGCCGCAAGGGCCGCCTCGAGCAGATGACGACCGACGCCGACGGCCGCGTCCGGCTCGAGTACGTGCTGCCGGTTCGCGGGCTGATCGGCTATCGCGGGCAGCTCCTCACGGAGACCCGTGGCACGGCCCTCCTCCACCAGATCGGCGAGGGGTACGGACCATGGGCCGGCGAGGTCACGCATCGGACCTCGGGGGTGCTCGTCAGCGACCGGGCCGGCACGTCGAACGCCTACGGCCTGTTCAACCTCCAGGAGCGCGCCGAGCTGTTCATCGGCTCCGGGGTCGATGTGTACGAGGGGATGATCGTCGGCGAGAACAGCCGCTCCGGCGACATGGACGTCAACCCGACGAAGGAGAAGAAGCTCACCAACATCCGGACCCACGCCCACGACGAGGCGCTCCGTCTGACCCCGCCGCGCCCGCTCACCCTGGAGGCGGCCCTGGAGTTCATCGCCGAGGACGAGCTGGTCGAGGTGACGCCGTCATCCATCCGGTTGCGGAAGCGGATGCTCCCGAAGCACGAGCGGGAGCGGGAGCGCGGCCGGGCCTACGACCGGGAACGCGCCGAGGCTGCCGCGGGGTAGGTCGCGCGCCCCATTCGATACGGTCGCCACGCCTCGGCGACGCGGCCGGGTTTTCCCGATCCGTACAATCGCCGGCCATGCAGGCGGCCGGCCTCTCGACACCCACCCCAGACGCCGTCACCGGCCTTGCGAAGGTCGAGCGGGTTCGAGCGTTCGACCTGGCGCGGGGCCTCGCGATCGTCTTCATGATCGGCGTGCACGTGCTCTGGCACTGGGGCGCGCCCGAGACGTGGACCACCCCCATCGGCCAGGTCATCAGCTTCCTCGGCGGCCCGACCGCGGCGCCGGTCTTCATGTTCCTCATGGGCGCCTCGCTCGCGTTCTCCTCCCGGACGTCGTTCTCGTCGCTCGCCATCCGCGGGCTGTGGCTCTTCTGGCTCGGCTACCTCCTGAATTTCCTGCGTGGCGTCATCCCGGCGTATCTCGGGTTGGAGGCGAGGCTCGTGACGCCGGAGCAGATCGCGCCGTTCACGCTCCCGTGGCTGGCGACGGCCGTCGACGTCCACCACATGGCCGGGCTCTCGCTGATCGCCCTCGCCGGGTTGCGTGTGGTGACGCGGAGGCCCGGCTGGGTGTGGGTGACCCTTGCAGCCGCGGTCGTGCTCGCCGGCCCCTTCCTTCGCGGTCTGGAGTTCGGAACGCCGTTGCTCGACGGCCCGCTGACGCCCGTGCTCGGGGGCGCGCCGAACGTCTACTACGCGGTCATCCCATGGATCGCCTTCCCGCTCGTGGGCGCGGGCTACGGTGCCGTGATGGCGCGAGCCGGCGATGCGCGCGGCCGGATCCGGGTGTTCCGGCGTGGAGCGCTGCTGGGAGCGGTCCTGTGCGCCGTCGGCATTGGGCTGTTCGTGGTGGCGCCGCCGTCGTTCGACGTGAACACCTACTGGCGCATGCCGCCGCCGTACTTCGTCGCGATCACCGGGCTGGTGCTGGTGTGGCTCTGGGCCTGCGACCTGGCGGTCCGGCACGTCCGCGCGAATCGCGCCTTCACCTTCCTGTACGGCTGGAGCGCGAACGTCATCGCGGTCTACTTCACCCACTGGGTTGTGGTGGGCTGGGGGGTCGGCGTCTTCGGCTTCCGGGCCCAGCCGCTCGAGGGCGCGCTGCTGGGGATCATCGTGGCGATCGTCGCGACAGCCCTGATGGCGCGCTTCGCGATCGGGCTGGAGACCCCGCTCTGGCTGGAGCGTCGATTCGCGCCTCGCGCAGCGAGGTCGGTCGTCACGGTTTCGACCGAGGTGAGCGTGGGATAAGCGGCGTCTGCGACGCTCCGACGATGCCCGGTCGTCGGCGTGCAGTCGTGCAGGGCGAGATTCGGGGTCGGGCCGCCGTGGGCGAGATGAGCCGGGAGCTCGATCACGCCGCGCAGACCCTGGGGCTCAGCTATGCATCGATCGCCAGGGACGTCGGCCTCTCGGCGGCACAGGTCGGACGCATCGCGCACGGTCGTTCGCCAGACCTGTCGATTCGACAGGCGTCGGTCCTGCTCGCCGCAGTCGGACTCGAGCTGTCCATTCGCGCCTACCCGAGCGGGCGCCCTCTCCGAGACACGCCGCAGCTCGAGCTGCTCGCGGCGTTGCGTGGGCGCCTGCACCCGCGGCTGTCCTGGGCCACCGAGGTGCCGGTCGTGGGGTCGCAAGGACGGGCGTTCGACCTTCGCGCCTGGGACGCCATCGTCTCGGGGGCGGCGTGGCGTTATGGCGTGGAGGCCGAGACGCGCATCCGCGACGGGCAGGCTCTGGAGCGGCGGATCGCCCTCAAGGTCCGCGATGGCGACGTCGACGGCGTGATCCTCGTCGTCAAGCGGACGCGTGGCAACCGAGCTGTCCTTGCGTCTCTGGGTGCCGCCTGGGAGTGGCTTACCCAGGTGCCCGGGAATGTCGCGTTGAAGCGGCTGGCGGCGGGCGTGGATCCCGGAGGAAATTCGCTGATCGTGCTCTAGGCCCTGCATCGTTCCGCCCCGTGCGCACGACGGAGCCAATGCATTGTTGCGACCGCTGAGACTCCGGCCCTCGACGGGTCGTGCATCCAATGCAATCTTTCGACCACGTTGGGGCTCCGGCCGTTCGCGAGTCCGCCCCTCCGGCGCCGGATCGCGGCTCGGGTGCCGAATCGCCCCGCCGGCGTCGAATCGCCCCCTCCGGCGCCGAATCACCCCTCCGGCGCGCAGCCGTTTCGCTGCCCAGAGAGGCTGGAGGCCACACGTCAGAGCGCAGGATGCGGAAAGCGACCTGCGGGATCCGCAAGGCTCGGGCCCGTCGGTCGCGAGATTGCGTTTGATGCACGCTCCGGCTCGTTCACCCGGTTGAAGGGGCGCCAATCGGCCGGAGCCAACGGAGCCGCGCCTACAATCCGGCGATGCCGATCTACCTCGATCACGCCGCCACGACGCCGCTGCGGCCCGAGGCGCTCGAGGCGATGCTGCCGTTCCTCGGCGGCGAGTTCGGCAACCCGAGCTCGCCCCACGCCTACGGCCGGCGCGCCCGCGCGGCGCTCGACGAGGCCCATGAGCGGATCGGGGCGCAGATCGGCGCGGGGCCGCGCGAGATCATCCTGACCAGCGGCGGCACGGAGGCGCTGAACCTGGCCCTGAAGGGCGCGGCCTGGGCCGGGAAGGGCCGCGGCCACAGGATCGTGACGACCGCGGTGGAGCACCATGCCGTCCTGCATCCGCTCCAGCACCTCGAGAAGTTCGGCTTCGAGATCGTCGAGCTGCCCGTCGATCGCTACGGTCGCGTCG
Source organism: Chloroflexota bacterium (assembly GCA_025935415.1). Taxonomy (GTDB): domain Bacteria; phylum Chloroflexota; class Limnocylindria; order Limnocylindrales; family CSP1-4; genus UBA5189. Next base: position 15,911 of record JAICVI010000031.1, read on the forward strand.
ACCCCGATCACGTCGCCGGGGCGCTCAACGAGCGCACGACGCTGGTCGCGATCCAGCTCGCGAACAACGAGGTCGGCACGCTCCAGCCGATCGCCGCGATCGCCGGGGTCGTGCGCGAGAAGGGACCCAAGGACTGCCTGTTCGCGGTCGACGCGGTCGCGGCCGCCGCGTGGCTGCCACTGGACGTCCACGAGCTCGATGTGGACCTGCTCGCGCTCGCGAGCCACAAGGTCGATGGCCCCAAGGGCGTCGGTGCGCTCTACCTCAAGAAGGGCACGCACATCCTCGCGCAGCAGCAGGGCGGCACGCAGGAGCGCTACCGCCGCGCGGGCACGGAGGACGTCGCCGGCGCCGTGGGCTTCTCGGTCGCGTTCGAGCTCGCCGTCGCGGAGCGCGAGGGAACTGCCAGGCGGGTCAAGCGGCTGCGCGACCGGCTGCGGTCGGCGGTGCTCGGTGAGGAGGCGGTCGAGCTCACCGGCCATCCTCGCGATCGGCTGCCGAACCTGCTGTCGATCGTCGTCGGCGAG
>JAICVI010000150.1 GCA_025935415.1 Chloroflexota bacterium
TCCGCGCCATCGGCATGACGCCGCTGAAGATCGTCGGGCGGAAGAAGTTCCCGTGCTCGAGGTCACCGTCGGTCGCCCGCGCACCACCGAGCACGAGCTCGCCCTCCGCTCGACCGACGTCGATGTAGGACCCGACCTTGTCGACCGCAGCCGGGTTGATGAGCGGCCCGACATCGACCTTCTCGTCCAGCCCCGACCCCAGACGGAGCCTCGACGCCCGCGCCTCGAGCCTCTGGAGCAACGGCTCGACGACGGACTCTTCGACGATCACCCGCGAGCAAGCGGTGCAGCGCTGGCCGGTCGTCCCGAACGCCGACCACAGGATGCCCTCGGTTGCGAGGTCCAGATCGGCATCTGCCAGGACGACGACGGCATTCTTGCCACCGAGCTCCAGCGACACGCGCTTGAGGCGGCGCGCGGCCCGCTCCGCGATCGACTTCCCGGTCGAGGAGTGGCCCGTGAACGAGATGACCTGCACGTCGGGCGAATCGACGATCGCGTCGCCGACCTCGCCCCCCGAGCCGGTCACGAGGTTCACGACGCCCGCCGGGAAGCCGGCCTCGGCCATGAGCTCCACCAGCAGCGTGGCGCAGTGCGGCGTGTCGCTCGCGGGCTTGAACACGACCGTGTTCCCGGTGACGAGCGCCGGCATCATCTTCCAGCACGGAATGGCCATCGGGAAGTTCCAGGGCGTGATGATCCCGACCACGCCGATCGGCTGGCGGATGGACATCGCCCACTTGTCCGGCAGCTCCGACGGCACCGTGTCGCCAAACATCCGGCGGCCCTCGCCGGCCATCAGAAACGCGATGTCAATGCCTTCCTGGACATCGCCGCGTGCCTCCGCGAGCACCTTGCCCATCTCGCGCGTCATGGCGCGGGCGAGGCGCTCCTTGTTGTCGGCCATCAGATGCCCGAAGCGATACAGGATCTCGCCGCGCTTCGGGGCGGGTGTGGCCTTCCAGCGCGGCAGGGCCATCTCGGCGGCGCGAATCGCCATTCCCGTGTCTGCCTTCGTGCCCGCCTGGAACCGCCCGACGACGTCGCGCCGATCGGCCGGGTTCAGGCTCTCGAACGTCTCGCCACTGACCGAGTCGACCCACTCGCCGGCGATGAACAGCTGGTAGGTCTTCGGCGCGGTCGGCAGCGCGGCCTTGGCCTTCTCGAGGATGTCCGTCATGGCCGCAGCATACGCACGCCCGGGAACCGTGGGCCTTCCCTCGCCTCGGCGCGCTTCAGGCTTTCGGGAATCGCCACCGGGTCGCCGTCGGCATCTCGCGCCACGCGAGGACGGACTCCGGCGCGATTCGCCACGCGCTCCCGAGGTCCCAGCGCTCCGGCTCCGGCTCGTATTCGGAGCCCTCGCCCCCGTACTTGCCCTTCATGGCCGCGGCGAGGCGCGCGCGGAAAGCCGGATCCGCGGGGACGCGCTCGGCAACGCCGCGGACGATGATCGCGTCGTCGACGCCATCGAGATGGACGACCACGTTCGGATTCGCCTTGAGGTTCCGGTTCTTCACCGTGGCCGGCGAGCCCGTCTCGAGGAACAGGTCGCCCTCGAACAGGATCCCCCACACCGGCACGACGTGCGGCGTGCCATTCGGCATGACGGTCGCGATCCAGTAGCCGGGCGCGTCAGTCAGGCGATCGATGATCGTCGACCACTCGACGAAGTCGCCGCCCTCCCGCGGCACGCCATAGCTCGGTGGCGGGCTGTCGGGGCGCTCCCGCGGCGGCTCGACCGCGAAGGGCCCGATCGTGGACTTCGCGCTCACGACCTCGCGAGCTCGTGGGCGGCGACCTCGGCGCGGTTCTCGTTGCGGATCGCCCACGGTTCCAGGATCGCGTAGGCCGCGTCCGTCCAGGGCGTCGGGACGCCCGTCTGCCGGCCGAGGCGTCGCAGGGCGCCCTGCAGCGCATCCAGCTCCATGCGGTGGCCGATCAGGAGGTCATGTCGCAGCGACGTCCCCTCGTCGTCGGGCTGGGAGAGCACGATGCGGTGCTGCCGATCGACGAGGTCGTTCGACAGCGGCACACCGAGGGCGCGGCCGACCGACCAGGCCTCCTGCATGATCCCGCGAAGCATCGTCGAGGCTGCGTGGGACAGCCGGATCGGCCCCACGGTCAGTTGCGTCGCCGCCGTGACGGCGGAGAAGGCCACGAGCAGGACGTACTTCTCCCATTTGGCCCGGCGGATGTCGCTCGTGGCGCTGGCATCGATGCCGCCGATCCGCGCCAGCTCGACGAAGGCGCGGACGCGCTCGCTCGGCGGGCCATCGCGAAGCTCGCCGACGACGAGCCTGGCGGGGCCGCTGCGCACCACGCCCGGCGATTCGATCGACGCGAGGATGTACGCCGCGGCGCCGACCACGTGCTCCGCGCCGATGGCGGCCGCGATCTTCGGCTCGTTGTCGATCCCGTTCTGGATCGAGACGACGTATGTCGACGGCCCGACCAGTGGCGCGAGCTGCGCTACCGCCGCATCGGTGTCGTACGACTTGACGCAGAACAGGACCACGTCGACCGGTCCGATCGACGCGGGGTTGTCGGTCGCCCAGACCGGAAAGCGGCGGATGCCGTCGGAGGTGATCAGCGTCAGCCCGTTGTCCCGCAACGCCGCGAGGTGCGCCCCGCGCGCGACGAGGTGGACGTTCGCGCGAGCGGCGGCGAGGCAGCTGCCGAGGTACGAGCCGACGGCGCCGGCCCCGAACACCGCGACGCGCATCGGTGGTTCCAGCCGATCAGCCCTGGATGCGCTCGAAGGCTGCGGCGACCGACCCGCCACCACCGAGGCACAGGGTGGCCAGCCCGTAGCGGCCCTCGCGCCGCCGCAGCTCGTGGAGCAGCGTCGCGACGATCCGCGCCCCGCTCGCGCCAATGGGATGCCCGAGTGCAATCGCGCCACCGTTGACGTTGACCTTGTCCCAGTCGAAGCCGAGCTCCCGCCCGTCGGCGAGCGTCTGCGCCGCGAACGCCTCGTTGATCTCGATGAGGTCGAAGTCGCCGATCGTCATGTCGAGCTTCTCGAGGAGGCGCCGGACGCCCTGCACGGGAGCGAGGAACAGCCACTTCGGCGCGACCTCGGCCTGGGCGTAGCCGATCAGGCGGGCCATCGGCTTGAGACCCAGCTCCTCGACTGCGCGCTCGCTCGCGACGACCGTCGCCGCCGCGCCGTCGGTGATGCCGGGCGCGTTGCCGGCGGTGACGGTGCCGGACGTCGCGTCACCGCGATCTGCGCCGGTCGGCAGGTCGAAGACGGGCTTGAGCTTCCCGAGGGCCTCGAGGGAGGTGTCGCGACGGGGGCCCTCGTCGGCCGAGACGACCGTCTCGCCGCCTTTGGCCTTGACCGTGACCGGTGCCATCTCGGCGTCGAATCGACCCGCGTCCTGCGCGGCGAGGGCCCGCTGGTGGCTCTGCAGCGAGAACGCGTCCTGATCCTCGCGGCTGACGTGGTCCTTGATCGCGACCCGTTCCGCATGGGTGCCCATGTGGCACGCCTCGACCGAGCACCACAGGCCGTCGTGGACCGTCGCGTCGATGAGCTTCGCGTCGCCAAGCCGCAGCCCGAAGCGCGCGCCGGGCAGGAGGAAGGGCGCCTGGTTCATGGATTCCATGCCGCCCGCGACGACGAGCTCGGCATCGCCGGCCTTGATCTCCGCCGCGGCGAGCATGATCGACTTCAGGCCCGAGCCACAGACCCGGTTGATCGTCGTCGCCGGGGTCGTGTCCGGGAGGCCGGCCTTCAGCAGTGCCTGCCGGGCCGGTGCCTGGCCGACGCCGGCCTGCAGCACCTGGCCCATCAGCACCTCGTCGATGGTCGCCTCGGGCGGAAGGCCACGCTCCACGGCGGCCGAGATCGCGGTCGCGCCGAGATCAACGGCGGGGACCGTCGAGAGTGCGCCGCCGAACTTGCCGATCGGCGTCCGTGCCGCACTGACGATGTAGACGTGCCCGTTCGGTCCGGGATTGGGGGAGATCACCTGTCGAATCTACATCCGGACGCGTCGACGGCCGTCAGCGGCGATCCTCGATCAACACCAGGCTGTTGCCCTCGGAGTCGCGGAACCAGGCATTCACGGGTCCCTTCTCGTCCGACAGGATGCCGTCGACGGTCGCGTCGCCATCGCCGAAGTCATAGTCCTCGAACGCGATGCCGCGCCCGCGCAGGCGCGCGACCTCGTCGGCGATTCCCGTGAGCTGCCACGCCGCGACCGTGTTCTTTGCGGACCCGGCGAAGTCCGTCCTGTAGACGCTGAACGTCGTCGAGCCGGAGGGGTAGCCGATCACGACCCCTTCCATCTCGAACATCGGCTGGAATCCGAGCTTGTCGGCGTACCAGGCCTTCGCTCGGGCGAGGTCGGAGGCCGCGATCATCGGGCTCAGCGATGGCGGCCGGGTGTCCCGCGGTGAGCTCGTCAGGCCGATGATGTTGCCCTCCGAGTCCTTGAGCCAGGCGCTCTTGCCGCCCTCCGGATCGGCCATCACGCCATCGACGGTCTTGAACTCGCCGAAGTCGTACTCCTCGAATGTCACGCCCTTCGATCGGAGGCGATCGACCTCAGTCGAGACGTCCGGGACGTTCCAGTTCATGACGGTGTTCTTCGCGGTGCCCGCGTTCGGCGTCGTGAACAGCGTGAAGTTGGACCCCAGGACCTCGTAGACGAGCGCGCCGTCGGGCTCGCGGACCGGCTCCCAGCCGAGATGCTCCGAGTACCAGGCCCTCGCCCTGGCGAGATCGACGGCGGCAAGGCTGGCGTGGATCGGGGCTTCGGTGATCTGCATGTCGGGGCCTCCTGCGCAGGTACCGAGCCTACCCCCGGAGCGTGATGGCCGCGTTACTGGACGTTGACTCCGATGCCGGCCATGGCGCCTCCGTCGTAGCAGGCGGTATCGAACCGCAGCCGCATCGCAGCAACGTAGTGTCCCGGCTCACTCGGCGCCCGGGTCCAGAAGGATCCGTCGCTGCGGGTGTTGAGCTTCGACCGGGAGACCACAGCCGGCTCGGGGTTGTCTGGCCCGTAGAGGCCACCACGCGCCATGTATTCGACGACGGCTCGGCGCCGGTACCACTCGACGTCCTCGCCGTCATAGGTTCGAAGACGAACATCGTCGCCGAGCCACCGAATGTCGATCGATCCGCCGGGTCTCGCCAGAGCCGGCGACGCCTTGGGATCGAAAACGGCGAGCGGGTACGGCCCGTCGCCACCAGGCAGCTCGTAGTACGTCGCGTGGATGTAGCCAGGGACGAGACGCGCCCGCGCCGCCCCAATGGCGAGCGGCGCTGCCAACAGACCGCGGAGCTGTGGCCCGATCGCCTCCTGCGTCAGGGCACAATCGCCCACAGTTTCAGCGCTCACGAGGGTGAATGCACCGGTGCCCGTCGCCGTATATGAGTAGCAACGGTCTCGCCACGTCACCCGCATCTCGAGCGTGACCTGGCGATCGACGTCCGGCAGCGCGATCGTCGAGACGAACGACGACGGAGTGCGGGTCAGCGGCGA
>JAICVI010000080.1 GCA_025935415.1 Chloroflexota bacterium
CCGCGGGTCAGTTGGCGGCTCAGGCTGCCGCGAGGACCGCGGCGAATGTCGCGGCTCAGGCTGCCGCGAAAGCCGCAGCTCAGGCCTCGGCAGGCCCCTCGAGGCGGCGGCCGCGGACCCAGGCGCCCCTGACCATGTCGGGGTGCGCCCGGAAGATCAGGCGGCTCATCACCTCCTGCGGCTCGACCATCGCGGGGTCGTAGGGGAGGTCGCGGCGGGCGGCGGTGAGGCGCGGGTCGACGGCGATGAGGTCGGCCTGCTTGCCGGTCTCGATCGACCCGATGGCGCCGTCCAGGCCGAGCGCCCGCGCCCCGTCGAGCGTTCCGAGACGCAGCCACTCGAGCGGCCCGAGCACCGGCCGTCTATCGCCGGCGACCGTGTGGAGCGCCGCCTGCGCGTAGGCGCCGATCTTCATCACCTCGAAGATCGACTGGTCCGGGCCGCCCGCGACGTCCGACCCCAGCCCGACCCCCAGGCCGGACTCCAGGTAACGGGCCAGGGGCATGATCCCGGAGGCCAGGAACAGGTTCGAGGATGGGCAATGGGCCACGCGCGTGTCCGTCTCGACGAGGCGCGCGAGCTCGCGGTCGCTCAGGTGAACGGCATGCGCGAGGACCGTCATGGCACCGAGGCCGCCGGCCCGGTCGTAGACATCGACATAGTCCCGGGAGCCCGGGAAGAGGCGCGCGACCTCCTGGATCTCGCCCGGGTCCTCCGAGACGTGGGTCTGCCACCAGGCGCCACTCCGCGCCGCGAGCGCGGCCGACTCGCGGAGCATGTCCTCCGAGCACGAGATCGCGAAGCGCGGCGTGACCGCGTAGCCGAGGCGTCCGCCGTCGGCGCCGTGCCAGCGGCCGATCAGCTCCTCCGACTCCCGCAGCGATCGGTCCAGGATCGTCGAACGGTCGATCGTCTCGTCGTAGGTGATGCGATCCATCATCACCTTGCCGAGGATCGCCCGGATGCCGTGCTCCTCCGCGGCCCGGAATGCACCCTCCATCGAGGCCTTGTAGACGGCGCCGTAGGCGAGGAGCGTGGTCGTTCCCGCGGCGGCGAATGTCCGGAACGCGGCGGGGGCGAGACGCTCCGCGTCCTCCGCCTGATCGAACCGCCGCTCCAGCGGGAAGATGTAGCGATCGAGCCAGGTCAGGAGGTCCAGCCCGGCACCGAGCCCGGCATTGGGCAGCTGCGGCAGGTGGGCGTGCAGATCGACCATGCCGGGCAGCAAGACGAGCGGTCGAAGGTCGATCGGCTCGTCGAGCTCTAGGTCCTCGGCGGTGCGCGCGCCGTCGACCTGGGCCTCGTCGGGAAGCCGGGCTGGCCAGTCCTCCGCCGCGCCGACCCAGACGATCGAGCCAGCCGCATCGACGCTCACGATCCCGTCCGGGAAGTCCGCGGTGCCGCCGGCCGCGAGCGGGCTCAGGACGCGCGCGCGCAGCACGAACGGCGGTCGATCCGGGAGGCGCATCGCGGCGGAGGCTAGCACCCGCTCCCGGGCGCGCTGGTCGTCCGCCGCGGCGCCGCGAGGAAGCGGCACGCGGCCGCGGTTCGATCGTCCGCCGTGTCCGGCGACTGCTACGCGGACCACGTCGTGGGGCGGCTCAATGCCGATCCCGAGAGCGGGACGACGTTCACGTCCGAGGCCTGAAAGCGGTTCCGGTGATGTGGCAACCGGGCTTCACGGGTCGGCGCGCCGGCGCCGAGGTCGCGGTGCTCGACCGCGGGGGCGTCGTGGTCGCCGTCACCGGCCGCGACTACAAGCTTGGTGGTGGCGTCTGGGCAGCCAATGTCACACCGACGAAGGAGAACCACTACGCCTCCTCGGGCCCGATGTTCGTCCTCGCGTGCGGCTCCATCGCGGAGCCGTGACCGCACCCCGACGGCGTGCCTCCCGGGAAGGCTCGTCCCATCCTCGCTTGCCCGCGTCCTGCCAAGATGCGCGGGATGACGACGGATGAGAGCGACTACGAGCTCCTGATCACCGGCGCGACCGTCGTCGACGGGACGGGCGGCCCGCGCTACGAGGCAGCCGTCGGCGTCACGCGGCGGTGGGGCGGGGCCAGCGCGACACTCGTCGTCCTACGGGATGACGCCGCGATCGAGGCTGCCATCGGGCGGTCGCGGCGCCGGCTCGACGCCCGAGGCAAGGTCGTCGCGCCTGGGTTCATCGACCTCCACAGCCATTCCGGGCTGGTGCTCCTCGCCAACCCGGTCCACGAGGCCAAGGTGGCGCAGGGCGTGACGACCGAGGTCGTCGGTGTCGACGGGCTGTCCTACGCGCCGATCCGGCTCGCCGCGCACATGCGCGAGCTGGTCGAGATGAACGCCGGCCTCGACGGCCATCCCGGGATCGAGTTCGACTGGGCGTCGGTGGAGCAGTACCTGGAGCGGTTCGATGCCGGCGCCGGCGTCAACGTGGCGTTCCTCGTGGGCAACTCGGCGCTGCGACTCGCGACCACGGGCTGGGACGCCGTCGAGCCGCGCGAGGCCGACATGGCCGAGATGCGCTCGATGCTGCGCGAGGCCATGGAGGAGGGCGCATTTGGGCTCTCGACCGGCCTCGACTACCCGCCGGGCTCGTATGCATCGACGGCGGAGCTGGCGAATCTCGCCTCCGAGGCCGCAAAGCTCCACGGCATCTACCACACCCACGTTCGCTACACGCTCGGTGACCGCTTCCTGGATCCGTTCCGCGAGGCGATCGCCATCGGGCGGCGTGGGAGCTCCCCGGCCCACATCACCCACTTCTACCATCGGGCCACCTTCCCGGGCCCGCCGGAGGAGATGCTCCAGCTCGTCGACGACGCGCGGGCCGAGGGGCTGGACGTGACCTTCGACGCCTATCCCTACGAGTGGGCCTCCACGCGCCTCCTCATCACGATCCCGACCTGGGTCCAGGAAGGCGGCCCGGCGAAGACGAAGGAGCGGCTCGCCGACCGGCAGGTGCGGGCACAGGTCCGCGATGACCTCCAGGCCCGCGGCGTGCTCTACGCCGGCGCGGGCGGGATCGCCGACATCCGGCTCGGGGCATTCGAGAACCCTGCCAACCGCCACTGCGAGGGCCGCACGCTCGGCCAGATCTGCGCCGACGATGGCAGCGACCTCGTCGATCGCCTCTGCGACCTGCTGCTCGAGGAGGACCTCCACCTGAACCAGGTGACGCCGGGCCCGCACACGGACGGAATCCGGCGGTTCTACCAGCACCCCTGGGCGATGGTCGGGACCGACTCGACGTTCGTGGGCTGGAAGCCCTCGCCGCGCACCTACGGCTCCTACCCACGGATCCTCGGGCAGTTCGTCCGCGACGAGGCGGTGCTGACGCTCGAGGGCGCGGTGGCGAAGATGACGTCCATGCCGGCGGACCGCCTCGGGCTGAAGCACCGCGGCCGGATCGTCGACGGCGCGATCGCCGACCTCGTCATCTTCGATCCGGCGACCGTCCGGTCGAACGCCACGTACGACGAGCCGCGCCGGGCCCCGGACGGGATCGCGCACGTCCTGGTCGATGGGCAGTTCACGGTCGAGGACGGAAAGCCGACCGGCGCGACGCCGGGACGCGGCCTCCGCCGCGGTCGCGACTGACCCGCATGGCGATCCTGGAGCCCCGCACCGACACGTCCGACGTCGCGCTCATCGCGGCGATCGAGGCGGACCAGATCGCCAACCGGATCACGGACTCCGAGATCCCGGTGGAACAGCATCTCGATCCGGACGTCGCCTGGGGCGTCGCCCCGATCGCGGACACCTTCCGCAACGTCGTCCTCTCCGCGCGGTTCGCGCCGGAGGACGCGGACCGGCGGATCGCGGAGCTCGCCGAAGCCTACGCGCGCGCGGGCAGCGGCTTCGTGTGGTGGGTCGCGCCCTCGGACGGGCCGCCGGATCTCGGTGCCCGACTGGCGCGAGCCGGCCTCACGCTGGAGGGCAACGCGCCGGCGATGGCGGCCGATCTCGCGGACGTGCCGCTGGAGGAGGCACCGCCGTCGGGCCTCGAGGTCGTGCCCGTGACCGACCCGGCCACGCTCGACGAGTTCCTCGAGGTGATCGCCGCGGACTGGCTCGAGTACACCGGTGGCGACTACACGCCGACGCAGCGCGAGACGCTCGCGGCGTGGCAGCGCGAGATCCCCCTGCGCTTCCCGGGCGAGCCCGTCCCCCTGCGATGGATCGGTCGGGTTGACGGCAGGGTCGTGGCGACGTCACGCGTCTGCATCGGCGCCGGCGTCGCGGGCCTCTACGCGATCTCGACGCTCGCCGCGCACCGCGGCCACGGCTACGGCCGCGCCCTCACGATCGCGGCGCTGCGGGCGGCTGCATCCACCGGGTTTCGGATCGGGGTGCTCCAGGCGAGCGACCTCGGGTACGGCATCTACCGGCGGCTGGGCTTCCGCGAGCTCTTCACCTACGACGTCTGGGTCAAGCGCGGCCCCGCCGAATGACGACCCGCTGACCGGGCCGCTCGGCGGCTGGTAGTCTCGGAGCAGCGATCGGAGACCTCGAGGCGGAGGACGCTCGGCGCGATGCCCACTCGGACCCTGACACCCGGCACGGACGTGCTCGACCGCGCCCTCGTCGTCGATCCCGGCCAGCGCGTGCCCGGTCGTGCGTCCGGGTTCCCGCTGCGGCGCGAGGGCCCGGCGAAGCTCACCGGCGCCGCGAAGTACACCGACGACCTCGTCTTCCCGGGCGCCTGGTTCGGCACGACCATCCGATCGAGCGAGGCGCGCGCGACGCTCAGAGCGATCGAGCTCGACCCGGACGTCGACTGGTCGAAGGTGGTCGTCGCCACCGCCGCGGACATCCCGGGCGAGAACATCGTCAGCTCGATCAAGGACGACCAGCCGCTGCTCGTGCCGATCGGGGGCGAGATCCGGCACGTCGCCGAGCCCGTCGCCCTGCTGGCCGCGCCGGATCGCGAGACGCTCCGCCGGCTCCGGGGTCGCATCAGGCTGGTGACCGAGCCGCTCGAGCCCGTGTTCGATCCCGAGCTCAGCGACCACGTCTTCGCGGAGTACGACGTCAAGCACGGCGACCCGTCCGCCGCCTTCGCCGAGGCGGATCTCGTCCTCGAGGGCGAGTACCGGGTCGGGCACCAGGAGCAGCTCTACATCGAGAACAACGCGATGATCGCCGTCCCCGGCGAGGACGGTGGGATCGTCATCCACGGCTCGATGCAGTGCCCGTATTACGTCCATAACGCGCTGAAGCGAGCGCTGCAGCTGACCTCGGTGCAGGCGCGAGTGATCCAGGAGGAGACCGGCGGCGGCTTCGGCGGCAAGGAGGAGTTCCCGTCTGTCCTGGCACTCCACGCTTCGCTCCTCGCCCTGAAGGCGAAGCGGCCGGTCCGGATGATCTACGAGCGCCACGAGGACATCGTCGCCACCACGAAGCGCCACCCCGCCGTGGTCCGGCATCGCACCGGGTTCGCGAAGGACGGCACGCTCGTGGCCCAGGACATCGAGGTCGTCATGGACGGCGGCGCGTATTGCACGCTCACGCCCGTGGTCCTGTCGCGCGGCGTCCTGCATGCCGGCGGGCCCTACCGCTGCCCGAACGTCCGCCTCCGCGGCAGGGCGACCCGCACGAACACGGCCCCCAACGGCGCGTTCCGCGGCTTCGGCGCGCCGCAGACGGAGTTCGCCGCCGAGATGCAGATGAACCGCGCCGCGGAGCTGCTGGGCATCTCGCCGGCGGAGATCCGGCGCCGCAACGTCTACGTCCTCGGCGATACCACGCCCACCGGCCAGCTCCTGCGCGAGAGCGTCGCGGGCGAGGAGGTCCTGGAGCTCGCGCTGGGAGCAAGCCTGTTCGAACGGGTTCGAGAGCGGACGCGACGTGAGGCCGCGCAGCGCACGGGCTCCGGCACGATCCCCACCGGCCCGCTTCGCACCGGCAACGAGCGGCGGGCCACCGGGATCGGGCTGGCGCTGGCGTGGCACGGCGCCGGGTTCACGGGCTCGGGAGAGGTGCATCTCGCCTCCGTGGCATCGGTCGAGCTCGCCGCGGAAGGCCGGATCCGCGTGCTCACCGCGAACACGGAGATGGGCCAGGGCACCAAGACGGTCTTCCCCCAGATGGTCGCCACGGAGCTCGGCGTGCCCGTCGACTGGGTCGAGTACGCCCCCCAGGACACCGCCGAGGTCCTCGACAGCGGCCCGACGGTCGCCAGCCGCACCGTGATGGTGGTCGGAAAGCTGGTCATCCTCGCCGCCCGGCGGCTGAAGGAGACCATCGAGGGCCGGAGCAACGGCGTGCCCTTCCACGAAGCCTTCCGCGACGACGCCCGCGAGCACGGCGCCACCCGGATCGACCAGAAGTTCGAGCCGTACCCCGGCGTCGTCTTCGACGACGCAACGTACATGGGCGATGCCTACCCGGCCTACGGCTGGGCCGCGGCCGTGGCGACGGTGGAGGTCGATCTCGACACATGCGAGGTCCAGGTCGTCGACGTCATCGCGGTCGACGATGTCGGCAAGGTGATCCACCCGATCCTGTGCGAGGGGCAGGTCGAGGGCGGGACCCTGCAGGCCGTCGGGTACGCCACGATCGAGGAGATGAAGCTGGACAAGGGCCGCTACCTCAACGACCGCCTCGCCACGTACCTGATCCCGACGGCCCTGGACGCCCCCCACATCCGCTCGATCCTGGTCGAGGCCCCGTACTCGGGGTCGCCGCACGGCGCGAAGGGCGTCGGCGAGCTGCCGATGGACGTCGGCGCGCCCGCGGTCGTCGCCGCCATCCATGACGCGACCGGCGTCTGGATCCACGACCTGCCGGCGACACCGGAGAAGATCCTCGCGGCGCGGCATGGCGAGCGGGCGCCCGCGGCGGTCGGGCCGGGCAAGGCGGCATGAGGGCCGGCGGCTCGTGAGCGCGTACCGGTTCCTGGTCAACGGCGCGCCCGCCGAGGTGGAGGCGCCCGGCATGCGCCGGCTCCTCGACGTGCTCCGCGAGGATCTCGGCCTGACCGGGACAAAGGAGGGCTGCGGGGAAGGGGAGTGCGGCGCGTGCTCCGTGCTCGTCGACGGGCAGGTGGTCGACAGCTGCCTCGTGCCGATCTGCCAGGTCGAGGGGCGGATCGTCCGGACCGTCGAGGGCCTGTCGCTGGCGGCACGGGAGCGCGGGTCGCTCGATACCCTGCAGGAGGCCTTCCTCGACCACGGCGCCGCCCAGTGCGGCATCTGCACGCCGGGGATGCTGATGGCCGCCCGGGCGTACCTGGATGCTGGCGGCGCGGCCGATGACGGCGCGATCCGCGAGGCCATCGCCGGCAACCTCTGCCGCTGCACGGGCTACACGAAGATCGTCGACGCGATCGCCGCCGTCGCGAAGCCGCTCGACTGACATGGGCCGCCACTGATGCCGGCGGAGCCGCCGATCGACACGCCGAAGCACCTCTTCGAGGCGTATGAGCTCCTCGCCAGCGGCCCGACCCGCCCGATCGCGGGCGGCACCGACGTCATGGTCGCGATCACCGGCGAGCTCGGGCCGATCCCGGAGCGCATGCTCGACCTGTCGCGCATCGAGGAGCTGCGGGGCATCTCGCTCGAGGCAGACGGCCTCGTCCTCGGTGCCCGAACGACGTACACGGAGATCCGGCGATCTGCGCTGTGCCGCGAGCACCTGCCGGCGCTCGTGGAGGCGGCCGGGACGATCGGCGCGGCCCAGATCCAGAACCGCGGGACGCTCGGCGGCAACATCGCCAACGCCTCGCCCGCGGGGGACACGTTGCCGATCCTCCTCGCTGCGGACGCCCGGATCCTCGTCGGCGGTCAGCGCGGCGAGCGGGAGATCAAGGCCCTCGACTACTTCGTGGCCTACCGCAAGACGGCGCTCGAGCCCGATGAGCTCATCCTGCACGTCAGGTTCCCGCTCCCCGGCGGCCGGCAGCTGCGCTTCCGGAAGGTTGGAACGCGGCGGGCGCAGGCGATCTCGAAGGTCGTGGTGGCGCTCGGCTGGCAGGACGGTCCGCGGGGCTGGTCGGACGTCCGGGTGGCCCTCGGGTCCGTGGCCGCGACGCCCATCCGGGCGGCCGGGACGGAGGCCGTCCTCGAGGGGGCGCGGCCGACGCCGGAGGTGGCCGATCGGGCTGCCGAGACCCTGGCGGGCGAGCTCCAGCCGATCGACGATGTCCGGTCGACCGCCGACTACCGCCGGGCCGTCTCGGCCAGGGTCCTGCACCGGCTCCTGCGCGACGCCGGCGGCTGGTGAGCGCCGGCGCGATGCGCGCAGCGCCGGCGTTCGATGTCGCCGGGCTCGATCGCGCATCGTCACGGACGTTCGTCACCGCAATCGCGCCGCTGTTCGAAGCGGCGCCGGGATTCCTGTGGCGGCTCGCAGCGGCACGGCCCTTCGGGTCCGGAGAGCAGCTGTTCCGGCGCGCCAGGCAGATTGCGAACAACATGCCCGAGCCACTGCAGCTGGAGCTCATCGATGCCCATCCGCGCCTCGGGGCGCCTCCCGCGTCCGTGTCGGCGATGTCGTTCCGCGAGCAGGGCTATGACGCGGAGGCGGCGGAGAATCTCGCCGCCGAGGCGGCTCGGGAGCGAGCGCGCGTCGCCGGAGCCCTGGATCGCCTCAACCGCGAGTACGAGGCGCGGTTCGGGTTCCGGTACTGCGTCTTCGTCGCCGGGCGGCCGCGCGCGGCGCTCATCCCGGCTTTCGAGACGGCGCTCGCGCAGGATCGCGACGCCGAGCTCCATCGCGCGATCGACGCCGTGATCGAGATCGCTCGCGATCGCGCGTCGAAGGCCGGGCCGGAGTCCGGTACCGTGTCGCCATGAGCGACGACCGCGAGCGCGAGGGCGACGACCACTACGAGCTCGGCGAGAACCGCTACGGGAAGTCGCGCATCCGGCTCGTCACCGTTCGGCGAGGGCCCGACCGGCATCACGTCCGTGACCTGACCGTAAACGTGGCCCTGGAGGGCGAGTTCGAGGCCGCTCATACCCATGGCGACAACGCCGGCGTGATCGCGACCGACACGATGAAGAACACGGTCTACGCCCTCGCGCGGGACCGGCTCACCGGCGGGCCCGAGGCATTCGCGCTCGAGCTCGCGCGGCATTTCATCGGCTACGACGTCTGCGGGCGGGCCTTCATCGACATCGTGGAGCACCCCTGGAACCGCGTCGCCACCGCGGACGGGCAGTCGCCGGACGCGTTCGTCCGCTCGGGGGAGCTGTCCCGTCTCGCCTCCGTGTCGATCGATCGGTCGGGAGCGATCGCCGTGACGGCCGGTGTCGACGATCTGACCGTGCTCAAGACGACCAGGTCGGCCTTCTCGGGGTTCGATCGGGATCGGTTCACGACGCTCGCCGAGGTCGACGACCGGCTGATGGCGACGAAGGTCCGCGCGACCTGGGGCTATCGGCCTGATCTCGCCGCGAGCGGGGCGCTCGACTTCGACGCGGCCTGGCAGCGTGCGACCGAATCGCTGCTGCATTCCTTCGCGGAGCACTTCAGCCGCTCGGTGCAGGAGTCGATCTGGATCATGGGCCGCGAGATGATGGACGCCGACGCCTCGATCGAGTGGGTCCGGATGGTCCTCCCGAACCTGCACCACTGGATGGTCGACCTCTCGCCCTTCGGCCTGGACAACCCGGGCGAGGTGTTCGTCTCGACCACCGAGCCCCATGGCCTGATCGACGCAACGGTTCGCCGGCGCGAGGGGTGAGCATCGACCGGGGCCGCATGCCGCACGGGGTCAGGGTCCTGGGCGCGCGAGTTCCCGGGGCAGAGGAGATTCTCACCCCCGCGGCCCTGGACTTCGTCGCCGGGCTCCATCGGAGCTTCAACCCGATCCGGACGGCGCTGCTCGAGCGGCGCGTCGAACGCCAGGCCGAGATCGAGGCCGGCGCGCGGCTCGGCCTCCTGCCCCAGACCGCGGCCATCCGCCAGGACACCGCCTGGCGCGTCGCCGAGCTGCCGCCGGACCTGGCCGACCGGCGAGTGGAGATCACGGGGCCCGCCGAGCCCAAGATGATCATCAACGCGCTGAACTCGGGTGCGCGGGCTTTCATGGCGGACTTCGAGGACTCCCTGTCTCCGACCTGGTCGAACGTCATCGGTGGCCAGCTGGCCTTGCGGGATGCGGTTCGCGGCCGGCTTGCCTACGACTCCCCCGAGGGCAAGGCCTACCGGCTCGATCCGAAGCCGGCGCAGCTGCTCGTTCGGCCACGCGGCTGGCACCTGCCGGAGCGACACGTCGA
>JAICVI010000179.1 GCA_025935415.1 Chloroflexota bacterium
AGCTCCATCGACATGACCCTCGAACACGACCACGGCGCCCACACGGACGACCCCGGTGATCGGCAGGACAGCCATCACGAAGGCCACGACCACTCGGGCCACGACCACTCCGGCCACGACCACTCGGGCCATGAGCACGTCGACTACCCGACCGCGGTGGCGATGTTCCGCCTGGACAAGGACGACTACTTTCGCGAGGCCCACGACAGCCCTATTCCCCACGATCAGCGCGAGGGGTTCGATGGGCTCCCGTATTTCCCCGTCGACGAATCGCTGCGCTTCGAAGGGCTGCCGCTCGAGCCGTATGACGGCGAGGAGCCGACGTCGTTCCAGATCCCGACCTCGGACGGAAAGCTGCGTGACGCGGTCCGCGCCGGCACGTTCTCGTTCGAGCTGGAGGGCGCGCGCCGGCGCCTCACCGGCTACCGCTTCAAGGGCGGCCAATCAGAATCGGTCTTTGTGCCGTTCCTCGATCAGACGAGCGGACAGGAGACCTACGGGGCCGGTCGGTACCTGGACCTCGACCCGGATCCCGAGGACGGGACGTACGTGATCGACTTCAACCTCGCGTACCACCCGTCGTGCGTCTACGACACCCGCTTCTCGTGTCCGCTCACGCCGGCAGAGAACCGGCTGCCGGTGCGGATCGAGGCCGGCGAGCGACTCTCGCCCCCGACGCCGGCGAGCTAGCGCGCCCGGCGGCCGGTGCCGCCACTCGATTGATCGCGGGACTCAGCTCGCCGCGCGATCCCGTGCGAAGCTCTCTCCGGGCATGGCCGAGAGTCCAGTCTGGCCTCCGCCCGTGCGGGGGCGAACAGCGCCGGCATGCGAGGTCGCATGGGTCGTGCCGTAGGCGCTGGAACCGTGCGATCGAGGCGCATGGGTCGAGACACCGTGCGAGCGAGCGCCTTCGGGGCGCCCGGTGCGCCGGCGTGGACCGCGGCCATCCGAGGATCGGCCGGTCCCGGCCCGCGAGCGCCCGGCGCCCGAGTACGAGCGGACCTGGTGCGCCGCCTCGGCACTGGCGCGGCGGTCCAGCTCGAAGCCTGGGACGAGCTCGTCCTTGATTCGCTTGCGCAGCAGCGCCTCGATGTCGTTGAGCAGCTCGAGCTCCTCCAGGCAGACGAGCGAGATCGCGTCGCCTTCCATGCCGGCCCTGCCGGTTCGGCCGATCCGATGGATGTAGTCCTCGGCGACGGTCGGCAGCTCGAAGTTCACGACGTGGGGCAGGCCATCGATGTCCAGACCGCGCGCCGCGACCTCCGTCGCGACGAGGATCGCGATGCGACCCTCCTTGAAGTCGTCGAGCGCCTTGACCCGCTGGCCCTGCGATCGATCGCCGTGGATCGCCGCGGCCGAGATGCCGTCGCGGTACAGCTGGTCGGCGAGCCGCTGGGCGCCGTGCTTCGTACGCACGAACACCAGCGCCCGGTCGATGCGGCCGGACTGGATGAGGTGCGTCAGCAGCTCCTTCTTGCGGTGCTTGTCGACAGGGAAGATCACCTGACGGACCGTCTCGATGGCCGAGTTCCGGCGCGCGATCTGGACTTCCGCGGGGTCCTGCAGCAGGGTCGCCGCGAGCTGGCGGACGTCATCCGCGAACGTCGCGGAGAAGAGCAGGTTCTGGCGCCGAGCCGGGAGGAGGGCGAGGATCTTGCGGATGTCGCGAATGAAGCCCATGTCGAGCATGCGATCGGCCTCGTCGAGGACGAGGATCTCGACCGACCGAAGGTCGATCTTGCGCTGCTCGACGAGATCCAGGAGCCGGCCGGGCGTCGCGACGACGATCTCCGGGCCCGCCGCGATCGCGGTCAGCTGGGCCTCGTAGCCGACGCCGCCGTAGATCGTCGCGGAGCGGACAGGACGCTCCTTGCCGTACGTCCGGACGAACTCCTCAACCTGGAGGGCCAGCTCGCGCGTCGGTGCCAGAACGAGGGCACGGACAGGCAGCCCGCTGGCGATCAGCGGCCTCGCGCCGAGGCGGCCGCGGCCGGGCTTGCCGGCGGGGCGAATCGGGTGCTTGGGGGTCGGGCGGTTGGCGTTGAGGAGCTGGAGGATCGGCAGCACGAAGGCAGCCGTCTTGCCGGTGCCCGTCTGCGCGCCCGCGAGCACGTCGCGGCCTGCCAGCACGTGGGGAATGGCCTGCGCCTGGACGGGCGTCGGCTCGGTGTAGCCCTCGGCCTCGACGGCTCGAAGGAGCTCGGGCGTCAGCCCGAGATCTGCGAATGACATGAAAGTGGCTGCTCCTGATCGACGGCCCACCCGCGGCGATCTGCCGCGAGGACCGGTCAGGGCGTTCGAAGTTCGTTGCGGTGTGAGAGGGAGGGCCGCAGCCCGAGCGCTGACCGGAGCGCCCATACCATCTAGGACTTCGACGGTAGCACGTTTTGACGCCGAAGGCGACGAATTTCATCGGTCCACTCCCCTGCCCGCTCGCAGGGAGCTCACATCGGCTTGATGAGCTCCACGACGTCACCGTCCTGGACCGGCTGCTCACGCCCGACCCGCTGGCCCTCGAATCGCGCCGAGGGACCCCAGATCCTGGCGCCCATGAACGTCGCGGCGAGCTCGTGATGGACCGAGTCGGCCACGTCGGTGACCGTCGATCCGGGCTCGAGCGCGGTGGGCTCGGGCTCGGTCACGCCGTTCGTCCGGAGGTAGACGCGTATGAGGCCCGTCAGCGCCCAGGCGGCTTCCCGGAAGGCCTCGAGCGAGGCATCGTCGAGCACGGACACCGGGAGCACGTCCATGCCCGGGAAGTCCGCTCGCAGCTTGGCGAGCGCCTCGGGCGGCGCCTCGTCGGAGCGAGTCGCCGCGAGGAACGAGGGCTTCTCGATCCCGGCGAGCTCGACCTCGTCGATCACGGCCCGGAGCTCGCGCGCGTCCGCTCCGGGGCGCCCGCAGTAGACGATCGCATCGGCGGATCGAAGCACGCCGAGCAGGGCGCGACCACCACCGCGATCCTCGTTCGCGCCGGCGATGAGGCCCGGGATCTCCACGAGCTGCACGAGCACACCACCGATCCGGGTCAGCGCCGGCACCGGGCGGAGCGTCGTGAAGGCGTAGTCGCCGGTCTTGATCTGGATGTCGGAGAGCGCCTGGAGGAGGGACGACTTGCCGACGTTGGGCGGTCCGACCAGGGCGATCTGGGCCGCGCCTTCACGTCGAACCGCGATCGAGTCGCGATGGACGGCGCTCGATCGGACCCTGGTCTCCTCGATCTCCTCCGTGAGCCACTTGCGGAGGTCCGCGTACGGCCCGTTCCTGTAGTCCGGGAGCTCCGCGATGAGCTCGCGGACCGCGCGGATCCGCTCCCGGCCCTCTTTTCCTGTCAGCCTGCGCTTCGCCACCTGGGCGAAGGTTCGATGCGGCATCGGCATCGCCAACTCTCCCGTTGCAACCGCTCCGGCGGCGACGCCACGAGGCGCGCGGTCTCACCCGCGCTGCGGCTCGTGTCCGTCCCGCCCCTTCCTCGACGTCTCCGTCGGAAGGGGCCGATCAGCCTGTCTGGTGGAGGATGGTTGCGGCCCAGGCGTCGTACGGACGCCGGTCCAGGGTCTGGTGCATGGCCGGCACAGGGTACAGGACCCGTCGAGGGGCCCGTGACGGCTCAGCTCCCCGGGGACGGCTCCGCCGGTACGGGCACCGCGGCTGACCTCCCGCGTGCCGGCAGGCGGGCGACGATGACGCCCGCGATGCAGGCCGCCCCGCCGGCGATAGCGAGGAGCGGCGGAACCTCGCCCAGGAGGGCCAGCGCCAGCACGATCGCCACCGGCGGAACGAGGTACGTGGTCGAGCCGAGGCGGCCGGCCGGGGTGCGGCTGAGGGCGTACGTCCAGGTGAGGAAGCCGATCGAGGTCGGGAACAGCCCGAGGTAGGCCAGCCAGCCCAGCTTCGTCATGTCAAGCGTCGGCACCTCGGCGAGGAACGCCGGCGTGAAGACCAGGCAGACGAGCCAGCCGGTTGCGCATGCGATCCACGTGACCTGCAGCGGTGAGACCTGCCGCAGGGCGGGCTTCTGCAGCGTCACGCCGATTCCGTACAGGACGGCTGACACGATGCAGAGCACGATGCCCAGGAGGGCCGACTCGCTCCCCTGGCCGGGCTGCGAGGTCGCGAGCCCGATCACGACCGAGCCTGCGAAGGCGATCCCGATGCCGGCCCACAGGCGCGGCGGCAGGCCCTCGCCGAGGAACAGCGCGGCGAACAGGGCGATGAAGATCGGCCCCGTGTTCACCAGCATCGACGCGGTCCCCGCATCGACGTGCCGTTCCGCCTCGTTGAGGGTGATGTTGTAGAGCGCGAACCAGGCGATCCCCGAGCCGACGATGAGCGCGAGGTCGCGCCTCGCCAGGGGTTGCCAGCCACGGCGCCACACGAGCGCGCCCAGCGCCACCGTCCCGATCGTGAGCCGCCCGAGGGCAATCGAGCCCGGGCTCACGACGCCGACCAGGTCCCGGATCCCGACGAAGGCGGACGCCCACAGGACGACGGTGATCAGGGCCGCGACCAGCGCCCGCC
>JAICVI010000197.1 GCA_025935415.1 Chloroflexota bacterium
CGCTCGGTCACGGTCGTCTTGCCCGCGTCGATATGGGCGATGATCCCGATGTTCCGCGTCTTCGCGAGCGGAACCTGCCTTGCCACGATCGTTACCTTTCCCGGCCTACCACTTGAAATGGCTGAAGGCCTTGTTGGCCTCGGCCATCTTGTGGGTGTCCTCGCGTCGCTTGACCGCGGCGCCGAGGCCGTTGGCGGCATCGACGAACTCGGCTGCGAGCTTCTCGCTCATGCTCTTGCCACTGCGCTTGCGGGCGGCCTGGACGAGCCAGCGCACGCCGAGCGACAGCCGGCGATCGCCCCGGATCTCGACCGGGACCTGGTAGGTGGCGCCGCCGACGCGGCGCGGCTTGACCTCGATGATCGGCGTCGCGTTGCGCAGCGCCGACTCCATGACCTCGAGACCGGGGCGGCGGGCCGATGCCTCGGCGCGCGCGAGCGCCTGGCGGAGGATCCGCTCGGCGAGCCGGCGCTTGCCGTCCGTCATCAGCTTGGCGTGGAAGCGAGCGGTGTTGCGGTTGACCGGCACCAGCTCGTACTTGGTCTTGCGGGCGATGGTCGCGCGGCGCGGCATCTAGCGCTTCCCTCCGACCGAGGGGGCGGCCTTCGCGCCGTACTTGCTGCGGCCCTGCTTGCGGTCCCGGACGCCGGCGGCATCGAGGGTGCCGCGGATGATGTGGTACTTGACCGACGGGAGGTCCTTCACGCGCCCGCCGCGGACGAGGACCACGGAGTGCTCCTGGAGGTTGTGCCCGATCCCGGGGATGTAGGCCGTGACCTCCATGCCGTTCGTCAGGCGCACGCGGGCGATCTTCCGGAGCGCCGAGTTCGGCTTCTTCGGGGTCATCGTGCGGACCTGCAGGCAGACGCCGCGCTTCTGCGGGGCGCCGGGGATCGGCACCTGGCGCTGGCGGAGGCTGTTCCAGTTCTTGCGCATCGCGGGCGCCTTGATCTTCGAGATCTTGGCGCGCCGGCCATGGCGCACGAGCTGGTTGATCGTCGGCACGAAGACGCTACCTCTGTCGGTATCGATGGTTGGGCGCCCGCTGGGACGAGCGCGAGAGGTCCTTCGCAGAGTCCACGGACTCCGGGGACACGAAGGCGGAGTTTAGCAAGTGGCGAAAATCCGTGTCAAACGTGACTCGGGCTCCGAGGGCGTTGCCTCCGGAGCCCGAAGTCGTCGCTCGGGACGCGAGCGCTAGCCCTCGTCCTCGTCGCCGTCCCCGGCGGCTGCCTTGGCATCCGCGAGGAACGGGTTGAACTCGTCGTCGTCCGCGGCCGGGACGGGCTGCGGAACGGGCACCGGCGCCTCCTCGTCCGGCATCCGGCCCTCCCCTTCCTCGAGGAAGGGGTTGTAGGCCGAGGTGCCGTCGTCGAGGGCCTCGCCGGCGAGGGCCTCGAGGGCCGCCCGCCGCTCCCGCTCCTTGCGCGCGGCGAGGTTCGCCGGTGCGCCGGAGCCGGCCGGGATGAGCTTGCCGATGATGACATTCTCCTTGAGGCCGATCAGGTGGTCCTTGGCGCCGTTGATGGCGGCCTCGGTCAGCACCCGGGTCGTCTCCTGGAAGGACGCCGCGGCGAGGAAGCTGGAGGTGTTCAGGGAGGCCTTCGTGACCCCGAGGAGCACGGTCTGGGCCGTCGCCGGCTCGCCGCCCTCCGCGAGGACGCGGTTGTTGACCTCCTCGAAGTCGAGCCGATCGATCAGCTCGGTCGGGAGCAGCTCGGAGTCGCCAGGCTGGTCGATGCGGACCTTGCGGAGCATCTGCCGGACGATGATCTCGATGTGCTTGTCGTTGATGGTCACGCCCTGGCTGCGGTAGACCTTCTGGACTTCCTTGACCAGGTACCGCTGGACCGCATCGCGACCGCGCGTCTCGAGGTACTCCTGCGGGTTGATCGGACCGTCGGTGATGGGGTCGCCGGCGCGGACCTCCTGGCTCTCGGTGACGAGGAGCCGGGCGTTGTGCGGGATCGCGTACTCGCGGGGGACGATGTCCTCGGCACGCACCGCGAGCCCCTCGTCGGTCTTCACGAGGAAGCCCTCGACGGGTGCGGTGATGTCGGGCTCGCCCTCGACACGGGCGATGACCTGGCCCAGGCTGACCGTGTCGCCGGCCTTCGCCAGCAGCTCGGCGCCCTTGGGCACGTTCAGTCCGGTGTCGTACGACTCGCGGCTCGTGACCTTGACCTTGGTGCCCGAGTCGGCGCGCAGGATCTCGACCTGGCCGTCGATGTGGCTGATCTCGGCCTTGCCCTTGGGCACGCGGGCCTCGAACAGCTCCTCGACGCGCGGCAGGCCCGCCGTGATGTCGAGGCCCGCCACACCGCCGGTGTGGAAGGTTCGCATCGTCAGCTGCGTGCCCGGCTCGCCGATGGACTGGGCGGCGATGATGCCGACCGCCTCGCCCGTGCCCACGAACTCGCCGGAGGCGAGGTTGCGGCCGTAGCAGCGCCGGCAGACGCCGTAGCGGGCCTCGCAGGTCAGGGGCGACCGGACGAGGACCTCCTCGATGCCGGCGTCCTCGAGGCGCTGCGCGACCTCCTCGGTGAGCATCTCGTTGCGATCGACGATGAGCGCACCCTTGCCCTTGGCGGCAGGGTCACGCATCGGCGCGGCGGAGAGCCGGCCGACGAGCCGGCGCCGGAACTCGTCCAGGACGTTGCGCCGCGTCGTCTCATCCGTGGCCGGCCAGGTGGCGCCGGTCATGTCGGCCGTGTCGACCGCCGTGATCCAGCTCCCCTCCTCCGTGCCACAGTCCTCGTCGCGGGTGATGACGTCCTGGGCGACGTCGACGAGTCGACGCGTCAGGTAGCCCGAGTCCGCGGTGCGGAGGGCCGTGTCCGCGAGGCCCTTGCGGGCGCCGTGGGTGCTGATGAAGTACTCGAGGACGGTCATGCCCTCGCGGAAGTTGCTGCGGACGGGGACGTCGATGATCCGGCCCGAAGGGTCGGCCATGAGGCCTCGCATCGCGCCGAGCTGGCCGATGTTGCCCTTGTTCCCGCGGGCGCCGGAGTCGGTCATCATCCGGAGCGCGTTGTCCTCGGGCAGGTCGGCCATCATCGCGGCCGAGATGCTGTCGGTGGTGCGCTTCCAGAGCTCGACGACCTGCTCGTAGCGCTCCTCATCGGTGATGAGGCCGCGCTGGAACTGCTTGTCGATGTCGCTGACCTGCGTGTCCGCGGCCTTCAGCGACTCGGCCTTCTCGCCGGGCGTGACGATGTCCCAGAGGCCGATCGTCATGCCGCCGCGGGTCGCGAACTCGAAGCCCACGCTCTTGATGCCGTCGACGAGGTGCGCGGTGTCGGCGGGGCCGAGGATCCGGTAGCACTCGTCGACGAGGCGCTTGAGGTCGGTCCGCCGCATCTCGCGGTTGGTCAGCTCGGTGAACTTGAGCCGATCCGGCACGATCTGGTTGAAGATGATCCGCCCGGTCGTCGTCCGGAGGCGCTTCGGGCGGAGCTCGCCCGCCTCCTCGTCCCACGCCGAGACCGCGACCTCGATTGGCTCGTGGAGCCCGAGGTGGCCCTGGGCATGCGTCGGCTTCTTCTTGGGCGCGCCGTCCTCGGCGTCCGCCTCCTCGTCCAGGCGTCCGCTGGCCCCGTCGAGGCCGCGTGCCGTGAGCTCGTAGGCGTAGAGTGCCTCGTCCTCCGCGCCGAAGACGCGCAGCGGGGCCTTCTTGCGGCCCGTCGCGGCCTCCCGCTCGATGGTGAGGTAGTAGCAGCCGAGGACCATGTCCTGGGTCGGCGCCACGACCGGCGTGCCGTCGGCCGGTGACAGCAGGTTTGCCGTCGACAGCATCATCGTCCGCGCCTCTTCCTGGGCGGCCGAGGACAGCGGCACGTGGACCGCCATCTGGTCGCCGTCGAAGTCCGCGTTGAACGCGGTGCAGACGAGCGGGTGGATCTGGATCGCCGAGCCCTCGACGAGGACCGGCATGAACGCCTGGATGCCGAGGCGGTGGAGCGTCGGGGCGCGGTTCAGGAGGACCGGATGGTCCTTGATGACCTCCTCGA
>JAICVI010000068.1 GCA_025935415.1 Chloroflexota bacterium
CGGAGCACGGCGGCGAGATTCGCGAAGAGCTTGTCGTGGTCCAGGACCCAATGAAAGGTCGCGGTGGAAAGCACCGCATCGACCGGCTCCGCGATCGGGATCGGCTGCTCGAGATCCGCATGGACGTACGACACCTGGTCGCCGAATCTCGCCAGCCGCCCGCGTGCCTGCTCGAGCATCGCCGCCGAGGCATCGAGCGCCACGACCCGGCCGCGCGGCAGCCGGGCGAGGAGCAGCTCCGTCACCCGACCCGTGCCGCAGCCGGCATCGAGAACGGTCTCGCCGCCCTCGAGCGGCAGCCGCTGCAGGACCTCGGCGCCCCAGCGCGCCTGCGGGTCAGCGACCTTGTCGTAGGAGGCGGCGTTCCAGTCGCCGGTCGGCGCCATGTCGGTGGCCGCCGCGCCTAGCCCTTGACCGTGACGCGAACGGTCGATCGAATCACGTGCCGCAGGCCGCCGCAGGACCGCCCTTCGAAGAACCCGGCGACAGCCGTGATGTCCCACGTCCCGGCCGGAAGGTTGATCGAGTCGCCCTGGAGGAACTGGCGGACGAAGTCGGCATTCGCGCCGGCGCCGTTCGCGCCGGCGCCGTTCGCGCCCGACTTGTAGATCGGCGACGTCAGCGGCGTGTTCGTCCCGAGCTGGTGCGGCGAGCAGTCGCCGTCCACGACAGGGGAGACGCTCCGCTGCTGGCCGCCGACCTCCACGAACTCGAATGAGAACAGCTGGCTCGACCCGGAGAGGACGCCGCTCCCCCCGGCCCTGAGCCACAGCTCCGCGGTGCCGGAGATGTTGTCGCCTGGCCTCAGGGTCGTGCGGTCCACGGTGAGGCGAACCTCGAACCGCCCATCGACGGCGCTGACCGTCTGGGGATCAGGGGTCACGTCCGCCGGCGTGGTATTGCCGCTGCCGCAACCGATCGCCGCAAAGGCGACGATGGCGATGGCGCCAACCGCTCGAATGCGCGAGATGCGACCCACGGCCCAACGATACGAAAAGTCGACCGCCGGATTCCGCCCGCCAAAGGTCAGGCCCGGCGGCCGACCGTCTTGACGCGCTACCCGATCGTCGGCCGCACTCGACGGTCACATGCGCGCAAGCGCCAGCGCCAGCAGGTCCTCGACCCGCCCGGTCATGCCCGCACGGTCGACCGGTGCGCGGCCGGCGACCTGGACCGGGATGAACTCCGGCCAGGTGTCGTCGTACGCGAGCAGCTGGTGGATATCCCACCAGGGATCGACGCTCCGGCCTGCCTCGGCCTCGTAGGCCAGCCGGAAGCGCTCCGCGGCATCGACCGAGAACAGCACGGCCAGATTGAGACGGCAGTGGCCGACGTCCGCGTCGGGCGAGGCGATCCGCGCGCCGCTCCAGTCGACCACCGCGCTCAGCCGGCCGCGCGACCAGAGCATGTTGAAATGCTGAAAGTCGCCGTGGGTGAAAACCAGATCGCTGGCGGGCGGCCCGGCGGCGATGACGCGCTGGGCCGCCGTCCAGGTGCCCGGCCGCCGTGCCCCAGTCGGGACGCGGAGCGTGTTGGGATCGCGAACCTTCTTCGCACGGACGGCCGCCGTTCCCCGGTGGATCGCGGGGAGCGTGGCGGCGAGCTGGCGGATCCACGGGTCGAGATCGGGCGGCGTCAGCCAGATCCGGCCCGGCGCGCGGGTCATGAGGATGGTCGGGATGCCTTCGGTCTCCGCGCCGTCCGTCGAGGCGCCCAGGAGTCGAGGGGCCGGGACCGCGGTGCCCTCGGCGCCCTGCAGTGCGGCCACCTCGTTCCGCGCGATCACCGGGACGGCACCCCAGCCGGGATCGGTATAGCGCTTCAGGACGACCTGCCTCGTGGCGCCGTCGGGGAAGCTGACCGACAGTCGATGCACGGTCGAGGTGATGCCGCCGAGCATTCGACGCCCACGCTGCACCCGCGCTCCCGTGCCGATCGCCCGTTCGACCCAGGCGAGCTGCCGGGCGGTGGGAGCACGACGCAGAGCGTCGGTCACCGGTCCTGACGGGCCTCGAGATCCGCGGCAGGGCCGCCGGCCCCGGCCGAACCTTCCACGGCGGTTTCGGAACGCGCCGCTCCGAGGGGCCGCGTGCTCGTGCGGCTGCTTCGAAGCGTGAGCTGGACGGGCCGGCGACGCGCGCTCGCGACGAGCCCGCGAGCGACCAGCTTCAGGCCGAGGCGAATCGCCTGCGTCGGCCCGAGCCGAACGCGCAGCTCGCGTCGCACACGCTCGGTCCGGATCACCTCGCGGCGGATGCGCGTGCGAACCGGCTCGCCGGCCTCGGCTGCGCCGGACGTCACGTGAGCTGAACGCCAGGACGCTCAGCTGCCTCGACATGGCCGACGGGCCAGTGCTCCACGCCGGCGTCGACGAGATCCCGGTGCAGGTCCCTGAGCAGCGCACGTGGGATCGCGGCCAGGAGGCCGCCGGACGTCTGGGGGTCGTGGGCGAGGGTCACCAGCTCCGGCGCCACACCGTCGGCCACCGTCAGCGCGGGCGCCACGTACCGCCGGTTGTGGCCGGCCCCACCCGTCTCGACGCCGGCGCGCGCGAGGTCCAGCGCGCCGTCGAGCGCGGGCAGCTTCGCGGCCTCGAACACGAAGGCCGTCCCGGAGGCCCGCGCCATCTCCAGCCCGTGTCCCAGGAGGCCGAAGCCGGTGACGTCCGTCGCTCCGGCAACGCCATGTGCGGCAAGGACCTCGGAGGCGCGGCGGTTGAGCGCCCGCATCGAGTCGACGGCAGCCGCGAGATCGGCGTCGGATGTCCTTCCCTGCCGGCGCCCGCTCACGAGCAACCCCGTGCCGAGCCGCTTCGTGAGGATGAGGAGGTCGCCGGGCTTCGCCCCGCCCTTGCGCAGCAGTCGATCCGGTGACGCCACGCCGACCACCGCCAGCCCGTATTTGGGCTCCGGGTCGCGGATGGTGTGGCCCCCGGCGAGGATGCCCCCGGCCTCGCGGACCTTCGACGAGGCGCCCTCGAGGATCGCGCGGAACACCGGTGTGGGCATGGCCTCGGGGATCGCGGCGACGGAGAGCGCGAACAGCACGCGACCACCCATCGCGAAGACGTCCGACAGCGCGTTCGCCGCGGCGATCTCGCCGTACGTGCGCGGGTCGTCGACGATCGGCGGGAAGAAGTCGAGCGTGCCGATGACCGCGACGCCGGGAGCCACGACATGCACGGCCGCGTCGTCCGGCGGGTCGAGCCCGGCGATGAGGCCGTTCGAGCCATCGGCGGACGCGGAGCCGAGCCCGGCGAGCGCCTCGGCGAGGACGTCGGCGCCGAGCTTCGCAGCGCAGCCGCCGCATTCGGTCAGCTCCGTGAGGCGAATGGGGGGCAGCTGAAGGTCGACCACGTCCGGATCATAGGTCGGAAGACCCCGCGGTCCCGGCACAATGGGCGTGCCCGGGGACCAGAGGAGCCAGGAGGTCGCATGCCTGCGCCCGCAACCGAGCATGACATCGTCACGGTTCCCAAGGTCGAGCTCCACCTGCACTTCGGCGGCTCGATCGCCGAGGCGACCGCCGCGACCCTCGCGCGCCGGCACGGCCAGGACCCCGACCGGGTGCTGCGCCTGCGAGACGGGCGCTATCCGGCGCCGTACGCGGACTTCCGAGGCTTCCTGCGAACGTTTCTCGCAGCCAACCAGTTCATCCGGACGCCCGACGACCTCGAGCTCGTGGCAAGAGAGCTGGCGCGAACCCAGGCGGCCCAGAACGTCATCTACTCCGAGACCATCTTCACGGCGATGATCTACGTCCGGAACGGTATGGACGCGGCGTCGATGTGGGCCGCGCTGGGCCGGGGGTTGCAGGCCGCGGGATCGGGCATCCGCATCGGCATCCTGGTCGACTCGATCCGGGACTTCGGGTCGCCGGAGGCGGATGCGACGGTTGCCCTGGTCGAGGCCGCCGGTCCCGAGATTCCGATCGTCGGCCTTGGTCTCACCGGCATCGAGGGGACGATGCCGGTCGCGGACTTCGTGCCGTACGCGTACGCCGCGCGGCGGCTCGGGCTCGGGCTGGAGGTCCACGCCGGCGAGATGGGCCCGCCGTCCGGGGTGGCGGAGTCACTCGACATCCTCCACGCGGATCGAATCGGGCATGGCGTATCGGCGATCCAGGACCCGGCGCTCGTGGAGCGCTACGTGCGCGACAAGGTCGTGCTCGACGTCTGCCCGAGCTCGAACGTCGCGATCGGCGAGTACCCGTCACTCGACCAACACCCGATGCGGGCCTTCTGGGACGCCGGCGTGAGCTTCAACATCTCCAGCGACGACCCGCCGTTCTTCGGCGTCACCCTCACCGACGAGCTGCGGAACGTCGTCCGCGTCCTCGGGCTGTCCCGTGGCGACCTCGCCGAGCTGCAGCGGCGCGGCGCGCGGGCGGCGTTCCAGCCGCAGGCGGTGCGCGACGAGCTGGTCGCGCGGATCGATGCCTGGGAGGCGGCTGGTTGAGCCGCGCCCGCGTCCGGGACGAGGTGCTCCGCGCCGTCGACGGGCGAGTGGAGGCCTACGTCGTCGAGCCGGCCGACGGCCAGGTGAGGGCCGGGATGCTGTTTCTGCACTGGCTCGGCGAACGCCGCAACGACCGGTCGCAGTTCCTGTCCGAGGCCAAGGCATACGCACGCCTCGGGGTTCGATGCGTCCTGCCTGCCGGCCGGCTGCCGTGGGTGCCCGACCCGGTCGATGCCGAGACGGATGTCGCGAACCTCGAGATCGAGCAGCGACGGCTCGATGCCGCCCTCGACCGGCTGCGCGCAGGGCTACCGGACGCGGCCCCGCTGGCGCTCGTCGGGCACGACTTCGGGGCGATGCACGGTCTCGGGCTCGCGGCGCGGCGGCCCGAGTTCGCCGCGACCGTGGTGATCGCAGCCACGCCGCGGTGGGGTGACTGGTTCCTGCGGTTCTGGAAGGTCGAGGGCGATCGGTTCGACTACCTGCGGCGGCTGGCGCCGTTCGATCCGGTGACGAGCGTTCGCGACCTCAAGGGCGCGGTGCTCTGGCAGTTCAGCGACCGCGACTTCTTCATCGCGCCGATGGCCGCGCTCGAGCTGGTGCGGGCCGGGCCGAGCGACCCCGGGATCCAGTGGTACACCGCCGATCACGCGATGCGGAGCGCGAAGGCCCGCGCGGCCAGGGCGACGTTCCTCATGCGGGAGCTGCGGCTCGGCTGAGGCGCGGGCCTGGCCAATGCGGGCGCTCGGCCAACGCGGGCACCGCGAACGAGCAGGCTCGGCAGGTGCGCACCGCGGCCCACCGGCCGCGGCTCGATACGATGGCGCGGGAGTGCGGTCGGGCCGGTGCCCGGCCTCGTCTTCAAAACGAGTGGCGCGGCGTTCGGCGTCGCGCGGTGGGTTCGACTCCCATGCGCTCCCGCCATGCGCTCCCGCCAGTCGAGGGACAATCGCCGGCCATGCTGTCCGTCCGCCCGCCGAGCGTCGATTCGATCCTCCGCGCCGTGGGCGATCGCGCCGGCGGCCGCGACCGGGCGGCCGTCGTCGCCGTCGCGCGGTCCGTCGTCGCGGGGGAGCGCGGGCGGATCTCCTCCGGATCGCGTCCGAGGTCGGCGGCCGAGCTCGGCGAGGCGGTCCTGGCCACGCTTTCGGACCTCGATGGGCCGCAGGCCGCCCTGGCGGCCGGTCATACTGCCGCCGCCGCGAAGTCCGCCGACGCCGGCCTGACGCCCGTCATCAATGCGACGGGTGTGCTGCTGCACACGAACCTGGGGCGCGCGGCGTGGCCTGCGGCGGCGATCGAGGCGGCCCGGCTCGCCGCGTCCGAGCCGTCGATGCTGGAGCTGGACCCCGAGACCGGCCGGCGCGGCCGGCGCTTCAGCGCGGTGGAGGACGAGGTCATGGCCCTCACCGGCGCCGAGGCGGCCCTCGTCACGAACAACAATGCCGCGGCGGTCGCGCTCGCCGTCGCGCTCGCGGGTCGCGGCGGCGTCGCGGTGTCGCGCGGCGAGGCGGTCGAGATCGGCGGCGGCGTCCGGATCCCGGAGATCGTGCGGCGGGCAGGCGCGAAGCTCGTCGAGGTGGGAACGACGAATCGCACCCGCGTGGCCGACTTCGAGGCGGTCCTGGCCGATGGCACGGCGAGGGTCGTGCTGCGGGTGCATCCCTCGAACTTCGCGCAGACGGGATTCGTGGAATCGCCGGACCCCGCCGAGCTTGCCGCGGCGGCCCACCGCCACGGCGCCATCGTCATCGACGATCTGGGCTCCGGTGCCCTGCTGGACACGGCCCGGTTCGGCCTTGCGCACGAGCCGATGCCCAGCGAGCGCCTCCAGGCCGGCGCGGATCTCGTGACCTTCTCCGGCGACAAGCTCGTCGGCGGGCCGCAGGCCGGGATCATCGCGGGCCGGGCGGGCCTGGTGGACAAGCTCCGCCGCGACCCGCTCGCGCGGGCGATGCGCCCCGACAAGGTGATCCTCGCGGCGCTCGCCGCCACGCTGCGGCTCTATCGCGCCGGCGTCGCGCAGGCCGAGGTGCCGATCTGGCGGCACGTCTGCACGCCAGCGGCGGCGCTCGCCGAGCGCGCGAATCGCCTCGCCAAGGCGACGGGTGGGCGCTCGACCCGCCTCGACTCGACCGTGGGCGGCGGCTCGCTGCCGGGACAGACGCTGCCGTCGTGGGGAATCGCGCTCGACGGCTCCGGCGCGCAGCGGCTCCTCGCGCGCCTGCGAACGGGCCGGACGGCGGTGGTCGGGCGGATCGTCGACGACGCGGTCGTCCTCGACCTTCGAACGGTCGAGCCAGCGGACGACGACCGCCTGGCGGAGGCGATCCGCGCCGCGCTGGCGGGTTGACCCGTGACGGTTGATCGGCTGCCGACCGTCGTCATCGGCACGGCGGGCCACATCGACCACGGCAAGACGTCGCTGCTCCGGGCGTTGACTGGCATCGATGCCGACCGACTGCCGGAGGAGCGAGCTCGGGGCATGACGATCGACGTCGGGTATGCGCATCTGGCATTCGAGGACGGGGTCGAGCTCGACTTCGTGGACGTGCCCGGCCACGACAAGCTGATCGGGAACATGCTCGTCGGGGCGGGCGAGATCGACGCGGCGATGCTCGTGGTCGCGGCCGACGATGGGCCGCGGCCGCAGACGATCGAGCATCTGCAGCTCCTCGACGCGCTCGGGATCGTGGACGGGCTCGTGGTGATCACGAAGGTCGACCTCGCCGGCGAGGCGCGCGTCGCGTCGGTCGCGCACGCGGTTCGCGAACTGCTCGCCGGGACGTCCATGGGCGCGGTCCCCGTGCTCGCCGCGTCCTCGACGACCGGCGCCGGGATCGACGCCGTGCGGCCCGCGCTCCGCGGGGTCCGGGATGTCGTGCTGGCTCGCCTGGCGCGCGACGGGGCTGGCGCGCCGGCGCGGCTCTCGATCGATCGGGCCTTCGCCGTCAAGGGTCGCGGGGCCGTTGCCACCGGCACGCTCCGGGGCGGCCCCCTGGCTCGCGGCGTCACGCTGCGCCGCGAGCCCGGAGGCGAGGAGATCCGGGTCCGCGAGGTCCAGGTCCATGGCGCGATCCGCGACCGCCACGACGGCGGCCGGACCGCGGTGAATCTCGCCGGCGTCTCCGCGGACGACCTCCGCCGCGGCGATGTCCTGACGAGCGACCCGCGCCTCCGCGCGACGGATCGGCTGCTGGTCGAGTCCCAGCCGTCGGCGGCAGGTCTCGCCGGCGCGCTCTCGCCCGCGTCCCGCGCCAGGCCGGCCCGCCCGCCGAGGGCCGGCGCCCTGCTGCGGCTCCACATCGGCACGGACCAGGTCGACGTGAAGGTCCGAAGGGTTCGCGGCGACGCCTCGGCGCTGCTCTTGAATCTCGCCCACCAGGCGGCGACGTTTCCCGGGGCGCGCGCCGTGCTGCGCGAGCCTGCGAGCGGCGAGGTGGTCGCGGGGGTGCGGGTCCTCGACACCCACCCGCCGCGGGGGGCGTCGCGCCGCCGGATCGAAGCGGCGCGGGTCGCCGGGCTCCGAGCGGCGATGGACGGCGGCTGGGCCGCGATCGACCGCGCGCTGATCGAGCTGCACGGGGCGCTCGTCGTCGGCGAGGGCTCGAACGGGCACGATGGCCCCCGCTCCCTCGCCCTCGCGGAGGACGCGCGAGCCGCGCTCGACGAGGCGGCCCTGGACGCCGTCGCGGCGCACCATCGCGAGGCGCCGATCAGCCCGGGCCTGCCACTCCCGCGAGCGCGGGCCGCGGTCCTGCGACGGCTCCGCTCCCTCGCGAGCGTGGAGCGCCGCGACCTGGACCTCGTGCCGGTCACCGTTGCGAAGGTCGTGAACGACCTGGTCTCCAGTGGCCGGCTCCTGCGCGCCGGCGACCTCCTTCGCGACCCGGCGGCCGGCGCCGCGGTGTCCGATGCGCTCACGGCGGCCATGGGCCGCCTCGAGCAGGCGCTGGATGCTCCGGCGCCGCCGCCGCTCGGCGAGGCTGCCGAGCGTGTCGGTTGTCCGCCCGAGGGGGTTCGGTCGCTGCAGGCGGCCGGGCGGATCGTCCGGCTCGGGCCGGACCTTGCCTGGTCGAGCCGGGCGTTCCACCGTCTCGCTGCCGCGGCGCTGGAGGGCGCAAGGCTCGCGCCGCTCACGCCGGCCGCCTTCAGGGACGCGACGGGAACGAGCCGGAAGTACGTCCTGGCGATCCTCGAGGACCTGGATCGGCGGGAGATCCTGCGACGCACTCCCGAGGGGCACATCCCCGGCCCCCGCGCCCCGCTGCCGGCGCCGGAACGGTGAGCGTCACCGGCATCGTGCTGGCGGGCGGTCGATCGACCCGGTTCGGATCGGACAAGCTCCTGGAGCCGCTCGAGCAGCTGCATGGCGAGACGCTGCTCGTTGCGGCGATCGACGGCGTCGCGGCCCTGTCGGACGGCGTGATCGTCGCCGGCCGGGCGCTGCCCGAGGCCTTGATCGCGGGCGACGTGCCGATCGCGCTCGTTGGTGATCCCGAGCCGTTCGGTGGGCCGCTCGTGGCCCTCGCCCACGTGCTCGGGACTGCCGCGGCCGATCCCGACGACCTCGCGATCGTCACCGGGGGCGACATGCCGCGCCTCGTTCCGGCCGTCATCGAGGCGATGCTCGAGACGCTCCGGGACTCCGCGGGAGCGGACGCCGTCCATCTGGGTCGCGACGAGGCGTCCACCGGCAGCAACAGGTCCGAGCCGTCGCGGCGCCAGGTGCTGCCACTGGTCATTCGCGTCCAGCCGGCCGCGCGCGCGGCGCGCGAGGCCGTCGAGGCCGGACACCGCTCCCTCCAGGCCCTGCTCGACCGGATGACCGCGATCGAGCTCCCGTCGACCGCCTGGCTGCCGCTCGACCCGGGCGCCCTGACGTTGCTCGACGTCGACACGCGGGCCGATCTCGATCGGCTGCGCCCCTCGTGAACTGGGCCTGACCCCTTTCGGCCGGCTTCCTCGTTCGATACGCTCTCGCGTGCACGTGCCGCCGTGGTGCAGCTGAGGCAGGACAGGGAGGGAACAGATGCCACCGACGCTCCAGGCGTTCTGGAACAAGCTCAACGCGAACGAGAAGCTCGTGATGTACGGCGCGGGCCTTGCCGTCGTCGCGTTCCTGCTCGGGGCTGTCGCAAGCCGCGGCTACTTCGGGACCGGCTCAGGCGACCTCATCGCCGCGATCGTCATCGCGATCATCTACTGGCTGAAGTACTCGCCGAACAAGATCAACTGGCCGGCGCCGGTCCAGACGATCGTCCTCGTGATCGCGGGGATCTCGGCCATCTTCGCCATCCTCGGCCTGCTGGCCTGGATCGGCTTCTTCGGCCTGGATCTCTACGGGATCGCGATCCTCGTCAACGCGGTCGGCTGCGGGATCATGGCCTATGGCGCCTGGAAGGAATACCAGGCCATGCCGAAGGCCGCGTCCACGCCCCCGGCGCCGCCGGCACCGCCGGCGGCCTGACAAAGTCTCCGGCCGCGAGGCGCGGTCGAGTCAGCAGCCCAGGAGCGGGTCGGACGCCTTCCGGCCCGCTCGCTGATTCCGAGGCTGCCCGAATTCCCCTGGGTCGCTGAACGGCTAGCCCGCGGCGCCGGAGACCGCGGCCTGCTCGCCGCCCGCGCCCGCTTTCGCCGCGTCCTCCGGGCGCAGCCCGACGCCGTTCACCACGGCGCCGGCGATGAGCAGCCCGGCCCCCACGATGACCGCGAGATGGAACGCCTCGGTCGACGCTTCCTTGGCCGCGGACGCCAGGGCAGGATCGGCGCCGTCGGGCGGCGGGTTCAACGGCTGGAACGCGGAGCGCAGCTCCGGTGCGTTCGGATCGGTGCCCGGCGCGGCTGCCGCCAGGGCGCCGTAGAAGGCGCCGCTGACGATGACGAAGAACGCCGCCGCGACGAGCGGCTGGCCCACCCGGGACAGGGCGTTGTTGATCGCCGAGGCGATGCCCGCGTTTCGCGTCGGGACGGAGCTCATGAGGCCCGTTGTGAGGGGCGCGACCATCAGCGCGAGCCCGACGCCGAACGTCAGCGCGGCGACGAGCGGCCCGACGACCGTGTCCAGCGGTGGAAGGTACGTGGACGGGCTGGCGATCTGTGCCACCCACGGCCGCGAGCCCGCCCCGACCGTCAGCCACCAGAGCTGTCCTAGGGCCATGAACGCGGGCCCGATCACGAGGAACCGCCGCACCCCGAGCCGCCCGGACAGCGCGCCCACCCTGGCCGAGAAGAACGTCAGCAGGAGACCCGCGGGGAGCGAGACCATCGCAGCGCCGAGGGGCGTGTAGCCCAGAACGGCCTGCAGGAAAAGCGCCTGGAACCCCGCATTCGCGTACAGGGCGCCGTAGATCAGCCGCGTCGAGAGGTTGATCGTGCTGAAGGTGCGCAGCCGGAACAGGCTCAGGGGAACGAGGGGATGCTTCCGCACCGCCATGAGGATCGGGAACGC
>JAICVI010000241.1 GCA_025935415.1 Chloroflexota bacterium
GAGGACCGTCGCGGGCGCGACCAGCAGCAGCATCCCCGGCCAGAACAACGCCAGCGCCGTGGCCAGGTCGCCGCCTCGACGAGAGGCCTGGTCCGCCAGCGCGACGAGGAGGACCCCGGCCCCGGTGAAGGCCAGCACGATTCCGACCCCTGCCGCTGTCGCTCGATCGCGCACGGCCACGACGAGCCGCCTGCCCGGGCGTCGCCACGAGCGTTCGGCGCGCAGGATGGTCAAGTCAGCGGCGCCCGCGCGAGCGGCCGCTCCGAACCGCACGGATGCTCCCCAGGGCGAACGCGAAGGGACCTGCGACCAACCCGGCGACCTCGTCCTTCCACAGCCCGGGCGGGAACCGGGCCGACCTCCGAATGTTCCTGGGTGAGCCGGATCGGAAGAAATACGACGCCGCGGCGGGCATCGCGAACGCCATACGGACCGCGTCGAGGGGATGGCGGGCGGCGTGGCGAGTGATGTAGGCGGCGAGCCCCGTGCCATAGGCGCGGATCGTCGACCGGAAGCGCTCCTCGCCCTCGTGGTGCGCGTGCCAGACGATCGCGTCGGGGGCGTAGACGATCGCGCCGCCGCTGGTGATCACCTCGACGAAGGCGGCGAGGTCCTCGCCACCGCGGGCCGGTGTCCCGGGCCCGAGCGCGATGTCGAAGCCGCCGAGCCTTCGGAGCTCGTGGGTTCGGAAGGCCATGTTCGCGCCGGATCCGAACGTCCCCGCCGCGAACGGATACAGCGGGCTGTTCGTGGTGTGGGTCGATCGGTCGAAGACGCGCCGCTCGAAGCCCTTCGCAAAGCCACCCCATTCCTCGAGCCAGGCCTGCGGCTCGGTCCGGAGGTCGTCCGGCAGGATCGCGCCGGTGGCGCACGTCGGCAGGCGGCCGCCATCGATGGGCGTCGCCATCGCGGTGACGAGGGCCGGCAGCCACTGGGCATCAGGACGCGCGTCGCCGTCGAGGAAGACCACGATCTCGCCGGTGGCCCGCCGAAGACCGCGGTTCCGGGCCCGCGAGGCGCCTCGAACGGGCTCGGTTTCGTAGCGCAGGACATGGTCTCCGGGATCGAGCGACGCCACGACGTCGCGCGCCCCGCTGGCAGCGGGAGCGTTGTCCACGATGACGATCTCGAACGCAGGGAGCGGTTGCTCGAGGACGGCCAGGAGGCAGCGCCGGAGCGCCTCGGGCCGATCGATGGTCGGGATCACGACCGACACGCTGGGGGAATCCCGGAGCACGACCGCACGCGCCACCAGGCACCGCGGCGACGCTTCGTGCTCGGCGGCATCGCGCCAGTCGACCGCGAGCCCGTCAGCGGCAAGGTGTGCACGAATCCGATCGCCGAGCGCGGCGTCGATGGCCGAGCCCAGGGCGGTGCCCGTGACCAGACCGCCCGGTGCGTCGATCCCGACCATCCCGAGCGGCTCCGAATGCGCGCGCACGACCACGGCAGCTCGACCGAACGGCGCGCCGAGGACGAGCGGATCCGGCAACGCCGATGTCACCTCGACGCTCAGGACGCGGGTCGGGACGAAGGGCGCGTCGGCGCGCCGATCGACAGGAATGGGAAGGTCCACGTTCCCGCATCGTCGCAAGCGCAGCCGTTACGGCGCGCGGGACGCGGACGCGAGGATTGCAACGCACGCGCTGCAAACGCGGCTGAATCCGTAGCAGGATGACGAAAGGCAACGGGCGCGCCGCCGTGGGAGGATTCGCGGCGCAACACCGACCCTTGGAGGCCTCATGGCTCAAGTTCGCACCGCAAGCGTCACCTGGACCGGAGACCTGCAGACGGGCTCCG
This sequence comes from Chloroflexota bacterium, assembly GCA_025935415.1. Taxonomy (GTDB): domain Bacteria; phylum Chloroflexota; class Limnocylindria; order Limnocylindrales; family CSP1-4; genus UBA5189. The sequence continues at coordinate 1,801 of JAICVI010000241.1, forward strand.
GCATGCTCAACTACGTCTCGAGCGGCGTCCTGGCCCGTCTGCCCGTCACCTGGGCCTCGCGCACGCAGGAGCACAACGGCAAGACCAGCCCGGAAGAGCTGCTGGCCGCCGCGCACTCCAGCTGCTTCTCGATGGCCTTCAGCGCCCGTCTCGCGAAGAACGGGACCCCGGCGACGAAGCTCGACGTCACCGCCGAGGTGCAGTTCGAGCAGGTCGACGGTGCCTGGAAGGTGACGCGATCCACGCTCAAGGTGCGCGGCATCGTCCCCGGCATCGACCAGGCGACGTTCGCGACCATCGCCGAGGACGCGCGGGACAACTGCCCCATCTCGAAGGCCCTCACCGGGAACGTCGAGCTGGCCGTCGAGACCACGCTCCTAGATGCCGCGGCCGCAGCCGCCGCCGAGCCGCGCGGCTGGCAGGAAGGCGCGTCCTAGCCACTCCCCTTCCCACTCGAGATCCGGAGGCCGGTCCTTGTTCACTCGCTGGGGCGCGTTCGTGTATCGCCGTCGTCGTTGGCTGGTCCTCGTCGCCGTGCTCGTCGCGGCTGGTTTCGGGGCGCTGGGCCAGGGCGCCGCGGACAACCTCACGACCGGCGGCTGGCTGGACCCGGCATCCGAGTCGGCACAGGTCGCCGACCGCCTGCGCGAGGACTTCGGGGGCGGCCGATCGGCCTTCATCGCCCTGTTCCGCTCGTCGGAGCCGAAGGCCGACGCGAGCTCGCCGGCATTCCAGGCGGCGATCAAGAGCTCCCTTGCGCCCGTCCTCGCCATCGACGGCGTCACGGGCGTCACGGGCTACGCCGAGACGCACGACGATCGGTTCATCAGCAAGGCGGGTGACGC
>JAICVI010000230.1 GCA_025935415.1 Chloroflexota bacterium
CGGTCGACGATCGCGGTCAGGTCGGGCTCGGTGTAGAAGTCGAGGCGGTAGCTCGCCCCGAACCGGTCACGCAACGGGGAACTGATCCTCCCCGCGCGGGTCGTCGCACCGACGATCGTGAACGGCTTCAGGTTGAGCCGCAGGCTCCGGGCGCTCGGCCCCTTGCCGATCATGACGTCGAGCGCGAAGTCCTCCATCGCCGGGTAGAGGATCTCCTCGACCGCGCGGTTGAGGCGGTGGATCTCGTCGATGAACAGGACGTCGCGCTCCTCCAGGCTCGTGAGCACGGCCGCAAGGTCGCCGGGTCGCTCCACGGCCGGCCCGGACGTGTAGCGCACGTTCACCCCGAGCTCGCGGGCGATGATCGTCGCGAGGGTCGTCTTGCCGAGACCGGGCGGTCCGTAGAGGAGAACGTGGTCTGCGGCCTCTCCCCTCGCCCGCGCCGCGGTGAGCAGGACGCCGAGGTTCGCCTTGACCTCGCGCTGCCCGATGTACTCGTCGAGGCTGTGCGGCCGGAGCGAGCTCTCGACCACGACATCGGCGTCGTGGAGATCCGCGGCGAGGATGTTGGAGAGGTCGTCCGTCATCCGCGCGAGTCTACCAAACGGTCCGCCATTTCGTACAGATGTTCTACGCGCTCACGACGGCGCCGGCTGGACGGCGCGCTCGGGTGAGAGGTCACAATTCGGCGTCGTGCAGAGCACGAGGCCGAGGTTCTCCAGGCCCTCCGCCAGCGGCGTGAATCCGAGCTTGCCATTCAGCTGCCGAGCGATGATTCCGGCGGGAAGGCCCCGGACCAGGACCGCGCCGCCGGAGTCGCCCGTGATCACGAGGGGATCACCGACGATGAGGCACGGAAAGATCGTGTCGAGCGAGTACGGCCCCTTCGACAGCACGACGCCCCGGCGATAGTGCTCGCGACCGTCGATCTCGAGCGGGTCGCCGATGGCGACATCGTCGCAGGCGAGGGCCGGCGTTCCCGGCTCGATCGTTCGGTAGCCACCGGCGCCCATGTCGACGACGTTGAGATGCCCCCACGGAATTCGATCGGCCGGCAGCGCCATCCCGAGGAAGTCTGACGGCGCACAGAATCGACCCGCAGGGCAGTCGAGCAGCTGGGCGCGCGGCCCGAGGACCCCGACGAGCCGCCCCTCCGGGTCGACGAGCCGGTCTCCGGGGCTGCCGCAGTGCGCGCTGCTCGTCAGGACGATCGTGGTCCCGTGGCGGGCGTAGAAGCCGCCGGAGCACCCGGCGATGATGTTCTGGCCGGCCCCAACGGGAGGATCGAAACGCGCCGTCGAGCGCGCGGTTTCATTGCGCTCCGCGATCGTCCGCCCGGTCCAGACCGCGACGATGGCGATCAGGACAGCCACGAGCGAAAGCGTGACGAACCGGATGATCCGTGCCCGACGGCTCACCACGCGATCGTAGCGACCGTGTTTCGCGAAGTGCGGTTCCGGGGTCTGGCGCCTGCGGAGCGCGAGTACCCTGCCCTCGACAGATGGATACCGAGGTCATTCGAACGGTCTCGGCGCCGACCGAGGCGGAGGCTCGCGCCATGGCGGCGCCGCTGCTCGACGCCTTTCGGGCGGCAGGGTGGCAGCTGCGCGAGGACATCTGGATTCCGGGCGACCGGCGCCCGGGGCTCGGTGAAAGCCTGCTGCTCAGCCCGAAGAGCGAGCAGCTCCTCGAAGCAGACGGCACCCTGCGCCTGTCGTTTGCCAATCCGGACCCCGACGCGATCGCCCCCTCGACAGGACCAGCGGCGCGCCACCCGGACACCTTCGAGTCGATCGGCGGCGTTCGCTACCGCCGGCTTGTCCCGCGCTGGTCGCTGGCGCTGGTGGTCGGCGCGATCGGGCTCGTCCTGTTCCTGTCCTTCGCCTCGACGATGTCGGTCCGCCCGTTCGCGCCCGCGCCGACACCGGTGAACGGAATCTGTCCGCCTGGCTGGATGCCGGGGATGCACGAGAGCAACGGCACGCTCGTCCCTGACGGAACCTGCGTCGAGCAGTACTGACCCGCCAGGGGAGCCATCAGACCCTGGCGTCAGTCGCGGACGAGCACCCGGAGCGCGGCCTTGACGCGCTCCTCCAGCGACGCACCGGCGCCCGACATGGCGAGCCCGTGCCGAGCGGCCTCACGGGCCTCGGGAAGCGAGTAGCCGAGGGCCTGCAGCGCGCCGACGACGTCGCCCTCCGCCACGGGCTGCCCGGCGATGGCGATGACCGAAGCCCCTGCGGCCGCGACCTTCTCCTTGAGCTCGAAGATCACCCGCTCCGCGAGGCGCTTGCCAATCCCCGGGATGGAGACGAGCACCGCCTGGTCCTGCTGCATGATCGCGAGCTGGAGCTCGGCCGTGGGGCGCGAGCCGACGATCGCCAGCGCGACCTTCGGCCCGACGCCGGTCACCGTCAGCAGGAGCCCGAAGAAGCCCAGCTCCTCGACCGTGCGGAAGCCGTAGAGCGCCTGGAGGTCCTCGCGGACGACGTGGTGGGTGAACAGCTTCAGGCGTGACGCGGGGGTCGCGGCGGCGAGCACCGATGGTGGGGCATATACGCGGTAGCCGATTCCGCCGACCTCGACGATCAGCGAGTCGAGCGCGACCGCGGCGACGATGCCGTCAAGCGATGCGATCACCGGCGTCGCGTCCCGACCGCGCCGTCAGGCGCGCCCGGTCGATCGGGTGCGGGCCTGTCCGGCCTCGCGGGCGAGAGCCTCCCTGACCGCGCGCTCGTAGCCGTTCGAACGGCCGTTGCCGTTGCCGTTGCCCTTCGCGATCATCGGGTCGACAGCCGAGCGGTCGAGCACGGACGATCGCCGCTCGGTGCCGGGTCGCTCGGCGTTCGCGCCCCAGATGGCAATGGCCAGCGCATCCGCCGTGTCGTCCTGGCGCGGCGGCGACTCGAGGCTCAGGCACACCGCGACCATCCGCCCGACCTGGTCCTTCTCGGCGCGGCCGTGTCCCGTGACGGCGAGCTTGACCTCGCTCGGCGTCGCCTCGCGCACCGGA
>JAICVI010000048.1 GCA_025935415.1 Chloroflexota bacterium
GATCGAGGCTCGGGTCCTCGTGGGCGCCGACGGGCTCCGATCCATCGTCGCCGGCGCCGTGGGCGCGGCAGCCCGCGCTCCGTTCGGGAACCGGACGGCGCTGACCTTCCACGTCCCGGCGCAGGACGTGAGCGTCCAACCCGATGCCGCGGTCGTGCCGGACGCGCGGATGGTCGTCGTCCGCGATGGCTACGTCGGGGTTGCGCCGGTGCCGGGAGGGCGAACGAACGTGGGGATCGTGCTCGGGTCCAGCTGGTCGGCGCAGCTGGCGCGCGACGGGGCAGCGACGGTCGCCATGCACGTCCTCGCCCTCGCGCTCACCGGTGGCCGCTCCGACCCGAAGCACGAGGCGATGCCGCGCGTCCTGGACGCGGTTGCCGGCACCCGGCCCGTGAGCACCGCAGCCCGCCGATGTGCCGGGGATGCCTGGCTCCTGGTGGGCGACGCCGCCGGGTTCCTCGATCCGTTCACCGGTGAGGGAATCCATCGCGCCCTCGTGTCCGCCGAGCTGGCCGCGACCACCATCGACCGCGTCCTCCGGCAGCGGCCGGGCGCCGGCCTCATCGAGCACGACCGCGCAATGCGATCCCGGTTCCGGACCAAGGATGTCGTCAGCTGCCTCGTCCAGGCGTTCCTGGCGCACCCGGCGCTGTTCGAGTACGCGGCCCGCCGCCTTGCGGCGCGGCAGGCCATCCGTGACACGATGGGCCGCGTGATCGGCGATCTCGAGCCCGCATCGCACGCCCTCGACCCGCGCTTCCTCGCCGGGCTCCTGGCTCCCTGAGACCGCCCGTGCGCTCGGCCATCGGCATGGACGTCGACGCGCCGCCGCGCCTCGTCTTCGAGCTCGCGCGCGACGTCGAGCGCTGGCCCGACCTCCTGCCGCACTACCTCCGCGTCCACGTGGCGGCCCGCGAGGCAGCTGGCGGCGTGATCGCGCAGATGGTCGCGGTGCGCACCTTCGTCCCGGCCATCGGCCTGGGCCTGCCCGTGGCGTGGCGAGCCCGAGCGTGGGCCGAGCCCGAGGCGGTGCGACTGCGGTTTCGACATCTCGGCGGTGCCACGGCGGGCATGGACGTGACCTGGCGGATCGAGCCGGCCGGCAGTGGCTGCAGGGTCACGATCGAGCACGACTTCCGGCCACGACTCCCGCTCTGGGGCCTGCTGGTCGATCGCCTGTTCGTGCGCCCCATCGCCGGTCGAACCCTGAAGACCTTCCGCGCGATCGCCGAAGCCGCGGTTCGATCCGATGGCGCGGCCACGGCGAACACCACCACATGAGCCGGCGTCGCGTCTGGATCACCGGCCTCGGGGCCGTGACGCCGATCGGGTCCGGGCGTGAAGCGCTCTGGGCGGGCGTTCGCGCGGCCCGATCGCCCGTGCGTCGGATCGATCGATTCGATGCTTCGCAGTTCCGCTCGCAGGTCGCAGCCCAGATCGACGACTTCGACCCGCTCGACCACATGGATGGGCGGACGGCGCGCCAGCTCGACCGGTTCAGCCAGTTCAGCCTGGCCGCCGGTCGCCAGGCCCTCGCCGATGCGCGGCTCGAGCCCGACTCGCGCGCCATCGATCGCGATCGGTTCGGCGTCTACCTCGGCAGCGCGCTGGGAGGCATCGCCTACGCCGAGGTCCAGCACGAGCGCTTCGTCGAGCGCGGGATCCGCTCGGTCGCGCCGAATCTCGCGCTCGCGGTGTTCGGCGGGGCGGCGCCCGCGAACCTCGGGATCGCCCTCGACCTGCGCGGACCCATCCTGTCGACCGCCAACTCCTGCGCGTCCGGCGCGGTCGCGCTGGGTGAGGCACTGCGCGCGATTCGCGACGGGACGATCGACGCCGCGATCGCCGGTGGTGCCGAGGTCCCGCTGAGCCCGCTCGCGTTCGGCGCCTTCGACATCATCCGCGCGCTGTCATCCGGCTCGAACGGCGATCCCGGACACGCCGCGCGCCCGTTCGATGCAGCCCGCGACGGCTTCGTGATGGGTGAGGGCGTCGCACTGCTGGTGCTGGAGGCCGAAGACGTCGCCCGAGCACGCGGCGCCCTGCCGTACGCCGAGGTCCTCGGCTACGGCTCGACCTCTGACGCCCATCACATGGTCCAGCCCCGTGCCGACGGCCGGGAAGCCGCTCGCGCGATCAGCCTCGCCCTTGCCGACGCCGGGACGACGTCCAGGGAGCTCGACTACGTGAACGCCCACGCCTCGTCGACCCCGCTCGGCGACGTTGCCGAGGCCCGTGCCATTGCTTCGGCCCTCGGCGAGCGAGCGGCGACGATCCCGGTGAGCGGTACGAAGGCGCTGTACGGCCATCCCCTGGGCGCGTCGAGCGCGATCGAGGCGGCGATCTGCGCGATGGCGATCCGCGAGGGCTGGGCCCCCGGCACGGCGAACCTGGAGACTCCGGATCCGGCCGTATCGGAGCAGCTCCCGGGGCTCCTCCGCGACGGCCGCGAGGGTCGCTACGACCGCATCCTCTCGACCTCGTTCGGCTTCGGCGGCCTGAACGCGGCGCTGGTGTACGGCGCAGTCACGGAATGACGGTCGCCGAGGCTGGCGGAGCCGAAGGGTCCCAGGTGGCCGTCAGTCGATCGTGAACTTGTCGGGATCCTGGTAGGCCCCGGTGCGCTCCTTTTCGATCTGCATGAGCACGTCGTTGAGCAGCGTCGAGGCGCCGAAGCGGAAGCGGTCGGGGGTCATCCAGCGCGGCCCCAGCGTCTCGTAGAGGACGACGAGGTACTGGATCGCCTCCTTGGCGTTCCTGATCCCGCCGGCCGGCTTCATGCCGATCAGCTTGCCCGTCGCCTTCTCGAAGTCCCGGATCGCCTCGAGCATCACCAGCGTCACCGGCAGCGTCGCCGCCGGCTGGACCTTGCCGGTCGAGGTCTTGATGAAGTCCGCGCCGGCGGCCATCGCCAGGATCGAGGCACGCCGCACGGCATCGAACGTCCCGAGCTCACCCGTCTCGAGGATCACCTTGAGGTGCGCCTCGCCGCAGGCGTCCTTGATCTCGACGACCTCGTCGAACACCGTCGCGTAGTCGCCCGAGAGGAACGCACCGCGGTCGATGACCATGTCGACCTCGTCCGCCCCGGCGGCGACGGCGGCCTTGACCTCGGCGATCTTGATGTCGCGGAAGGTCTGGCCGCTCGGGAAGCCCGTCGCGACGCTCGCGACCTTGACGCCGGAGCCGCGAAGCGCTTCCTTCGCGTCGGCGATGAGGGCCGGGTAGACGCAGACCGCGGCGACGGACGGGATCGAGGGATCGCCCGGCTGGGGATGGATGGCCTTGGCGCACAGCGCCCGGATCTTGCCGGGGGTGTCCTTGCCCTCGAGGGTCGTGAGATCCATCATCCGGATCGCGAGGTCGAGGGCCCAGAGCTTCGAGGCCTTCTTGATCGAGCGGCGCTTGAGGCTCTCGACGCGCAGCTCGACGCCGACCTGGTCGACCGCGGTGAACCGCCCGAGGACGCTCCCGAGCGGGCCGGGGCGGCCACCGGCCCAGGCACGCACGAGCTCGCTGGCGCGCTCGCGGGAGATCGTGTCGGGCTGCCGGACGGCCATGGGACGGAGAGGATACACCGGGGTTCGGAGGCTCCCGACCCGTCCGTTCCGGCGCGTTCGCCGCCTCGTCCGGGCCGCCTTGGTGCCCGGCCTACCATCGACGTTCGATGCGCGACCAGCTCACCATGCGGCTCGAGCCGCCACTCCCGCGGCTGCCGGCAGGGCTGCGGCCGATGCTGGCCCGGCCGCTCGCCGAGCCGTTCGACTCGGACGCGCACCTGTTCGAGCCGGCCTGGGGTGGGGCGCGGGCGCTGGCCCTCATCGGGCCCGCGGAGGTTCCGGGGTCCGGCGACGTCCGGCTCATCGCCGAGGATGGCACGGCCGGGCCGGCCCCGATCGACCTGGCCGGGCTGGCGGGTCGCGTTGCGGCTCGCTCCGCGGTGCTCGACGGCGAGATCGTGGTCGTCGACGAGGCCGGAAAGCTCGATGCAGACGAGCTGGCCCGACGGTTCGCCGGTGGGTCGGGACGGCCCCTCAGCTACCTGGCCTTCGACCTCCTCCACCTCGACGGCAAGTCCCTCCTGAATCTCGCCCTCGACAAGCGCCGCGCGCTGCTGCGGCAGGTCCTCCGCCCCGGCGACGAGGTCGTCGCGGTGCCCGGAATCGTTACCGAGGGCCGCGCGCTGTTCGAGGCCGTCTCGACCCAGGGCCTCCTGGGGATCCGCGCGCGGCAGCGCACGTCGCCATACCTGCCCGGCGTCCGGAGCCGCCTGTGGCGCTCCATCGCGGTCGGTGATCCCGGGGCCGCAGCGCCCGTCGACGCGCTGCCCCCGGAGGACGTCGAGCTCATCGCCGGCGTGCCTGATCGCGGCGAGCGCGTCCTGTCCCTGATCCGGGGCCTGCCCCTGGAGTTCGAGGAGGACTAGGCAGACTGCCGTCAGGCCGGCGGATTGAGGATGGCGCCGACGATCTGGCGCGCGCCCGGGCGCTGGCCGTAGAGCAGGACGCCGGCGGAGTACACGCGAACCGCGATGACGGCGACGATCGGAATCGCCGCGACGAGCAGGCCGAGCGACAGCACGAGCTCCCATGGCTCCACGCGCCCGACCGTCAGGCGGGTGAGCATCACGAACGGGCTCCAGAACGGCACGAACGAGGCGAATCGCACCAGCGGACCGATACCGCCACCCAACGCCAGGACCGCGGTGCCGTAGCCGGCGATGGCGACCATCGAGAGCGGCAGCGCCAGCACCTGCAGGTCTTCGGCGCGACTCACCAGCGACCCGGCGGCCGCGTACACGAGGGCGTACAGGATGAAGCCGAGGACCCAAAACGCCCCATATGCGGCAAGCAGGCCCGGCGTCAGGGCCGCGAGGGAGACCGGGACGCCATTTCCCGGCCCCAGGATCAGGGCCGACAGCTTGTCCTGGAGCAGCAGTGCGCTCAGCGCGGGCACGAGGATGAAGGCGTACTGGAGGAGGCCGGCGAGGCCCATGCCGGCCACCTTGCCGATCACGAGCTGCTCCGGCGTTGCCGCGCTGATGAGCAGCTCCATCACCCGGCTGGACTTCTCGGCAACGACGCCCGCCGCGACCCACATGCCGTAGATGACGACGGTGATGAAGATCAGGACCACCGAGACCACACCGACGATCCGGCGTCCTGCGAACTCCCCGGGATCGACCGTGCCCGCTCCTCCGCCGGCGGCGCTCGCCCCGACCTGCTGGGCGATGAAATCCGGAACCGCGGAGCCGGCCAAACCCGTTGGGTTGTGCTTGATGTAGTCGAGGACGCCGATGGCCAAGACGCCGATCTGGACCTGCGTGACCTTGTCCGTGCCAAGGCTTTCGCCCGTCAGCATCTGGAACAACAGCTTTCCGTTTGGGTCCCGGGTCGCCACGAGTGCCCCCGCGTAGCGCCCGTCGTACACCGCGCCGGCGAGATCGTCGCTGGGCGACGCGGCAACGAACGTGTACGGCGGGGGCTTCTGCTTCGTCGGATTCAGAAAGGTCTCAAGGATCGCGATCGAGGAATTGGTTAGGTCGGCCTCGCTGCTGGCAACGGCGATCGAGGTCGTCGAATCGCGGCCGACGGCCCGGATCAGGATCGGCATCAGGGCCACGGTCACGGCGAGGAAGGCGAGGAACAGGGTCGAGACGGCGAACAGCTTGCTTCGGACCCGCTCCCGGAACTCGCGCTTCGCGACGAGCCAGGAGTTCGCGACGAAGCCGCGCTCTCCCTGGAGTTCCGGCTCGGGCGCTCGCGCCGTGCTCATGCGACGGCCTCCCCATCGGGGGCCGATGCGATCCCCGCCGGCGCGATCTGTCGGCCGCCCGACGGCGTCCCCGAGGGAGTGCCGGCGCTCGCTTCCGTGCCCGGCTCGATGTCGGCCGGATGGCCGACGTGCTCGATGAAGACCTGTTCCAGCGAGGGATCGGCAACCTCGAAATGGGTCACCCGCGCGCCCGCGGCCAGGGCAGCCGCCAGCACGGATTCAGGCTCCACCTCCGGCTCGATCTCGATCTCCGAGCGTTCCATGCCGGGCCGGAGCAACCGCGCCCCCGGGACCTGCGCCAGCCACGCCAGCGAGTGGTCGCCGCGCGTCGCGAGCAGCACCATCCGCCGGCCGGTCGAGCGCTTCACCTCGCTCAGCGGGCCGGTCACGATCGTCTGGCCGCGATCCACGATCGCAACCGACTCGCACATGGCCTCGACCGTCTCCATCTGGTGGGTCGAGAGCACGATCGTCTTGCCGCGGTCGCGGAGCTCCAGGATCGCCTCGCGCAGGAGCACGATGTTGACCGGATCGAGGCCCGTGAAGGGCTCGTCCATCAACATCACCTGCGGGTCGTGCATCACCGCGGCGAGGAACTGGACCTTCTGCTGGTTGCCCTTCGAGAGCTCCTCGGCCTTGCGACCGGCGAACTCCGGGACGCGGAACCGCGCGAGCCACGAGCGAGCCTCGCGGATCGCCACGTCCCGGGGCACGCCCTGCAGGCCCGCGAAGAACACGAGCTGCTCGAGCACGGTCATCTTGGGATACAGGCCGCGCTCCTCGGGCAGGTAGCCCCAGAACTGTCGCGGCAGGCCGCGATGGTCGCGGCCGCGCCAGGTGATCCGGCCACCATCGGCGCGGAGAACCCCGAGGGCGATGCGCATCGTGGTCGTCTTGCCGGCGCCGTTCGAGCCCAGGAATCCGAAGACGTGCGCTTCGGGGACCTCGAAGTGCAGCCCGTTGAGTGCCTGGATCGCCCCGAACCGCTTGACGAGGCCGTCGACCGCGAGGGACATGTGCGGGCGAGCATAGCGAGCGCCCACCCGCCATTCCGTCAGCCGATGGTCCCATCCCGGGGTGGCCTCGCCCAATGGCGGGTATCGTTCCGGCATGGCGTCCTCCCGGAAGCAGCGGCCCCTGCGCGACCTCCTCCGGGTGAAGCCCGGGTCGAAGGTCGACGCCGCGAAGCTCGATCCCGGGGAGACGTACGGGTACCGCAAGGACGACGTCGCGCCGAAGCTGGCCGCGGACCTCGAGCGCCTCGCCGCGCTCCAGGAGCGCCTCTGGGCGGAGCACAAGCGGCGGCTGCTGATCGTGCTCCAGGGCATGGACGCCTCGGGCAAGGACGGCACGATCAAGCACGTCATGACCGGGCTGCATCCGCTGGGCTGCCGGGTGATCGGGTTCGGCGTGCCCTCGGCCGAGGAGCTGGCCCACGACTACCTCTGGCGAGTCCACCAGGTGGTCCCGGGCGATGGGGAGATCGCGATCTTCAACCGCTCCCACTACGAGGACGTGCTCGTGGTCCGCGTCCACGACCTCGTCCCGAAGTCGCGCTGGAGCAAGCGCTACGACCAGATCAACGCCTTCGAGCAGACCCTCGCCGACGAGGGCACCACGATCCTGAAGTTCTTCCTGGACATCAGCCCCGACGAGCAGCTGGAGCGCTTCAAGGAACGCTACGACGACCCCACGAAGCGCTGGAAGTTCAAGACCGGCGATCTGGAGGAGCGCAAGCGCTGGGACGACTACATGGCCGCGTACTCCGAGGCGCTGGGCCGCTGCTCCACTGAGGCCGCGCCCTGGTACGCGATCCCGTCCGACCGGAAGTGGTTCCGGAATCTCGCGATCGCGGAGATCGTCGCGGACGAGCTGGAGCGACTGGACCCCCGGTACCCGGCTCGCGAGGACCTGCCGAAGGACCTCGTGATCGAGTGAGCGAGTGACGCGATGACGAGCTCCACCGGGGCGCCGATCGACCGGCCGATGCCGGCCGGCGAGCGCACGACCCCGACCCGGATCCACGCGGACCGCGCCGCGGGGACGCTGTCGATCGACTGGGCGGACGGCCACTCGACGATCTACAACGCCCACGACCTGCGCTGGCTCTGCCCGTGCGCGTTCTGTCGCGGCGAGGCCGGGCTTCCGGGCTGGCTGGATACGTCCCCCACCCTCACGCCGGACCAGACTCGCCTCGAGGACGTCCACCTCGTGGGCTCCTATGCCATCGCCCCGACCTGGGGCGACGGCCACCACACCGGCTACTACCCGTTCGCGCTCCTCCGGGAGCGCTGCTCGTGTCCCGAGGACACCCAGAGGAGGACCCGATCGTGATCGTCTCGACCGCGCCGTTCATCGCCGGCCATCGCACCGTGGAGACGAAGGGCCAGACCTTCGGGCTCGTGGTCCGATCGCGGGGCTTCTCGGGCAACCTCATCGCCGGCCTTCGCTCGCTCGCCGGGGGCGAGATCCACGAGTACACCCAGCTGCTCGAGGACACCCGGCGCCAGGCGCTCGACCGCCTGGTCAAGAACGCGACGCTCATGGGTGCGAACGCGGTCATCTCGATGCGCTTCGACAGCTCCGAGATGGCCACCACGATGACCGAGATCGTCGCCTATGGCACGGCGGTCGTCGTCGAGCCCGACGCTGCTGCGAAGCCCCCGACGGAGTAGCCCATGAGCGCGATCGTTCGTGGGCTCATCGTCGTCGTCGGCGTGCTGCTCATGCTCGGCGGGATCGGGTCGCTGGCCCTCCCGGGGGTCGGAGCGCTCGGATTCCTGCAGCTCTTCGGGTTCGGTGCGTTCCTGGTGATCGTCGTCGCGATCGAGCGGCAGCGCTACCGCTCCGACGCGGCCGAACGCACCAACGCCAGCCCCGGCCCTGGCGGCGGCGAGCCTGCGGGCGCCCTGGAGCCGCGGTTCCGGCCCAGCAACGAGGTCTTCATCGACCCGACGACGGGGGTCCGGATGCGCGTCGTCGTCGACCCTTCGAGCGGCGAGCGGCGCTACGTCGCCGAGGCCTGAGGTCGACACCTCGACGCTGGCCGCGCACCCCGAGGCGGCGCTCGCCGACGCCGCGCTCACCGACGACGGAGCCGGGATGGACGAGCCGCTGGAGATCGAGGTCAAGCTCGGTGTCTCGCGGCCGCTGCGCATCGCGCGGCTCGTGCGCCGCTTCGAGGAGCTCGGCCTCGCGGGCTTCGCGCCGCTCGCCCCGCCGCGCGTCATCACCCTGACCGATCGCTACGTCGACACGGCCCAGGCCGGCGGCTGGCTCCAGGCGCTCGGCATGCGCGCGCGGCTCCGGAGCCACGGAGGCGCGGTCGTCCTTGCCGTGAAGCGTGGCGGCCTCGAGCGAGCCGGCGTGACCGTCCGGGTCGAGCTCCAGGCCGAGGCGTCGTCGTCGCTGGATCCCCGCCAGTGGCCGCCGTCCGCGGCGCGCGCGGCCCTGATCGAGGCGATCGGGGCCGAGCCCTTGCAGGAGATCGCGGTGCTGCGCCAGCGCCGCCTCGTTCGGCCGGTCGGCAAGGGCGGAACGTCCGTGGAGCTGAGCCTCGACCGTGTCGACGCGCTGGAGCGCGGTCGCGTGCTCGCGAGGCGCCACGAGCTCGAGGCCGAGCTGCTCACCGGCGACGAGGTCGACCTTGCGCGGCTCGCCGAGGCGCTCCGGCACGTCGACGGGATCACCCCGGCTGTCGGCTCGAAGCTGGCGTTCGGCCTGGCTGCCCGCAAGGCGATGGCCCGCTCCGGGCCGCAGGCTGCCGCGGCGCCCCGCGAGCAACCTCGAGCAGGGTCGTCGACCCTGCCGGAACGTTGACCATCGACTGCTAGACTCCCGCCCCCGACATGGCCGCCATGCGATCGCAGCACCCAGGTGAACCCGCCACCGCCGCGCCGCGCCATGGCAAGCGCCGCGCCCGGCGGGCGCCGCACCTCAGCCGCGAGCTGTCCTGGATCGACTTCAACGCGCGGGTGCTCCACGAGGCCGCCGACGAACGCAACCCGCTGCTCGAGCGGATCAAGTTCCTCGCGATCTTCGCCTCCAACCTGGACGAGTTCTTCCAGGTCCGGATCTCCGCCCTCCGGCGGGCCCGGACGAGCCGGGTCACCCCGCTCGCCGAGGAGCCGTCGCCGAGCGACCAGCTCGAGCATGCGCGTCGCCAGATCCGCGACCTCGTGCTGCAGCAGTCCGCGACCTACAAGAAGCTGCGGAAGCTCCTGACGCAGCACGGCGTGGAGATCGTCGACTACGCGAAGGTGCCGGAGCACCACGCGGCACTCCGCGAGACGTTCCTCACCGAGATCTACCCGGTCCTCACACCGCTCGCCGTCGACCCGGGCCACCCGTTCCCGTACATCACCAGCCTGACCCTCTCGGTCGCCGTGGCACTCCGCGACCCCGTTACCGACGAGCGGCGGTTCGCGCGGGTCAAGGTGCCCGCGGTCCTGCCGCGGCTGGTCGAGCTGCCGCGCGCCGACGGACAACCGCCCAGCTCCTATCGGTTCACGCTCCTCGATCAGGTCATCGGCGCGAACCTGGACGTCCTCTTCAGCGGCATGGAGATCCTGCGGCACCACCTCTTCCGGGTCACGCGCGACGCCGACCTGACGCTCGACGAGGACGATGCCGACGACCTGGTGGTCGCCATCGAGGAGGAGCTGCGGCGGCGGCGCTTCGGCGAGCCCGTCCGGCTCGAGGTCGAGCGCTCGATGCCCGAGGAGCTGCGCGAGGTCCTGCGGCGCGGCCTCGGCGTCAGCCCGGAGGAGACGTTCGAGGTCCGCGGGATGCTCGACCACACCAGCCTCTGGCAGCTCGTCGAGCTCGAGCGGCCGGATCTCAAGTGGGCGCCCTGGACCGCCGTGATCCCGGCTCGGCTCCTGCCCCAGGACGAGGACGAGCCGGCGGACATGTTCGCCACCATCCAGGCCGGCGACCTGCTGCTCCACCACCCCTACGAGAGCTTCACCGCGAGCGTCGAGCGGCTCATCGAGCAGGCGGCAGACGACCCTGACGTCCTGGCGATCAAGCAGACGCTCTACCGAACGTCGATCGACTCGCGCGTCGTCCACCACCTCACCCGCGCCGCGGAGAAGGGCAAGCAGGTGGTCGTCGTCGTGGAGATCAAGGCGCGCTTCGACGAGCAGGCCAACATCGAGTGGGCGCGGCAGCTGGAGCGAGCGGGCGCCCACGTCGTCTACGGGCTCGTGGGCCTCAAGACCCACTGCAAGACGCTCCTCGTGGTCCGGCGCGAGGGCGGGCTGCTGCGCCGCTACGTCCACATCGGGACCGGGAACTACAACATCCGGACCTCGCGGACGTACGTGGACCTGGGACTCCTGACGTGCCGCGCCGATATCGCCTCCGACGTCAGCGACCTCTTCAACACCCTCACCGGGCTGTCGCGGCAGGACACGTTCCGGCGGCTGGTCGTGGCCCCCTCCGGCCTCCGCGAGCGTTTCCTCCAGCTCGTGGAGCGCGAGATCGAGAATGCCGCCGCCGGCAGGCCCGCCGCGATCGTCCTGAAGATGAACTCGCTCGTCGATCGGGCGTGCGTCGACGCGCTGTATCGCGCCTCGTCGGCGGGCGTCGAGGTCGACCTGGTCGTCCGCGGCGCATGCACGCTGGTGCCCGGCATCGAGGGGCTGTCGGAGCGTATCCGGGTGCGTTCGGTGATCGGCGAGTTCCTCGAGCACTCGCGGATCTGGCGATTCGAGAACGGCGGCGCGCCCGAGTGGCTGATCGGGTCCGCCGACCTGATGGATCGGAACCTCGACCGCCGTGTCGAGGCCTTCACGCCCGTCGACGACCCGGAGGCGTGCCGCCTCCTGGAGGAGATCGTCGAGACGATGCTGGCGGACGATCGCCGTTCGTGGGCCCTGGATTCGGACGGGCGCTGGCATCGGGTGGAAGAGCTGCGCGGACTCCCCGGCACGGTTGATGCCCAGCAGCGCTTCAAGGAGCTGGCGCTGCAGCGGGCCGCCCAGGGAGTGGCGCCACGCCGGCCCCACGCCGGGCTCGGGTCGCTGGAGCCCTGGGCATGAGGTGGGAGCCGCCGCCGCACCAGTGTTAACGCGCGCTTGACGGTCCATTCACGAGCCCTACGCAGGCTGCACTCGACAGAAACGAGCGCAGCGCCCGCGGTGTCGGGCACGTGGAGGGCATCGAGTGCAGAGCCAACGAACCATTCGCGCGGGAGCGGTTCTCGCGAGCGTCGTCCTGGTCGCCGCCTGCGGGGGCGCAGGCGCCGGGACGAACCCACCGACGACCGCGGCGACGCGAGCCGCCGCTTCGACCGGCGGATCCTCCGGATGCGTTGACGGCAGCATCACCATCAGCGGCTCGACCGCGCTGCAGCCCCTCGTCGACGCGGCAGGCAAGCAGTACACCGAGGCGTGCGCCGGCGCCACCATCAACGTCCAGGGCGGTGGCTCGGGCACCGGCCTGACACAGGTCTCACAGGGCGCGGTCCAGATCGGGAGCTCCGACGTCACCGCCGAGTCGAAGCTCCCGGCCGCGGACGCCGCGGCGCTGAAGGATCACGTGGTCGCGCGCCAGGGCTGGGTCATGGTGGCCAACAGCGGCGTCACCGGCATCACCGGCCTCACGACCGACCAGGCCACGAGGATCTGGACCGGCGCGATCACGAACTGGAAGGACGTCGGCGGTCCTGACATGGCGATCGTCCTGATCATCCGCCCGGAGTCGTCCGGGACGCGGGCGACGTTCAAGAAGATCGTCCTGAATGGGGCGACCGAGGCCTCCGGCCAGGCCCTGACCGAGGACTCGAACGGTGCGGTCGCCGCGGCCGTTTCGACGACCCCCGGGGCCACGAGCGTGGTCGGCTTCGCCTTCTACCAGCAGAACCAGGGGAACCTCGTGGAGCTGCAGCTGGACGCCGTCGACGCGACGGTCGACAACATGAAGAACGGCACCTACAAGCTGCAGGCCTTCGGCCACATGTACACGAAGGGCGAACCCACGGGGCTCGCCAAAGCGTTCCTCGACGACATGCTCTCGGACGAGGTCCAGAACACCCTCATCCCGAGCCTGTTCTACGCGCCCGCAGGGCAGTGACGGATCTCGCGCTCCGCGCAAGCGCATCGGCGATCACCCGGCCGCGGACGCTGGGCGAGCGCATCGATGCGCCCAGGCGGCTGACACTGCTGGCGGCCGGGCTGGTCGTGGTGGTCGTGGCGCTGCTCCTGGCGTTCATCGCCTGGAATGGCGTCCAGCTCTTCAGCCACTCCGGTGTCCCGATCCCCCAGGTCCTGTCGGGCACGTGGCGGCCGGACCCGACGAGCGAGGGCGGCTCGAGCTACGGGCTGCTGC
>JAICVI010000054.1 GCA_025935415.1 Chloroflexota bacterium
GCGAGGGCGGGCTCGGGGGCGAGCGGGCACGGGCGCGGGAGGGCAGGGGCGCGGGATCACCAGGGAGCGGCTCCGGGCACGGGAGCGAGGGCGGGCACGGGCACGAGGCAGGCACGGGAGCGAGGGCGGGCGCGGGCACGCGGCAGGCACGGGAGCGAGGGCGGGCACGGGCACGAGGCAGGCACGGGAGCGAGGGCGGGCACGGGCACGCGGCAGGCAGGGGAGCGAGCCCGTGGGCGAGCGAGGGTTACGCCGTGGCGGCGGACTCCTCGCCGGCCAGCTCCGAGGAGGCGCCGTCGTCGTGGGCGAGGGCGGTGTCGGCGAGCACGCGCCAGCGCGTCGCGAAGAGCCACGCGAGCAGGTACAGCCCCGCGACCACGATCAGGAGCGCCCGGTAGCCCGTCAGCAGGGCCAGGTACTCCAGCGCGCCGCCGGCCATCGCCCCGAGCAGGTTGGAGGCGAAGGCCATGTCCGCGGTCTTGGTGTCACGGAAGGAGTAGGTGAACACGAGGTTGGCGAGGAACACCGGCGCGAACGCGACAATCCCGGCGAGCAGGTAGCGCAGCCACGGCGGATCGATGAGCAGCGACTCCGGCGGGAGCAGGAACGCGACCGCGAGCGCGATGAACAGCCCGCCATAGAGCAGCCCGGCCCGCTGGATGTTGAGGCGCGCGTTCACCAGGATCGCCAGCAGCACGGAGGCGAGAATTGCGAAGAAGGCGAGCGCGTTCACGAGCCACGTCGAGCCGAACAGCAGCGAGAAGCTGACGAGGGACCGCGTCTCCAGCAGCAGGAACGCCATCCCGAGGACGAAGAAGTGCGGTGAGAACCGCCGCACCGACGTCCCGCCGACGCGGGCAGCCCCGAACACCCCGAGCAGCGCGATGATCAGCGCGAAGGCGAGCCCCGCGAGGTAGTGCGGCGCGATGAACGGCGTCCGGAGGTAGAGGAACGGCCAGTCGTCGGTGGCGGCCTTCGGGGTCGGATCACCGACCGCGGGAACCTGGTCGACCGTGTCGGCGGGTGGCGCGCCGCCGTTTAGTGAATCGATCAAGGGTCCGGCGGCGAAGATCGCCTTCCGGGCGTCGTACATCCGCATGATCGGCGGCGAGTCGAAGGTCGCCGCGAGCATCGAGTCGATCTTCGAGATCAGCCATTCCTCGCGGTAGTAGTTGTAGACCACGAACACGCCGTCGGGCGCGAGGTGGTCCCGCACGGACTGGAACGACTCGTCGGTGAAGAGGAATGACTCGAGCCGGATGTTCGCCGTCGAGCTCACCAGCGTCAGCGAGTCTGGCAGGGCGAAGATCACGAGGTCGTACTTCTTGTCGGTGCCGCGGAGGTAGGCCCGGCCGTCGTTCTCGATCCGCGTGACGCGTGGATCCTGGTACGGGTGATCCGGGTGGTGGTTGATCCCGAGCCGCTGGATCTCCCGGTCGATCTCGACCGCATCGACATGGCCGGCGCCATGCGCCAGCGCGATCGCGACGTCCGTCCCGGAGCCCGCCCCGACGATCAGCACGTTGGCGTACGTCCTGCCCGGGAACCACTTGTAGAGCTGGTCGTAGAACTGCTCCTTGGGCGCGTTGACCGGGTGGAGCGCCTGGTGCGGGATGCCGTTGACGTTGACGTACAGCTCGCCGTTGCCCGCGGTGTAGGTGTTGATGCGGTAGTAGGGCGACCAGATCTCGTTGCTGCCCGTGCTCGAGGCGTAGGCGATCCAGAGCACCAGCGCCAGCGCCGCGGCCGCGGGGATCCGCAGCAGCAGCCCGCCGCCATCCGAGCCAGCCAGGAGGAGCGTCACCAACACCGCGACGACCGCGAACCAGACGACCGGCGGGGTTCCGGCGGCCGAGAGGATCGTGAAGCCCGCGATGCCGAGCATGGAGCCGGTGATGTCCCAGCCGTAGGCCTGCAGCGGCGGCATGGAACGCAGCAGCGGACCCAGCGGGATCGCCAGCGCCGCCATGAGCGCGGTGACGAGCGCGAACACGATCGGCAGGACGAGGAAGTTCACGTCCGCGGCGGTGCTCTCGGCAAGGCCGAAGAACAGCTCGTCCTGCGAGTCGACCTTCACGTTGAGCTCGAGGCTCGCGATCATCCAGACGACGATCGCGAGGATCACCGGGAAGATCGCGATCGTGTCGAGGGCCCGGCGCCGCCCGAGCAGGATCCCGAGGCCGATGCCGAGGAAGCTCGCCATCAGCAGGAAGTTCGAGAAGAACCCGATGTACTTGACCTCGGACGGCACCCACCGGATCAGCAGGAGCTCGACGAACAGCAGCGTGCTGCTCGTGAGGACGAGGCGGACCCGGTTCCCGCGCAGGCTGCCGAAGGCGCCGGCCAGCGGGTTGGAGCCCGGCCCGGGGCCGGTCGACATCACGCGAACGGTACCGGTTCCAGGCGGCGCCGTCCGGGCAGGCCGAGCGACACCACCGCGACCACGATTCCGACACTGGCAAGCACGACGAAGCCGGTCGAGACGCCGGCGGCGGTGACCGTGGTCCCGAGGATCGCGCCGGCAAGGCTGGCCCCGACGACACCGCCGAGATAGCGACCCGTGTAGTACGTGCCCGCGGCCATCCCGACGCGCCCCGGCTCGATCGACTCCAGCGCCGCGGCCTGCCGCGGCGAGGTCAGGCCGTTGCCCAGGCCGACGATGGCCAGCAACACCGCGATCCCGAGCACGCTCGCCGTCGAGGCCGGAATCGCCAGCAGCGCCAGGCCGATCGCGCTGATCGAGGCGCCCGCGACCACGAGCAATCGACGCCCACGCCGATCCGAAGCGCGCCCGCCGAACGGCGACATCACGGCCCCGACACCGGCAAGCCCGAGCAGCGCGATGCCGCTCACGGCCGCGGACTGGTGCAGCACCTCCTCGATCGCGAGCGGCACCAGGATGAAGCTGCCGTGGAGGATCACGGTCGCGCCGAAGACGCCGGCCAGCGCCGCCGCGAATGGCCGGTGGACGAGCAGGCGCGGGTCCACCGCGGGCCGCGGATGCCGGACCTCGACGAGCACGAACAGCGCGAGGAGCGGCACGACGGCGAGGGCCGCCACAGTGCCAAGGTCGAAGCCCGCCGACACCGCCCCGCTGCCCGCGCCGGACTTCGAATTCGAGCCACCGAGCCCCCGGATCGCGATCAGGAAGGCGACGATCGCGGCCGCGAGCAGCACCAGCCCCGCAACGTCGATCGTCGGGCGATGGGTCTCCGAGACGTGGACGTCGGCGCCCTGGCGGACCCGGAGCCACACGAACGCCGCGGCGAGGAATGCCAGCGGGATGGCCAGCACGAACAGCGACCGCCACCCGAACGCGCCGACAAAGAGGCCGCCGACGAACGGCCCGATGGCCGCGCTCGTCGCAACCAGGAGGTCGAAGAGGCCGAACGCCGCGCCCTGCTGGTCCGCCGGCGAGGTCTGCCGGACGAGCGCGGCGGAGCTCGTCGAGATCAGCGCGCCGCTCACCGCCTGGCCGACGCGCGAGACCTCGAGGACCTCGAACGTCGTGGCCACGGCGGCGAGCGCCGACGCTCCCGCGAAAGCGAGCACCCCGACCAGGAAGGTCCGGCGATGGCCAAATCGGTCGCCGATCGAACCCCCGAGCGGCAGCGCAACCGCCACGGCTCCGAGGTACAGCGTGACAAGCGAGGAAACCTCGTTGGCGCCGAGCCCGAACGTCCCCATGACGTCCGGCAGCGCCACCGCCAGCATCGTCGAGTTGAGCGGGACGAGGATCGTGCCGCTCGCGACGCCGAGCATGGCGGCGGTCAGGAGTCGCGGGCGCCGGATGCGGCCGAGCGTCACGCGAGCGCGAGGGTCAACGGAGGCGTGCGAGGGGCAGGAGGCGTGCGAGGCTCAAAGGAGCCTGACAGTTCCCGCGACCCCATCGATCTCGACCTCCCGGCCGTCGGCGATCCTGGCGGTCGCATCGCCGGTCCCGACCACGGCCGGCAGCCCGAACTCCCGGGCGACGACGGCCGCGTGCGACAGGACGCCACCGGTGTTCGTGACGAGGCCGCCGGCGATCGTGAAGATCGGCACCCAGGATGGATTCGACGACGGGCACACGATGATGTCGCCCGGCTCGATGCGTCCGAAGTCGTCCTGCGACAGCGTCACCCTGGCCGGCCCCCGCACGACCCCGGCCGAGGCGCCGGTGCCCTTCAGGACGTCGCTTTCGGCATTCGTCCGACGCGGACCATCGAACAGGTCGCCCTTCGGCGGCTCGGCGGGCACCTTGCCGACGTAATAGGGCGGCGTCCGGGCCTCGTTGCGCGCGTGCTCGGCCCGGCGCTCCCGCACGAGCGCTTGTCGCGGGGCGCCGTCGCGGAGCGCCTCGGCGACCTCCTCGCGATGGAGGAAGAAGACGTCGTCCGGCTCGTCGAACGCGCCCTCGCGCATGAGGCGCGTGCCGACACGCATCGCGAGGCTCCGGAGGCGCGCCTGGGACAGGCGGTCGATCCAGTAGTTGTGGCCCTCGGTCAGCCAGCCGATGTCACGCGCGTGCGCGAGCACCGTCTCGAAGCTCGCCAGCTCCTCGGGCTTCCCGGCAAGCGCGTTGCGGACCTCCTGCGCCAGCTCGTCGGCGCGCCGCGCGAGCGCCGATTCTCGCTCCCGTGCCGGCGGCGCCGGCGTTCGGATCCGCGGCGCGATCCGCCCGAACAGCAGCCGCGGAGCCTCGGCCCAGGACGCCAGCCGCAGGTCGTCGTGGTTCTGGCCGAGGTGGCCGTGCGTCGCGAGGAACCGCTCGAGCTCCGCCACGAACTCCGCGCCGCCCGGGAGCGTGCGAACGGCGTCGAGGTCGAACGCGTCGGTGACCTCGCCATCGGCGGCGGCCGCCTCGATCGCGGCCGCCAGCTCGGCATGGCCCGGCGCGGCCGCCAGCGCGGCAAGCGACTCGATGCCCTCCTCGACGTCCTCGAGCTCGTGGTGGCCGCCGCCCGCGAGCCCAAGGGCTTCCGCGTCGCGGCCCGGACCCATCGCCGCCGCGAACGCCGCGACGAGGTCCTCGAGAACCTGGTACGGCCCCATGATCGCGATGAAGTGGAGCACCCAGGCCCGCTGGGACTTCAGCCAGGCCTGCTCCCAGGCCTCGGCGAGGGCATCGCCGGAGAGGTCGTCGACCGGGATCGCCGCCATCCACTCGAACATCGCCTTGAGCTCGGGCAGCATCTCGTCGTCCCAGAGCCGCCGCGTCCTCGGGATCCGGTCGCGGTGGACCTGGATCCACCACTCGTCCTGCGCCTGCTCGCGCTCCTCGGGCACGTTCTTCTGGAACGCGAAGTAGGCGTAGCCGTTGAAGCTCCGAGCGAGCACGCGCTGCGGAGCCCCGAACGACTCGTAGAAGGGCGAGAAGGCGGCGCCGGTCACGCGCAGGAACAGGTCCTGGGCCAGCGGCGTGAGCGCGAACGGCGCGTGCATGTCGTCGCGCTCCCACGACTCCTCGGCGTCTTCCGGCCTGTCGAAGGTCACGGGAAACGCCTCGTTGCCGAGGAACGTGCTGCCGGGCTCCTGGTTCACGCCATCGCCATCGCGGTGATCGGTCTGGCCTGGAGGAGGTACCAGAGGGCGCCGGATCGGGCGGCCTCGATGTCCACGGGAGCGCCGAATCGCGCCTCCACGGCCAGCATCAGCTCGACCAGCTCGTCGAGCGCTGGACTGTCCAGCGAGGGCCCGCGGGGATCCTCGCCGCGCTCCAGCTCGAGTGTGGCTCGACTGGGCCGATCGAGGGTGTAGGTATCCGGGGTGACGGTGCCCGAGACCATCGCGTCCCCGAGCCCGCGGACGGCCGTGATCACGAGCTGGTCCGCTCGACCGGTGACGGGATGTCGGGTGAAGCCGACCGCGGCCGCGTCGGCGGGCACGAGCGCCTGGACCACCACAGCCATCGCCGCGTCGTCGACGGGAATACCGCGCCGCTGGCGGTAGGCCAGGGCGGCCGGGCTCCAGAGCGACGCCCAGCAACGGGCGACGGCACCGGCGACAGCCTCGGGCTGGAGGTCCAGCTCCGTCTCGTGCAGTCCCGCGTACGACGCCACCGACCCATCCTCACCGACCGCCGACGATCGAACGGCGAGGCGCGGGGCGTCGACGCCCATCGATCGCAGCTCCGCGACGAGCGCGTCCAGGGCCTCGCCGAGCGCCCTGTCGACCGGCGCGACGAGCGGCGACCCCATCAGCCGTTCGCGCCACGCGGGGTCTTCGCGATCCAGGGAGGCGACCTGTGCCGAGAAGGCAGCGGTCGTCAGGCAGAAGCCCGCTGGCACCCGGAACCCCATCCGCACGAGGCGATCGAGCGATGCGCCCTTGCCGCCCAGTGAGTCAGGATCGGGCGCGGTCCCGAGCCACGCGATCAGATCGCCGTTCCGACCGGACACCAGGCCCTCCGCTCGCGGCGCACGGAAAGCGCCGAGGCCGGGAGTCTAGCAACGCGCTCGGCGCCGCCGAGCACGACTTGAGCACGAGCCGAGCACGAGCCGAGCACGAGCCGAGCACGAGCCGAGCACGAGCCGAGCACGATCGGACGAATAGAAGAGCCCGGCCCGATTGCTCGGGCCGGGCTCGGGTGCTGCGGTGGGCCGCCCGTGGCGACCCGAACGCGGCGTGTGCGAGAGCTAGCGGGCCGTGTAGTTCTCGGTCGTGCCGGGGGTGTCCTCCTCGGCCTCTTCCTCGACCTGGTCGCCGGCACCGGCGCCCGCGCCGGCCCCGACAGCCCCGCCGACCACGGCGCCCGGAGGGCCCGCGATCGCGCCGCCGATCACGGCGCCGGCCACGGTGCCAGCCGCACCGCCAGCCGCCGAACCGGCCTCGTCGTCACCCTCGGACGCCTCGCCGGCGATCGCGCCGCCGGCTGCCCCGATTGCACCACCGACCAGGGCGCCCGGAGGCCCCCCGACCGCCATGCCGACGGCCGCGCCGCCGAGCGCACCCGCGCCGGCGCCCATGGCCTCGGTGCCGTGCTCCTTGTTCTCGGGAGCGGTGTCGTCGCCGAGCTCGGCGTCGTCGCGAACGTCGCGATTGTCGTACGTCATCGTTGATCCCTTTCCCTGCAGTTCGCGCGGCCGGTTGCTCCCATCCGCGCTGGCGGAACGATGCGCGTGCGGCCCTCGCAGGCCAGCATTCGCGGGCGCCTTCCGGCGTTACGAATCCGAGCCATCCGGGCGCGAATCGGGGCCGCCGTCGTTCGGGCCGCCGTCGTCGGACGTGTCGGCGCCGAACCCGGCATCGCCGGTCGTCCAGCCACCGCCGCCGATGTCGCGCGACTTGCCTTCCCAGGCCTCGCCGCCGGCGACACCCTCCTGGCCGAGAATCCCGCCGTCCTGTCCGGCGCTCTGGTCCTGCCAGCCCTGCTCCATCTGGCCCGCCATCGAGCCGATGCCCGCACCCGCGCCGATCGTCCCGCTGTCGGCCTGGCCGACCGAGCTCGGCTCACCATCGGCGGTCTCGCTGCCCTTCCAGCCGGTCTGCCCGGAGGCAGGCTGCTCGCCGAGGCCGGACTCGTCATGCTCGGCGTCCGGTCCCGCGTCGACCTCGCGCTTCGTGTCCGGGTTGAAGACGTTCATCGTCAGATCGCGATCCTGCTCGGTCATCGTTCCTGCTCCTTCGGCCCTTGCCTTCGAGCCGCACCGACCCGGCGGCGCGTGCTGCTGGCCCTGACGATCGACCGCAAGCCGTCGCAGGCCGTCCCGGCTTCCGCAAGGAGGTGTTGCGAAAGCGACGCAGCGAGCCATCCGCGAGGCGCGCGTGATGCCCGACGGGACTCGTGGCGCAGGCAGGCAAGGCGCGCGCCCGCAGCATGAGGCGATCGACACCGCGTGCGGCCCGGAGCGGTCGCGGCAGACCACATTTTGGGGGATCAGGCATGGACGCCATCACGCTGCTCAAGCGCGATCACGACAAGGTCAAGGCGCTCTTGAATGAGCTCGAGCCGACCACCGAGCGAGCCGTCAAGACCAGGACCGAGCTGTTCGAGAAGATCAAGAACGAGCTCACGATCCACGAGATCATCGAGGAGGAGATCTTCTATCCCACCCTCAAGCAGCATCCGCGTGCGAAGGAGATCGTGCTCGAGGGCTACGAGGAGCATGACGTCGTCAACATCCTCATGGGCGAGCTCGAAGTCCTCCCGGTCGATGACGAGACCTGGGGAGCGAAGGCCTCGGTGATGACCGAGAACATCGAGCACCACATCGAGGAGGAAGAGGGCGACATGTTCAAGAAGGCTCGCCAGGTCCTCAGCGAGAACGAGCTCGAGGAGCTCGGGCGCGTCATGGAGGCGCGCAAGGTCGAGGCGATGCGAGAGCAGGGCGTCACCGCCTAGCTCCGCACCGCCAAGGCGGTCTTCGCGTCGTACGACGGCGGCACGGCGAATCCGTGCCGCCGTTCGTGATTCGACCGGGCGCACCAGGTACCAGGACTCGCGCGCACCACCTTCGCGGCCACGGTCGGCAGAGGCCGAGTCCCAGCCGGGCATAGCCCGAACGGGGGATACCAAAGGTCCCAGTCCAATGGGAACGTTGGGGTTGCGATGGCGGGCGCTCGGACATCGACCTTGCGGCAGCCCCAGCGGAGGAGATCGTGACGGATCGGGGGAAGGCGGATGCGCTTCGGCGTGCCGTCCGAATCTTCGGCTGGATCGTCCTTCCGCTCGGCCTCGTCTGGTCGCCCATCGGGGCCGTGCTCGTCGCCCCCTCGATGGCCATCTCCGGGCTCCTGGCGGCGGGCTTTGGCGGTTGGCTGATCATCGAATCCGGCCGGTCGGCCAATCGCTCCGAGTCCGACCTCGCGCTCCGGGTCGCCACCGGGGGCGAGATCACCGCCGTCCTGATCGTCGCCGCCGAGCCGACCATCGGCTTCGCCGTCGCCGTTGGTTCGCTGATCCCGATCATCCTGGCGCTGCCCTACGTGCGGCGCGAGTCGCTCACGACGCTGATGGCCGTCAGCTCCGCGGTGGGCGCGTTCTCCCTCGCGGCGCCCTCGATCATCCCTTGGGGCTCGACCTTCACGGACTCCCTGGCATTCGCGATCCCCAACGGTGCGGTCGTCGTCGTCTACGTGCTCTTCCAGCTCTTCCTGTGGAACGCCAGCACCCGCCTCACCGACACGACGTCGGAGCTGCGGCATGTCGTCGAGATGTCCCATGACCTCGCGGCGACGCTGGAGCCGAACGACGTCGGCCATCGACTGGCGCGCCACATCGCCCTCGTCGCACACGCGGACGATTGCGTGCTGTCGACCTGGGACCACGAGAACGAGCGCGTCATCTCGTTCGGCTGCTATCCGACCGAGCGCCTCGCCAACCTCGAGCCCGTCTACGAGCTGGAGCGGTTTCCCGCGACCCGGGAGGTGCTCGAGACCGGGAAAACGCTCGTCATCGACGTCGACGACCCGCTCTCCGACCCATCCGAGGTCGCCTACATGCGCGACCATGGCGACCGCAGCCTGGTGATGCTCCCACTGGTGGTCCGCGGCGAGTCGATCGGGATCGTGGAGCTCAGCGCCTCCCGCGCGAAGGCGTTCACGGACCGCGATGTCGAGCTCGCGCAGATGCTCGTCCGCGAGGCCGCCGTGACGTTCGACAACGCGCGCCTGTACGACGAGCTCCGCCAGCTGGCCTACCGCGACCCACTGACGGGCCTCGCGAACCGCTCGCGGCTCCAGGACCGCGTCGACCATGCGCTGGAACGGCTCCGCGGCCGCAGCCCGAATCGCGCCGCCGTGCTGTTCATCGACCTCGACCACTTCAAGCACCTGAACGATCGCTTCGGCCACGCCAAGGGCGACCGCGCGCTCCAGGTGATCGCCGACCGGATCCGGACGATCATCCGGCCCGGCGACACGGCCGGCCGCCTGGGCGGCGACGAGTTCGCGATCCTGCTCGAGGACGTCGAGTCGGAGGACGTGGTCGAGACCATCTGCAAGCGCCTGCTCCAGGGCCTCAACCTCCCGGTGGAGCTCGAGGACGCCGCCCCGATCGTGGGCGCGAGCATCGGCTATGCCCTGAGCGACCCCGAGACGACCAGCGAGGAACTGCTGCGCAAGGCCGACATCGCGATGTACGCGGCCAAGGCCGCAGGTCGCGGCCAGATCGTCTCGTTCCGGCAGGAGCTCCTCGACTCGGCCTCGGCGCGGAGCGAGCTCGCCGGCCTGCTTCGCGGCGCCGAGAGCCGCGACGAGCTGCAGCTCCACTTCCAGCCGGTCGTGAATCTCGACGACGGCACGCCGGTCGGCCTCGAGGCGCTCGTCCGCTGGCAGCCGGACGGCCATCTCCTCCATCTCCCGGCCGACTTCATCGACCTGGCGGAGGAGACCGGCGAGATCCTGCCCATCGGCCGTTGGGTGATCACCGAGGGCTGTCGCCGGGTCCGTGGCTGGCAGACCCGCTATGACCTGCCGAACCTCCGGCTCTACGTGAACCTCTCGGCGCGCCAGTTCCGCGATCCGGGCCTCGTGCCGATGATCGTCTCGGCGCTGGCCCGATCCGGCCTGGACGCCGCGAACCTGACCCTCGAGATCACCGAGGGCACGCTGCTCACGCCGGGCTACGAGACCGTCCAGCGCATCGGTGAGCTGCGTTCGCTGGGCCTGCGCCTCGCAATCGACGACTTCGGGACCGGCTACTCGTCCCTCGGCTACCTCCACGCCTTCCAGATCGACGAGCTCAAGATCGACCGCTCGTTCGTGCCCGGGAGCGAGGGCGTCGGGGACGCCCACGTCCTGTCGCAGGCGATCGTCGAGCTCGGGCGAGCCCTGGGGCTCGACATGATCGCGGAGGGCATCGAGACCCAGGACCAGGCCGAGTGGTTCCGCACGCTCGGCTGCCGCCTTGGCCAGGGCTATCTGTTTGCGCGGCCGATGGCGCCGCTCGACTTCGAGCGCTACCTCCGCAACCGGCTGGAGCACCCAAAGCGCCGAGCAGCGCGGGAAGCCGATGCCCCGCTCCCGCTGACTGGCGCGCGATTCGCCAACGCCGGGATCACCGAGGTGCTGGGGCGCAAGGCCGCGGTCTGATCCCGCGAGACGGTTGCGAGCGATTCTCGCCACTCCGTTGGCGCGCTCGGATGGGGCTCGGAGGCACCATCCGGCCATGCATCCTCACACCACTCCCACCGCGACCGGCGCTGCCCGCCGCGTCCTCCTCGGCCTCACGGCCATTGGCCTCGCCGTCTCGATGGCTGCGTGCGGCCCTTCCGGGTCCGCCAGCACCCTCCCCGGCGACCTCTCGACCATGGCGATCCCGACGTTCCCGCCGGACGACCTCGCCAGTGGCACGGCGGCCTGCATCGACACCGCCACCATGGCCATCATCGACCAGCTGCGAGCCCCGGGCGCCGACGTCCCGACGCTCCTGGCCGCGAACAAGGACAAGCTCACGAGCGGCCTCGCCGACCTCGAGTCGTCCGATCCGGCGGTCACCGAGTGGCGGGACAAGCTCCTGCAGGCGCTCTCCGACGGCGACATGACCACGGCAGCCGGCCAGATCGCGGCCCTTGCCGCGAATCAGGTGCAGCTCACGCCCTGCTGATCGCCTCGCCAGGCAGGTGAGGTCGGGCGAACCCGCTGGCCCGGGGCCTACAGCCAGTCGATCTTGCGCAGCACCAGGACGCCCATCAGCGACGCGACGACCGTCACCGCGACGACGACGTAGAAGCCGGAGCCCTCCGCGCCGACGACGGCCGTCGCCGCCTCGCTCATCCCGAAGATGCCGGCGACGGCGCCGATCCCGGCGATGATCACGGTCACGCCGGTCAGCCGCTTCATGATCGTGGACAGGTTGTTGTTGATCGTCGAGAGGTAGATCTCCAGCGCGCCCGCGACGAGCTCACGCAGGACGTCCAGCTCCTCGTTGAGCCGGATGA
>JAICVI010000162.1 GCA_025935415.1 Chloroflexota bacterium
CACGTCCTGGAGCGCCGGGTGCGTCAGGAGGTGTCGGAAACCCTCCTCGCCGATCTGGCCCGCGCCGATGTGCTCGTGCCGATCCGTCCGGGAGCCACGCTCGGAGCGCGAGTCGTTGAGGTGGAGCAGGGCCAGGCGCTCGAGGCCAAGCTCGCGGTCGAATTCGTCGAGCCAGGCATCGATCGAATCCGGGTCGTCCATGCGGATGCCGGCGCCCCAGGCGTGGGCGACGTCGAGGCAGAAGCCGAGGCGTGCCTCGGGAACGC
Organism: Chloroflexota bacterium; assembly: GCA_025935415.1. Classification (GTDB taxonomy): domain Bacteria; phylum Chloroflexota; class Limnocylindria; order Limnocylindrales; family CSP1-4; genus UBA5189. Next base: position 267 of record JAICVI010000162.1, read on the forward strand.
CGAGCTGGGCGGCGTGCTCGGCGATGCGGGCGTGCTCCCCGATCGTGACGCCGACCGAATCGCCGCCACCGGCGGCATTCTCGAGGACGAGCCTGGGCGGGTATCTCCCGTCGCCTGATGCCAGTGGGCGAATCGCGCCGAATGTGCCGCTCTCGTCGCGGCGTGCCAGCACCTCCGCCACGCCGGCTGCGACTCGCTGGAGCCCTGCCTCCACGGACGTGTCGCGGTGCGAGCCCGTGTGGACGTTCACCATCGTCGCGCCGTACGCGGCGGCCGCCGTCATGTCGGACGCGAGCACGTCGATCGAGCTCGTGCGAAAGTGACCGTCCGGCCCCGCGAGATTGACGAGGTACGAGGCGTGCACCGCAACCGGGCGGACGTCGAGCTCGACGAGTCGATTGCGGAAGGCATCGAGGTCCTTTGGCGGCGCCGTCCGGCGTTTCCAGGCCGTCGGGTTGTCGACGAACACCTGGACCGTCTGGGCGCGGATCTCTGCAGCCCGAGCGGCAGCGCGACGCAGGCCCTTGCCGAGGGCGAGGTGAACGCCGATTCGGGGCCCAGCGGGTCGGCTCGCGGGCGATCCGGGCGTCAGCTCGCCCGGGAGCGGCGGGGCGGCCCGCCCTTCGTGTAGCCGCCGCCGATCATCGGCTCGATCAGGCCGTAGTCGCCGTCGCGCCGGCGATACAGGATCGCCACCCGCTCGTCCTCGGCGTTCACGAAGACGAAGAACTCGTGGCCGAGCTCCTCCATCCGCGCGACCGCATCCTCCTCGAACATCGGCTCGATGTGGAAGCGCTTGACCTTCACGATCTGGGGGCGCACGCCGTCGGCATCGCCGCCCGCAGCGGCGGCGTCATCGTCGGCGCCAGCGCCGCGGACCGTCTCCGTCGACTTCCTGACACGACTCGTCTCGCGATGGGTAACCGCCCGTCGCTCGATCTTGTCGACGACCGTGTCGATGCCCGCCTGGTGCGTCGGACCGGCGGACGAGCTGCGCAGGGTCTGGCCGTCGATCACGAGGGTGACGTCGACGATGTGCGAGTCCTGGACGCTCCGATGCTGCTCGACCGACAGCTCGATCGTGGCGTCGGCGCGGTCGTCGAGGAGGCGCTCGAGCCGGCCGAGCTTCCGCGTCGCATAGTCGCGGACCTTCTCCGGCACCTCGTAGTTCTTGCCCTTGACGATGGTCCGCACGTCGACCTCCCCGCTGGAGGTCCATCGTACCGCCCGGTCCGCCTGGCGGGGGTGTCCGAACGTCCTGCCGACGACGCCGGGTCATCGCTCCCGCGCGACCGTGACGGCAGAGACCGCTGCCGCGCCGGCATCAAGGAGCGCGAACGCGCACGCAGCCAGCGTCGCGCCCGTCGTCGCGACGTCGTCGACCAGGACGACCCACCGGCCCGCGATGCCATCGCCCTGCCGCTCGACCGCCCGGAACGCGCCCCCGAGGTTGGCCGCTCGCGCCGCTCGATCGAGGTCGAACTGCGCGGTCGTCGCGCGCGTCCGCTCGAGGGCCGGGCGCACGGCGACGCGCAACCGCCGCCCTGCCTCGTTCGCGAGGAGAGCGGCCTGGTCGTAGCCACGGTCGCGGACGCGGTCCGGCGACGCGGGCACCGGCACGAGCACGTCGCCGCCCGACCCGGCGCGCGCCCAGCGACGCGCGATGGCGGCGCCGAGTGGAGGTGCGAGCCGCCGCTCCCCGTCGTACTTGAGCGCGTGCAGGGCTCGTCGGGTGACGCCGGTGAACGGCGCGCACCATTCGAGCTGGATGAGCGGCGCGGGCAAGTCCGCCGGGAGCCCGATCGGCACACCTGGGACAGCTGCCAGCCGCACGTCCAGTGCGGGCGCGCACTCGCGGCACAGCGCCGATCCCTCGCGGCGGCAGCCGGCGCAGGACGCCGGCAACGCGAGGTCGAGGGCCCGATTCGCGACATCCCCAAGGGCCGATCGAAGCTGGGCCAGCGCAGTCACGCCGCCAACGATGGCGGCTCCGGATCATCTCCCGCTTACGCGCTGCTCACCGGCACCTTCGCCGGCGCCCTCCCGCCCATCCGATCGACTGGGCGCTCCCGGGCCGACGCTATGCGGGAACGCTTCGCACGGCGGCCTCGACCTCTGAAACCCTTGCGGTCGTCGCCTGTTGGCGCCAAAGAGGCAGGATCGCGATCAGCATGCTGAATGCCGTCGCCCAGAGGGTCGGGTTCGCGATGACCAACGCGACGATGAGCAGCGCCTCGGCCTGCCACAGCGGCGCCGGCCCCGCCACCGATCCGGGCGCCCGCCCCGCCACCGATCGGGCCGCCAGCCGCCCTGCCACGACTGTGAGCGCCGCGCCAGCCGCGAGACGGACGGCGAACGGGATGGGGAACAGCGAGCCGCCGTCGGTTCCCGCGCGTGCTCCGACCACATCGAGGAACTCTCGCCAGGGGCCGGGCGCCAGGGCGGCGGACACGCCCAGCACCGCCGCGCCCCCGAGCGCCAGCTTGCCCGCGTCCCGCCACCGGCCCGCGGCGGCGAGGTACGCGATCCCGAGCGCCGGGGTGATCTTCAGGGCCGCTGCCGGGATCCAGAACGCCCATGACCGGCGCAGGCCCAGGACGGCAAGCACCGCGATGATCAGGTGGACGTTCCGCACGCGGAGCTCGACGGCCACGGGCAGAAATGCGATCAAGGCGAGGGCGACGAGCACATTCCGGCCGCCGAGCCACCACAGGCATCCCAGGAGGAGCACGGTCCAGAGCACAGCGAAGGCATCCGCGGACACGAAGGCCGTCAATGGGGCGAGCACCTGGGCCAGCGGCGGGGGGTACCAGTAGGCGTAGGGCGTATTCGGGGCGGCGGATGGATCGTAAAGTGGCTGCCCGGCCCAGAGCCGCGCTCCCGCCTGCCAATAGGCGTACTCGTCGTTCAGGTGTGTCCACTCCGCGGTCGCGATGACCGCCAGCAGGACGCCGCCGATCGCGGCGAGCGCCACCAGCCCGATCGAGGGCAGCCGCCTCGAGCCGATGACGACAGGAGCGAAGAGGAGCCCGCGCGGCCCTCGGCGGTCAGCCGATGCGGACGACATCACCGCGTTCGGTGCCAGAGGCCTCGATCGCGCCGACCGGCAGCTCGAGGACGCCATCTGCGCCCCGCACCAAGGGGACCATGCCTACCCAGGCGCGGAGCCCGCGGTGCACCGACAGTACCGGCCGGGTGCCGTCCCCTGTCTGCCTGCCCAGGAAGACGGCATCGATGGGGAAGCGCATGAAGAACATGTGGATGCCGTTGGTGCCGGACAGCCACAGCCCCTGCCCTCGTGAAAGCGGCCGTCGGCCCATCAGCCCCATGAAACGGGCCCACAGGGACGTGGCCAGCTCCAGCCGCTCTGCCAGGAGCGTGCCGCGGGTCTCGTTGGCGGCCGCAGGAGCGGTCGCAGCCGCAGAAGCGGCGCCCATCGTGTCCTCGGCTTAGCCGAGGTTCTGCATGATCAGGATCAGCGCCGGGCCAAGGATCACGACGAAGAGCGACGGGAAGATGCACCCGACGAGCGGGAAGAGCATCTTGATCGGGGCCTTGGCGGCCTGCTCCTCGGCGCGCTGGCGGCGCTCGATCCGGAGCTGCTCCGACTGGACCTGGAGCACCTTGGAGATCGAGACACCGAGCTGCTCGGCCTGGATGATCGCGCCGATGAAGTTCGTGAGTGGCTGGACTTCGGTGCGGGGAATGATGTCGCGCAGCGCCTCACGCCGGGCCTTGCCCACGCGGACCTCGGCGAGGGCCCGTCGGAACTCGTCGACGAGCGGTCCCTTCATCTTCTCGACGACCTTGCCGAGGGCAGCATCGAAACCGAGGCCGGCCCGGACGGAGATCGTGAGGAGATCGAGGGCGTCCGGGATCTGCAGCAGGATGCCCTTCTGGCGCTTCTTGACGCGGCCGCCGAGCCAGAACTCCGGGCCGATATAGCCGATGCCCGCACCAACGAGGCCCAGGCCGACGCCCTGGACCAGGTTCCCGCCGAGAATGCCGAAGAGGAGGAACAGCAGGCCCGCGCCGACGCCGGTGCCAATCGCCTTGATGCCGAGCCAGTCGGCGACCTTCATGTCGCCCGGGTTGCCGGCCATCGCGAGGCGCTTCTCGGTGCGCTCGCTGAAGGAGGACGAGGTGATTCTCGCCACCGTGCCTGAGAGCCGCGCGGCGAGCGGGCGGATGGTGCGATCGAAGAAGGGCTGCTGGAGCTCGAGCTCCTGGAGGTCCTTGGCCGTCATCTGGCCGAGCTGCGAGAGCCGGGCCTTCAGCGGGTCCTCCTCGCGCGCGCCGGCGACGCCGAACGCGATCAGGAGGACCGAGATGGCCGCGAAGGCGGCGACGATGATTCCTGCGTCCATCTCCTAGACCTCGATGTCCACGATCTTGCGGATGAAGAAGAAGCCGGCGCCCATCGCCAGGACCGCGATGCCCATGAGGATGAGGCCCATCGGGATCCCGAGGACCTCGGGGGGCTTCACGAACATCGGATCGAAGAACTTCGGCGCGGCGAGGTAGATGAAGAAGGCCAGGAAGAAGGGCAGGCCGCCGACGACGTAGCCCGACATGCGTTGCTGCGCCGTCAGGGTTCGAATCTCGCCCTTGATCCGGATGCGCTCGCGGATCGTGAAGGCGATCGAGTCCAGGATCTCGGCGAGGTTGCCGCCCACCTGGTGCTGGATCGCGATGGCCGTGGCCATCAGCTCGAAGTCCTCCGACCGGACGCGCTTGACCATGTTCTCGAGGGCGATGTCGAACGGCAGGCCGAGGTTGACCTCGCGGATGACCCGGCCG
>JAICVI010000213.1 GCA_025935415.1 Chloroflexota bacterium
AATGAAGTATGGACGAAAGGGTCAAAGATGAGCGTCGCAGAGTTGACAGTCGGGGGTCAAGGTGCTGGACGCCCGGAGGGACGCCTGCGTTGCAGTGGCGCACCGGCAGTTTCCGCGGGGTGCGCGCCCGGGGTCAGGGCCTCGTGACCGGCCGCATCGGATAGACGCCGACCACGATCGGCGTGATCGGGTCCATCGAGAGCTCGTAGCCGATGTCACCGCCGCGGAGGAGGTCGGCGAGGAGACGACCCTCCCGGTCGGGAAGCCCGACGAACACGCGCCGCTTCTCCAGGTCGACCGGGGTGACCTCGTCATCGTGGCCGTTGATCCCGAAGCGCCGGCGCAGCTCGTGCATCGGCACGTAGGCGCGACTCTTGATGAATCGGCGGAGCTGCGGCCCCGTGGCGCCGCGATCGAGCTGGCCACCGTCGTCAGCGACCGCCGGGACTGCCACACGATCGGGTGCTGGCGAGGCATCGCGGCCGTCTGGCGCGGTCCAGGTTGCGACGGGCGGCACGGAATCGTGCGGCGACGGCGCTTCTGCCAGGTGGGATGGCGGCGCGAGCTCGGCGCGGCGATCCAGCTCCGGACGGCGATCCAGCTCCGGACGGCGATCCAGCTCCGGACGGCGCACGACCTCGGCGCGCCGCTCGACCTCCGTTCCGGGACGGCCGGACTCGCGCCCTCCGCGGACGTGGCGAGGCGAGCCATGATGACAGCGCCGGCTCATCGACCGGCTGGTAGTGCAGCGCCGGAGCGCCGCTGAGAGGTCGTGCGCATGTCGGGCCTGGTTTCGGACGCTTGGGCGGGTGCCCGTTCAGGGGATCATACCCCGGGGCGCCGGCGCTCAGCCCGGAACGACCAGCAGCTCGCGCGGTGCCTCGTTCAGGACGTCGGGGCCATCGGCACCGCAGACGACGATGTCCTCGATGCGAACGCCGAAGCGTCCCTCGAGGTAGATCCCGGGCTCGATGCTGAAGGCCGAGCCGGCCCGAAGCGCCTCATCGTTCCCCGCGACGAGGTAGGGATCTTCATGGCCCTCGAGCCCGATCCCGTGACCGAGGCGGTGGAGGAAGGCGTCGCCGAAGCCCCCCTCGCGAATGGTCGTGCGGGCGATCGCGTCCAGGTCGCCGCAGCGTGCACCGGGTCGAACCGCAGCCGTCGCGTTGGCGTTGGCGGCGCGCACGAGCTCGAACGCCTCCAGGAACTCCGCGGATGGCGGGACGGCCGCATCGGCGCCGGTCACCCAGAGCATGCGCGTGATGTCCGAGCCGTAACCCTGGACGGTGCCACCGATGTCGAGCACGATCGGGTCGCCGGGGCCGATGCGCCGCGCGCCCGCGCCGTGGTGGGGTGAGGCACCGTCGGGGCCCGCGGCGACGATCGCAAAGGTCGCCTCCTCGTGGCCTTCCTCGATCAGCAGGTCCCGGACCTGGCGGCTCACCTCCGCCTCGGTCCGGCCGACGAGCGGGCCTGCCGCGATGCGGGCGACGACGCGGTCCGCGGCATGGGCGGCGCGCCGCAGGAGCTCGATCTCGTCCGGCGTCTTGACGATCCGAAGGTCGCGCAGCACCTCGGTCGCCAGCCCGAACGACCGGCCGCCGAGCGCTCGCTGCAACGCCAGGAGATGGCGGGCCGGCAGCCCGGCGTCGACGAGCAGGCGGCGCTGCCCTTCGGGCGCTGGCCCTCCCCCGGCCCCCGCTGCCGTGTCGAGCAGCGATGCGACGAGCGCGTACGGATCCTGCGTCTCCTCCCAGGCGGCGACCTCGACCAGGCCCTCGGTCGCGGCCGCGCAGGCGGCCGCGGCCATTGCCTCGAGCCGTGGCGCCACGAGCACCGCTGGCCCATCCGACGAAAGCACCAGGAGCGTCAGTCGTTCGAGCGCGTGGGCGGTGTAGCCCGTGAGGTAGCGGAGGTCCGCGCCGAGGCCGAGGAGGAGCGCCTCGACGTCCGCCACCGCCAGCGCTGCCCGCGCTCGATCCAACCGCCCGGCGACGGCGGTCACGACGAGAGCCACCGCCCGAGCGTCCGCGGGCCGTCCTCGAAGAGGGCTCGATACGTGTACACGCGCTCGGCTCCGGCGGCCTTCGCGGCCTGCCGGAGGGCGACATCGTCGTGCTGCCCGACCGCGACGACTCGCACGCCGGCGCCGGCAACGGCGCGCACCGCGGCAACGCCGTCGTAGGCGCGGGCGGTCAGGTCGACGATCGCGTGCGAGGCGCCGGCGGCATCGAGACCGTCGAGCCTGCGCGCGCGCCGCGCGCGCCCGCCGGCAGCGGCCACGGCATCCACGAGGCGCGTCGCCCAGATCAGGTCGTCGGCGAGCACCAGCACGAGCGGTGGAGAGGAGCTGGTTCGCGCCGCGCCGGCGCCCGCGTCAGTCAACCCCGGCCGCGAGGTGCCGGAAGACATCCTTCGCGGACACGACGGCGACGGGCACCCCGGCCTTGACGATCGGCACGTGGCGGAAGCCGCCGACGGCCATCTTGTGGATCGCGACTGCGACCGGGTCGCCGCTGCGCAGGATCACGGGATCCGGCGTCATCACCTCCCGAACCGGCTGGTCGCCACCGGCTCTGCCGGCCACCTTCAGGATCGCGTCGCGGTCGGTGAAGATCCCGACGAGGGCCTCGCCCTCCGTGACGAGCAGGCAGTCGATGCCCTCGGACTGCATCCGGGCGATGGCGTCGTCGACGCGGGCATTGGCATCGATGAGGTTCGGCGCGGGGGCCCCGAGCGCATCGAGGTGGAGGCCCAGCAGCCGGCCACGGAATGTCGTCAGCGGTTGGGGAGTGTCGGCATTCCAGAGATCCGCGCCGCAGTTGGCGCAGGTGTCGTCGCCCGGGAAGTTGCCGAACCGGCAGACGGGACAGATCACGCTACTTCCCCGACACCGTCACTCGACGGTCCACGTCTCGCCCGCGTTCAGGAGCTTCCTGAGGTCACCGGCGCCGCGCGTGGCGGTGGCCTGCACGAGCTGGTCGTTGAGCATCTGGTCATGGGTCGGGCGGGCGATGCGCCGGATGACCCCGACGGGGACCGGGAACTCCGGCCAGTAGATGTGGGCCAGCATGAAGGAGATGAGCGGGTCGGTCTCGTCGTGGACGAGGAGATCCGCCTCGGTGATGTCGTTCTCGCCGATCGTGACGACCTCGGGCTGATGGCCGTTGAGGCGAAGGCCCTTGTCGCGGTCCTTGCCGAAGATCATCGGCTTGCCGTGCTCGAGCATCAGCGTCCGATCCTCGCGGACCTCGCGGTCGGTGAACTCGCGGTGGGCGCCGTCGTTGAAGATGTTGCAGTTCTGGAGGACCTCGACGAAGGCGGCGCCGTGGTGCCGGCCGGCCGCGTCGAGCGTCTGCTGCATGTGCTCCGTGAACGTGTCGACCGAGCGGGCGATGAAGGTCGCTTCCGCGGCGAGCGCGATCGCCAGGGGGCTGATCGGGAAGTCGACCGTTCCGTACGGCGACGACTTCGTGACCTTGCCGAGCTCGGAGGTCGGGCTGGCCTGGCCCTTGGTCAGCCCGTAGATCCGGTTGTTGA
>JAICVI010000222.1 GCA_025935415.1 Chloroflexota bacterium
CAACCCGGATCGAATGGCGCGATCCATTCGCCTCGGCGATCGATTGCCGGTGCCGACGAAGAGATCAGGGCCAGCTCATCCCCCTGGGTGATCAGCCCACGCCGTAGGCCGCATCGCACGTGCACGTCGCAAGCCCCTCACTGCGGGGTCGCAGCCCGGCGCGCTTCCGCGCGGTCGCACGCGGCGGGCCTGCGCGGGGTCGCTCGGCCCCTCGCTCCTTGCCGCCGCTCGCCTCGCTCCTTGCCGCCGCTCGCCGCTCGCCGCGCTTCGCTCCTTGCCCGCCGATCGCCGCTCGCCGCGGGTCGCTCGCCCCCGCGCTCCTTGCCGCCGCTCGCCTCGCCTCGCCTGGCTCCTTGCCGCCGCTCGCCGCTCGCCGCTCGCCCCGCTTCGCCCCTGGCCGCCGCTAGGGTTCGACGCTCGCCGGTCGCGAGGAGTCCGCTACGGGCTCGACGCCCCGAACGTGTCGCAGGCCTGGAGCGAGCCCTGCTTGAAGCCGGTGTTGAACCACTTCATCCGCTGCTCGGAGGAGCCATGGGTCCAGGACTCCTTGTCGATCGTGCCGGTTGCCTGCTCCTGGATCCGGTCGTCGCCCACGGCGGCGGCGGCGTTCAGGCCGTCGGTCACGTCCTGATCGGTGATCGATTCGACATCGGACTGGTCCGGGTGCGCCATGACCCAGTTCGCCCACATGCCCGCGAGGCAGTCGGCCTGGAGCTCCAGCCGGATCGACAGCTCGTTGGCGTTGCTGGACGTCTGCTGCTGCTGGACCTGGTCCATCGTCCCGAGCAGGTCCTGGACGTGGTGGCCGTACTCGTGCGCGATCACGTAGGCCCGCGCGAAGTCACCCTTGGCCCCGAAGCGGGTGGTGAGCTCGTCGAAGAAGCCCGGGTCGAGGTAGACCTTCTTGTCTGCCGGGCAATAGAACGGGCCTGTCGCCGACGAGGCGGCGCCGCAGCCCGTCTGGGTCCCGTCCGTGAACAGCACCGTCACGGTGTTCGAGTAGGACTGGCCCGCGTCGGCGAACTCCTGGTCCCAGAACGTCTGCACGTCGACCGTGACGGCGTTCACGAACTGGCCCATCTCGTCCTTCGGGTCGAGCGAGCCGGTCGTGCCGCCCTGGCTGCCACCACCGAGGCCGGAGCCGCCGACGAACTGCAGGACGATGAAGATGATGATGACCAGGACGATCCCGCCGATCCCGCCGCCGACCGGGATCGGGATCCCGCCGCCGCCCATGCCCAGGCCGCTCATCCCGCCGAATCCCCCGGACCCGCGGCGGTCCTCGATCTGTGACTGACTCGATGGTCTCCAGCGCACCTGCGACCCTCCTGGCGGCCCCGCGTCGCACCTTGGTCGGCGTCTCGCACGGCATCGCCGCGTCCGGCACGCCCTAGCCGGAGGGCCTTGTCATGGCCTCCGGCTGGAGCAGCGCGTCGAACTCGGCTTCGTCGAGGTAGCCAAGGGCGAGGGCCGCGGCGCGAAGCGTCGTGCCCTCCTTGTGTGCCTTCTTGGCGATCTCGGCTGCCTTGTCATACCCGATCCGGGGTGTCAGCGCCGTCACGAGCATGAGCGAGTTCCTCACGTGCTCGTCGATCCGTTCGCGATCCGCCTGTAATCCTTCGACGCAGTGCTCGCGGAAGCTGCGGCACGCGTCCGCCAGCAGCTCGATGCCGTGGAGCAGGTCGTGGGCGATCACCGGCTTGAAGACGTTGAGCTCGAAGTTGCCCTGCGAGCCGGCGAAGCCGATGGCCGCGTCGTAGCCCAGGACCTGCACGCAGACCATCGTCATCGCCTCCGACTGGGTCGGATTCACCTTGCCCGGCATGATCGACGAGCCGGGCTCGTTCTCCGGCAGGCGGAGCTCGCCGATCCCGGCGCGCGGCCCCGAGCCGAGCCAGCGGATGTCGTTGGCGATCTTCATGAGGCTCGTGGCGAGCGTCTTCAGCGCCCCGGAGGCGAAGACCGTGGCCTCCTGCCCGGCCAGCGCCTGGAACTTGTTCGGCGCGGAGGTGAAGGGCAGGCCGGAGAGCTGCGCGATCCGCGCGGCGACGCGCTCCGCGAAGTCCGGGTGGGCATTGAGGCCGGTGCCGACCGCCGTCCCACCGAGCGCGATCTGCCGCAGGCCGCCGAGCACCTGCTCCAGCCGCTCCAGGTCGCCATCGAGCTGGGCGACGTAGCCGGAGAACTCCTGCCCGAGGGTCAGCGGCACCGCGTCCTGGAGGTGCGTGCGTCCGATCTTGACCACGTCGTCGAACTCCGCGCGCTTGGCATCGAGCGCGTCCCGCAGCCCCCGCACGGCCGGGATGAGCCGCGCCGTGATGGCCATCGTCGCGGCCATGTGCAGAGCCGTGGGGAAGGTGTCGTTCGATGACTGGCTCATGTTCACGTCGTCGTTAGGATGGATCGGCTGCTTGCCGCCACGCCGGCCGGTCGCAACCTCGTTCGCGCGCCCGGCGATGACCTCGTTGACGTTCATGTTCGACTGGGTGCCCGACCCGGTCTGCCAGACGCGCAGCGGGAACTCTCCGGCAAGCGCGCCGTCGGCGACCTCGCGAGCCGCGTCGACGATCAGCCGGCGCTTCTCGCCGGGCAGGAGGCCAAGCTCGTTGTTGACCTCCGCCGCGGCAGTCTTGAGGACTCCGAACGCCCAGATGATCTCCGGTGGCATGACGTCGCGGCCGATCGCGAAATGGTGGAGCGAGCGCTGGGTCTGCGCGGCCCAGTAGTGGTCGGCGGGGACGTCGATGGCGCCCATCGAGTCCGTCTCGCTCCGCGTCTCGCCGGACAGGCCACTGCCGGCTGCCGGCCGGCCCTCCGTGGTGGTCACGCCGCAAGTATGGCGGCGGGCGCCGCGGTAGGCTGCACGTGATGCGTCAGGTGCTGCTCTGGATGGCGCGGAATCGCTGGCTGCGCACGCATCTCCCGCGCCTGTGGTTCGCCAAGCGCGCCGTGCGGCGGTTCATGCCCGGCGAGGAGCCGGAGGCCGCGCTCGACGCCGCGGTGAAGTTCAAGGCCGAGGGCATCCGCTCGGAGTTCACGCGCCTCGGGGAGAACGTCGAGACCCTCCTGGAGTGCGAGGACACGGCCCAGCACTACGTCGACCTCATGGGCCAGATCGAGGCCCGAGGGCTGGACGGCGAGGTCAGCGTCAAGCTGACCCAGCTCGGTTACGACATCGATGTCGAGCGCACGCTCGAGCGCGCGAGGCGGCTCGCGGTCAAGGCCGC
>JAICVI010000220.1 GCA_025935415.1 Chloroflexota bacterium
AATCCGTGCAGGCCCGCGTCGCGACGCCGGAGCGGGCGTCGACGATGCCAACATCGCCTCCGATCGCCTGATCCAGCAACGCCCCCGGCCCGGGCCTTGCCGATGCCTGGTGATGGCGCGCCCGACAGGATTCGAACCTGCGACCTTCGGCTCCGGAGGCCGACGCTCTATCCACTGAGCTACAGGCGCGCGGGCCGCAATCCTACCGGGTTGGCTCGTCGAAGCTCGCAGGATGACCGCCGGTCGGTCGTCGACGACGCCGACGCCCCTCACAGTTCCGTGGCGATGCGCCTCGCCGTCCAGCCGGCCCATGACTCCGTGGGCTTCGGCTCGACATCCTTGAAGGCGTCCCACAGACGTTGCAGGAGCTCGCCGACCGCATCGGCGTCGACCTCGTGCCCGACGATCGCGTCCAGCCCGTTGGCGACGATGTACCGCCCGTACCAGGCCGGCCAGGCCTGGTCGTACTCGCCGTGGAGCTCGTCGCGCTCGAACACGTGATGAGCGTCAGCGGCGCGCGCCAGCAGCGCTTCGATCGCGGCAGCTCGGTCGTCGGTCATCGGGTCCGCGCCTCGCGGCACGTCGCGCACGTCCCGCCAACGCTGAGGTGGGACAGGTCGATGTCGAAGCCGAGCCGGTCCCGGAACGCCTGGACGGTCGCGGCCGCGTCCGCCGGGGAGATCTCCCAGCTCTGCCCGCAGCTGGAGCAGTGGAGGTGGCCGTGCGCCTCCGCCGGCCGGACGTGGAACTCCTCGCGCCCGTCGCGGCCGTGGGCGTGTTGGACGACTCCGATCTCCTCGAGGACGCGCAGCGTCCGGTAGACCGTCGACGGCGTCGTCGCCGGATCGACCGCCCGCAGGCGATCGACGAGCTCCGCGCCCGTCACGTGGCCGTTCGTTCCATCCAGGACCTCGAGAAGCAGGCGGCGCTGCGGCGTCCAACGCATGCCCGCCCGCCGGAGATGCTCCCGGACCGGCGCGGAGGCCGGCCCGGGTCGTGATCCATGCAGCGCCATCGGACGAAGCATACTCTTGCAACGCGTTGCAATAAGCCGCCTGGAGCGGTGTCCGACTTGGGAGGTCCGATGGGCGAGATCCTGGGGCTGCTCGTGACCGCGCTGGTGCTCGGGCTGCGCCACGGCATCGACTGGGACCACATCGCCGCGATCACGGACATCACCAGCACGACCGCCGCCGGCGACGCGGCCGAGGCGGGCCACGAGGAGCACCACCGTGCCGGCGAGCACGACCATCCCCACGGCGGCGAGCCCGAGCTCGAGGCCCACGGCGCCGGGGCGTCGAGCGTCGGCGAGCACCGCCACGAGCCGATCGCGGCGACGCGCGAGGGCTTCGTCTCGGAGCAGCGCCGCGCGATCCTTCTCGGGACGCTCTACGCGCTCGGCCACGCGACGGTCGTCGCGGTGCTCGGCGGCGCGGCTCTGGTCTTCGGCGCGATCCTGCCGGACTGGGTCGACCCGATCATGGGCCGGGTCGTCGGGATCACGCTGATCGTGCTCGGGGTCTGGGTCTTCTACTCGCTGTACGCCTACGCCCGCCACGGCACGGAGTTCCGGCTCCGCAGCCGCTGGATGCTGGTGTTCTCCTCGATCCGCTACGGCTGGCGCTGGCTTCGCGCGCGCCTGCACGGGCACGACCACGTCGATCCGGTCGAGGCGAGCAGCTACGGCCCGAAGACGGCGTTCGGCGTCGGGATGATCCATGGCATCGGCGCGGAGACCGGCAGCCAGGTCCTGATCATCGCCGCGGTGGGCGGCGCGTCGGGGATCGGCCTGGGCATCCCGATGATGCTGGCCTTCATCGTCGGCCTGCTGATCTCGAACTCGGCGATCGTGTTCATCACGGCCACGGGCTTCGTCGCGAGCCAGCTCCGGCAGCGCATCTACCTCGTCGTCGGCGTGATCGCTGGGGCGTTCAGCCTCGTGATCGGGTCCCTGTTCCTCTTCGAGGCCCAGGGGATCCTGCCCGACATCAGCCACCTGTTCTGACGGAGGCGTCGCCGTTGACAGGCCGCGCGGCCCGTCGTTAGGCTCGCCCACAACTGAAGAGCCTTATCAAGAGTTGGCGGAGGGACCGGCCCTGTGATGCCACGACAACCTACCGGCGAAGAGCCGGCAAGGTGCCAAGTCCGGGCAGGTCCTCCTGCGAGATAAGCCGTCTCTTCACGAGACCCTTCCTCGGAGGAAGGGTCTTCTCGTTTCTGCCGGTCTCGTCGCCCCAGCGCCTGGAGCCGCCGATGACGACCGAGATCGAGATCCGCCCGTTCCCCACCGAGCCTGCGACCAGCGACGCGGCCGCGAGCGATCCTGCCGAGCCCCGCGATGCCGCCACGCCTCGCATTCGCGGCCTCGTCTGTCGCAACTGCGGCCGACCGGAGGCGCTCGGGCCGACCTACGTGTGCTCGAGCTGCTTCGGGCCGCTCGAGGTCGCCTATGACCTCGAGGTCGCCGCCCGCAGCCTCACGCGCGAGCGGATCGCGCAGAGGCCGCCCGGCATCTGGCGCTACCTCGAGCTGCTGCCGGTGGACGCGGTTCCGGGGCGCAGCCTCGCCGTCGGCTCGACCCCGCTGATCGACGCCGGCCGGCTCGGCGACGCCCTCGCGATCGAGCGGCTCTGGGTCAAGGACGACACGCGCAACCCGAGCCTGTCGTTCAAGGACCGAGCCGTCGCGGTCGCGACCGCGCGGGCCATCGCCTTCGGCATCGATACCCTCGCCTGTGCCTCGACCGGCAACCTCGCGGGCGCGACGGCCGCCGCCGCCGCTGCCGCGGGCCTTCCCGCCTACGTCTTCATCCCGGCGGACCTCGAGCCGGCGAAGGTCGACCACGCGCTGGCCTACGGCGCCACCGTCGTCCCGATCGACGGCACCTACGACGACGTGAACCGGCTGTGCCTCCAGGTCGCGGACGAGACGGGCTGGGGCTTCGTGAACGTCAACCTCCGGCCCTTCTACGCGGAAGGCAGCAAGACGCTTGCCTTCGAGATCGCCGAAGCCCTCGGCTGGCGTTCGCCGGATGTGATCGTCGCGCCGATCGCCTCAGGCGCGATGTTCACGAAGATCGCCCGGGGCTTTGACGAGCTGGCCGACGTCGGGCTCCTCGAGCGGCGGCCGATTCGCTTCATCGGCGCGCCGGCGGCCGGCTGTGCGCCGGTCGCGAATGCGTGGAGCGACGGCTCGGGTGACGTGCGACCCGTGCGGACGCCGGACACGTTCGTGCGCTCGCTGGCGATCGGCAACCCGGCCGACGGCCTCCACGCGCTCGAGCTGGCCCACACG
>JAICVI010000149.1 GCA_025935415.1 Chloroflexota bacterium
GAGTCGGCCGCGCTCATCGACGTCTCGCCGCTCTACAAGTACCGCGTCACCGGGCGCGACGCACTGGCGCTGGTTGACCGGGTCATCAGCCGCGACGCATCGAAGCTCGACGTCGGCACGGTCTTCTACACACCCTGGTGCGACGAGCACGGCAAGGTCATCGACGACGGCACGGTCCACCGACTCTCCGAGGACGAGTTCTTCTGGACCGCGGCCGATCCGCAGCTCCGATCGCTCACCCTCAACGCGCGCGGCCTAGACGTGGAGATCGAGGACGTGACCGAGTCCCTCGCCGCGGTCGCGCTCCAGGGGCCGCTCGCGCGGGCTGTTCTCGAGGACGCGACCGAGGAGCCGTTCGGGGAGCTCCGCTACTTCCGGCGTCGCGCGTCCAACCTCGTCGGCGCGTCGTACGAGGGCGGCGTTTCGCCCGCGAGCCTGCCCAAACAGGTCTCGCGGACGGGCTACACGGGCGACCTCGGCTACGAGATCTGGATCCCGGCCGAGCGCGCGGCCGATGCCTGGGATGCCCTGATCGCGGCAGGTCGCGGGTACGGCATTCGACCGGCCGGGATGCTCGCGCTCGACGTCGTCCGCCTCGAGGCGGGCCTGGTCCTGCTCGAGGTCGACTACACGTCCGCGCGGCACGCCCTCAACCCGGAGCAGAACTACTCCCCCTACGAGCTGGCCATGGGCCGCCTGGTCGATCTCGACAAGGCGTCCGACTTCGTCGGGCGGCTGGCGCTCCAGCGAGAGCAGGCACGAGGTGGCCCGGCGCGGCGCCTGGTCGGCGTCCAGCTCGACTGGTACGGCATCGAGGCCGCCTACAACCGCCAGGGGCTTGCGCCCGCCATCTCCGCCTCGGTCGATCGATCGGCCATCCCCGTTTTCGCACCCCGTGGTGACCGGCAGGTCGGGAAGGTCACGAGTCACGGCTGGAGCCCGATTCTCAAGCAGGCCATCGGTCTAGCGTGCGTGTCGCCCGCCTACGAGGCACCCGGGACTCGACTCGCCGTGGAGTGGACGGTCGAGGGCCACCGGGGCCGCGTCGACGCGACCGTGGTGCCGCTGCCCTTCCTGGACCTGCCGCGCAAGCGCGGGTGACGCCCCGGGTCGTCGGCATCGACCACGTGCTGCTCTCGATCCCGCCCGGTGGCGAGCCGGCGGCACGCGCGTTCTACGGCGACGTCCTCGGGCTGCGCGAGGTCCCCAAGCCGCCGCCGCTCGATACCCACGGCGGGTGCTGGTTCAGCGGCGCCGGGGTCGACCTTCACCTCGGCATCGAGGAGCCGTTCCGACCGGCGCGGAAGGCCCACGTCGCGCTGCTCGTGCCCGATTTGGACGGTCTCCGCGCGGCCCTGCGGAGCGCCGGTTCGGAGACGAGGGACGACGACGCCGACATCGGCGTCCGCCGCTTCTACGCCTCCGACCCGTTCGGCAATCGTCTCGAGCTGATCGATGCTCGCGATGCCGGGTTTCCAGGCGAAGGCTCTAGGCGCTCGCCAGAGCCCGTCGGGCACTCGAATCCAGCGTTTGTGGACGGCATACTTCGCGCCTGATGCGCGCCCTCACTCCGTCAGGACGCCCCGCGCGGCATGCATCGCTCTTCGCGGTGCTGCTCATCGTGCTGGCCACGGCCCTCCCGAGCTTCGTGTTCGCAATCGCGACGGTGCAGCAGCTCGTCGGAATCGCAACTGGCACGCCGTATCTCATGCAGTGCTCCCAAGACGGTCCGGCGTGGTATTGCAGCGCGGCCGCGACCCGGATGCATCCCGCCTGGTTCGCCAAGATCACACCTGGCCTGGGCCAGGAGCAGACCCTGGACATGCAGGTCACGACCGGGCAGCTTCCGATGGATGCCAACACGCGCGCCTGGATGATCGATCTGCAAACACGGGCGTGCGGCGGAAAAAAGGGTGAGGTCGACACGTTCGTCAACGACGTGGGCGATTCCACGAAGCCGGCGCAGTACGGCCCGATGCCGATCGGCACGTGCATCTTCACGGGAGACCTGACGGCACCGGGGACCACGCCCCCGTTCTACCGCGTCAACTCGACATTCGTTCCGCCACCGCCCACACCCACACCATCAACCACCCCCAAGCCGACGCCGAAGCCCACACCAAAGCCGACGCCGAAGCCCACGCCCAGCCCGACGCCGCCTCCGTCTCCGACGCCGCTCCCGACGGCGTCGCCGAGCCCGTCGCCGACGCCCGCGATCACGGCCGCGCCAACGTCCACGCCGGCCGCGACCATCGCGCCGGTCGCCGCCCCGAGCCCGCTCGCCGGGAGCAGCGCGAGCGCAGTGCCAACCACGCCGCCCAGCGCGGCGCCTGCCGAGACGCCCTCGCCGTCCGAACCAGCGTGGGAGGAGTCGGTCCTGGGGATCGAGGACGTGAGCACGGACGGTGGCGCCGCGGGTGGCAGCCTGCTGCTGGCACTGCTCCTGCTCCTGATCATCGGGTTCATCGGCGAGCTCTTCAACAACACCGTGGAGAACAACTACGACGTGATCTCCGGGTGGTTCAAGAAGGGCCCGATCGGCAGGGTCCGGGGCGCCCTCGGGCGCGTCCGAGTCGATGCGCCGGGTCGCCCCGGCGTGCTCCTGTTCATTGCGTTGACCGCGCTCGTGAGCTCATTCGTGGATCCCGGCTTCGGGCTCAACCTGCGGTCGGTCGCGATCTTCCTCGGCTTCCTGATCGGGCTGATCGTCGTGCTCGCCAGCTTCAAGCTGCCACCGATCCTCGCGCGGCGGCGGCGTACCGGCGAGATGGGCCAGCTCCGCCCGCTGCCCTGGGCCCTCGTGATCGCGGCGCTGTTCGTGCTGGTGTCGCGGCTCGCCCATCTGCAGCCGGGTTACCTCTACGGCATCGTCCTCGGGGCGATCTTCGTCTCGGACGCCTCCGGTGAGGACGAGGGTCGCGAGACCTTCTGGGGCACGATCTGGACGCTCGTCGCCGCGGTCCTGGCGTGGATCGCGCTGACGTGGCTGCGCGGGCTCGGGGTGCCGCCCAACGGCTTCGGCGTCGTCCTGCTGAGCAACGCCTTTGCGGCGACCCTCGTCGCCGGGCTCGAGGCCGCGGCGTTCGCGCTCATGCCGCTGCGCTTCCTGCCCGGTTACGTCCTCTACAAGTGGAACCGCCCGGTCTGGGCCTTGCTGTGGGCGGCGAGCCTGTTCGCGTTCTTCCACATCCTGATCGGGCCCACGTCCGGCTACGTCTCGCAGCTCTCGCCGCAGGCGTTCCTGGCGGCGCTCGGAGTCTTCGCGGCCTTCGGGGCGTTGTCGATCGGTACGTGGCTGTACTTCCGGTTCGGCCGTACGGGCGCCACCGAGGCCGGAGAGGCCGGTGGCGCCGGAGAGGCCGCCGCGCGGTAGATGCTCGCGGCGCAAGGCGTACCGCGTCGCGCGCAATGGGTCGATGATCTCAGGCCAGGGCGTTCTCGAGCTTCTCCAGGGCCACCCGCAGGTCCGTGCGCCCAAGCCCGATCCGGACATGGCTGTCGTCGAACCCGAAGGCCGATGATGGCAGCAGGAGCACGCCCGTCTCCTCGACCAGGCGAGCTGCAAAGGCATCCGCGGAGCCGCCGGCGGGCCCGCCAGCGGCAAGCCGCGGGAAGCCGGTGGAGCCTCCCCCCGGTCGGACCCAGGTGAAGGCGTCGACGCGCCGGGCGAAGAAGTCGTCGAGCAGCGCCAGGTTCGCGCCCACGATGGCCCGGCTCCTGGCGATCACGCGCTCGCGCGCGCGAAGACCGATCAGCGCGAGCACCTCCGAGGGCGCAGACGAGCAGATCGTCGTGTAGTCCTTGAGACGCGCGCACCGGTCGAGGACGGCGTGGTCCCGGGTCGCGAGCCAGCCGATCCGGAGCCCCGCCATCGCGAAGGTCTTGGACATCACGCCGATCGAGACGGCCCGCTCGTCGAGGTCGGCGCCCGCCGGCAGCGCCGGCCTGGCGTCGTGCTCGAGGAAGCGGTAGACCTCGTCGGCCACGAGGCGAATCCCGCGGGAGCTGCACTCGGAGGCGAGACGCCGCCACTCCTCCTCGCTCGGGAGCATCCCGGTCGGCTGGTGGGGCGCATTCACCACGACCATGCGGGTGTCGTCGTGGAACGACCGAACCAGGCGATCGATGTCGAGCGACCAGTCGTCCTCCTCGCGAAGCAGGTGGAGGGCCACCCGTGCACCGACCGACCGCGCGATCTCGTAGAGCGACTGGTAGCCGGGCCAGGTCACGACAACGTGGTCGCCGGCCTGAAGCTCGGTCGACATGAGGCAGAAGATCGCCTCCTCCGCGCCGGCGAAGACCAGGACGTCGTCGGCCGCGATGTGCTCGTACAGCGTCGCGATCTCGGCGCGCAGAAGCGGATGGCCGGTCGATTCCGTGTATCCCAGCCGGAGGCCGTCCCACATCGAGCGCGTCTCGTCGTCCGCAAGCGCGACGAGCTCCGCCATCGACCAGCCTTCGACATCGCTGGCGCAGGCGATGTGCTCGACCGTGAACTCCCACCTCGCGAAGTACCGCTCGAGCGCGAAGTCGGCGATGCGCATGGGACGATGATGGGGCAGCGACGCCCACCATGACATGAAGGGAGGGGGTGGACGAGTCGACAGTAGTGCTGGCGCCGGAAATCAGGGTCAACCAGGTGACGCAAAGCCCGAATCGATAGGTATTTGCAGGACGTCTGCCGACCGCCGCACGGCCGTCGCGCCGCTACGCTGCCCGAACGATGCCTATCCCCGAGCTCTCGCCCTCGATCGCCATGGTCGGCTCACCAACAGCCCTCGGCGGTCATTTCCCCGGCATGGACAAGGGTCCGAGCGCGCTGCGGCAGATCGGCCTTCTCGATCGACTGCGCGCGCGCAAGGGCCTCGCGGAGCTTTCCATCTCCGACCACGGCGATGCCCCGATCGATGCCGGCTGGGCGCCGGACGACGACCCCTTCATGAAGAACCGCCAGAAGATCATCGAGTACATGCCGCACCTCGTCGTGCACGTCCACCGCGCGCTGGGCGGCAAGGACGCGGCGGTCGCTCCGCCTCGACTGCTGATGGTCGGCGGTGACTGCACGTCCCATGCCGGCGCGATGGCGGGCCTCAAGCGTCGCTTCCCGGATTCGCGCCTCGGCATCGCCTGGTTCGACGCGCACGGCGACTTCAACATCCCGACCACGACGCCCTCCGGCAACGTCTGGGGCATGCCCTTCGCGATGCTCTGCGGGCGCGGCGATCCGCTGCTCGTTGCCGCGGTCTCGGGGCCGACGGTCAAGGAGGAGGACGCGGCGCTGCTCGGCGCCCAGGTGCTCGACGAGCAGGAGGCGCGGATGCTCGCCGCCTCGCCCATCGCGCTGTTCGGATCCGGGATGCTCGGCGGGCCGGCGGGCCTCGCGGCCCTCATCCTTGCGGTACCACACGTAGCCGAGATTGGTGTCCACCTCTCTCGTGAAGAAGAACGTGTGCGGCGGAGGGAACGCGGCCAGGGATCCGCCGGGACCTTCCGCGGCGAGCAGGC
>JAICVI010000081.1 GCA_025935415.1 Chloroflexota bacterium
CGCGCGAGGAGGTCGGCCGCGGCCTCGTCCGCGAACGGCTCACGTTGCTGGTCGTTCCCGACCAGGCCGTAGAACCACTGGTGCGCCACCTCGTGATGCACGAGATAGCTGAGGTTCGCGCTCAGCGTGCTGGAGGGAATCCAGACCATCCGGGGCGATTCCATCCCGTAGCCACCGGCGCCGGTCTCGACGATCGTCAGGGACGTCCAGGCATAGGGCACGCCCAGCCGCGCAGCTTCGCGATCAAGCGCGAGCTTGGCCTGGTTTGCCAGGTTCGTGCCGGAGATCCCGCCCGGCCGGGAGTACGCGCGGATGGTGATGCCATCGACGTTCGCCGTGGTCACGGAGAAGTCCGGGGCGAGCACGAGGTTCACATCGCGGACATCGTGGACGGTGAAGGCCCACGTCTTCGAGGCGGTCTTCGGAAGCCTCGCGACCGGAGCGGCAAGGATCCTCGCCTTGTCCAGGGTGAGGCTGATGTCGACCTGTGGGCTGGACGGCGTGACGAACGGGTCGCCGTGGTTCGGGCGATCGAAGGGGCGGGCCGCGCTGACCCATGGGATCCAGCGGTACATCGAGATCGTGCCGCCGGAGCGGGTGAAGAGCCAGTTCGAGCCGACGAAACTGTTCTTGAGCGTGGCGCGGTAGGCGACCTTCACCTCGACCGTCGCGCCGTCAGGCAGGGCGCCGCCGAGCGGCACGATGAGCGTCTGGTCGCTGACCGTCACCGAGCGCGACGATCCATCCACCGACGCGGACGTGATCGAGATCGCCCCCAGCCGCGCAGCGATCGTGTTGAGCTCGATGCGATCGATACCTGCCCCTGAGTCGTTCCGGGCCGTGATCGTGGTCCGGACCCGCAGCACCCCGGTGCCGACTTCCAGGGTCGCGCTGACCGCGTACGTGGCAGTGAGGTTGAGGCTGCTGCGATTCACGGAGCCGGGCTGGATCGCGCTCGCAGCGACCACATGCGTGGCCGCGGTAGGGAGCGACCGGAGCGAGACCGGCATCGCCGCCACGCTGGGCGCGGCGATCGGCGCCAGGGACAGGCACAGGAGCGGCGCGAGCAGGCGGGGCGCCCATCGGCGCTCGAAGGCCCTCACGGCGGCAATCCTACTGGGAGCAAATGGCCCCGCGCCATGTGTCGGAAGTCATGCATCGGAACGTGGACCTGTGGCGCACCATGCCCGGGAACAGCAGCGGAGGCGGGATGGAGGACTCCAGCACGCGTCGAGCCTCGGCCCGCGTCGTCCGTGTCGCCCTGTTCCTGTGTGCGGCGCTGGCGTCCGGCCTGCTCGCCGCCGGCGCCGCCCCGCCCGCGACGCTTGCCGCAGGCGGCGCCGGAGTGGGGCCGACCCGTGCCGACGTGGCCTCCGCCGTGGCGTTCAGGAACAAGCTCGGGCTCCGTGCCGACCGGTCGTTCGTCGCCTCGACGTTTGGCAACTCGGCCTTCTCGGCGGCGAAGTGGGGCGTGCCGCTGGATTCGGCGGAGGCCGCTGATCTCGCCCGGCGCGTACAGATCCAAAAGGACGCCGCCGGCGCCCTCGCTGCATGGTCGGCCGAGCCCGCGTCTGGTGGCGCCTTCATCGACCAGAGGGCCAGGGGCAGCCCGGTCTTCCTGACCATCGGCGACCCGGCCGTCGCGAAGGCCAGGCTCGGGAAGCTTCTCCCCGTCGGCGCGAACGGGCGCTTCGTCCGCGTGCGGCACTCGATGGCCGAGCTCCTCGAGATCCAGGACCGCGTCAACGCGGATCGACGCGCGGGCGTCCTCGCATCGCTGGGTCTCCAGAGCACCTCGATCGACGCCCGTGGCAACGTCGTCGTCGTCGGCGTGGCCGCCGACACCGACGCGGTCCGCTCCGAGCTGGTCGCTCGCTATGGCGACGCGGTCGAGGCGCGGCTGGAGCTCCCCGCGCAGGGCGGCGATGCAGGGGGCTGCACCGCGCGCGACAGCTGCCCGCCCGCCAAGGGCGGAATCGAGATCGTGAGCGGGTACAACGGCAACGACTGCACGATCGGGTTCCTCGTCCGCGTGCAGGGCAGCCCGGACCCGCGCATCCTCACGGCCGGCCACTGCATCGCGAAGAGCGGCGGCACCGGCACCTCGCGCACGTGGTCTCACGACGGCAGCAGCGTCGGCTGGGCCGAGCTCGGCTACTGGACCGATGGTGCCGACGCGGATGTCGGCCTCATCAGCCCGGCGACGAGCACGGTCAGCGGAGCCAGGAACCTGCTCTACGGATCGTCCAGCAACAACATCGTGCCGGTCACCAGCTTCCGTCCCACGACGGAGCAGATCCAGGGCGGCCTCGTCTGCCGCTCCGGCGCCGTCAGCGGGTACCACTGCGGGACGATCGAGCTCACCAACAGGACCAAGGACGTCGACGGGCACACGATCGACCACCAGTGGGTGGTGGACTTCGACGCCTGCCCGGGCGACAGTGGCGGTCCGTACTTCCTCGGTGGCGTCGCCTACGGCATCCACACGGACTCGACGGTTGGCTGTGATCCGGCGACGAACCAGGCGTGGTACTCCCCGATGGGCTGGGTGCTGGACGTCCTCCAGGCGCGGGGCCATCCAGTCGCGCTCTGCGTGACCTCGACGTGCGATGCGGAGGTCGGGACGTGGACGGCGCGCGGGTCGCTCGACCAGGCGTCCTGGAACGCGCACCTCATCAAGCTCGACGATGGCCGCGTCCTGCAGGTGGGTGGTGAGTCGGGGGCCCTCCTGGCGGGCGGCGGCGGCTCCGGGAGCGGGACACCGGTGGTGTTCGATCCCTCGACGGGGCAATGGTCCGACACGGCCGCCCCACCCTGGTCGCCCGCCACGTGCGACGGCCAGTTCGCGGTGCGGCTCGCGGATGGGAGCGTGCTCGTCGGCGGTGGCCGCCACACCGGCTCGGGAGCCGACGATGCCTGCGCCGGTGCATTCATCTACGACCCTGGCGTCGGTCCCGCCGGCTCCTGGACGGCGGTCGCGTCGCCGCCCGCGGTCCTCGAATCGGCGGGAGCCGTGCTGCTCGCTGACAGGCGCGCGTTCGTGACGGGCGGGTCCGGCAGTGCCGGCTCCCAGTCCGTGGCCATGGCCTATTCGCCGGCCGACGACGCGTGGACCTCGCTTGCGCCAGCGCCTGCGGGCGCCCTTGCTCCGCTCGTGCTCGCCCTCGGGGATGGCCGGGTCCTCGTGTCCGGCGGCTACGTCATCGCGGATCCCGTGGCGCCGGGGTTCACGGACGTCACGGCCACGTTCCTCTACACCCCCGGCACGAACAGCTGGGCTTCCACGACGGCAGTCGGGGCCCGCGGGGTTGCGGGTGCCGTGCTCGAGGACGGCCGCATCGTGATCGGTGGCGGCCAGCACCTGACGTGGAACGGCGCCCAGGGCAGCTCCTTCGCAAACGCGATCTCTCGCTTCGACCCGGAAGCCGGGACATGGACGGCGCTGAGCCCGATGAGCACCGGACGTGCCGGTTTCACCCTGACCGAGCTTCCGAGCGGCCTCCTGCTCGCGGCAGGCGGACGGGTTGCCGGGGCGACGGCCGCCGGACTCCCGACGAAGGCGGTCGAAGGCTGGGACCCTGCGAGCAAGGCCTGGTATCCCGGCCCCGGGATGCAGGTCTCGCGCGGCGATCATGACGCCGCCCTGCTCGACGACGGCAGCCTCCTCGTCGCGGGCGGCGGGACCGCATCGACCGAGACGTACGTAGCCGGGGACTTCCTGCCGCCGACGGCGACGGCGCCAGCCACGGCGCTCCGGTCGGCAGTGACCATGTCGACCGGCAACATTCCCGTGCGGGTGAGCTGGACCGCGGCCGACGCCGGTGGATCCGGTGTGGGGACGTACGACCTCGCGCGAAGCACCGACGGCGGCGCGTTCAGCACGATCGCGACGCGGCTGACGTCGACCAGCTACGACCTGACCACGGTTCGCGGGCACACCTATCGCTTCGAGGCGCGCGCCCGGGATTGGGCGGGGAATCTCGGGCCGTGGAAGGCCGCGTCGACGATCAGGGTCAACGCGTTGCAGGAGTCCTCGACGTCAATTCGGTACTCGGGCACGTGGAAGCACGCCGCCTATGCCTCGTATTCCGGGGGCAGCCTGCGCGCCGCGACCGCTTCCGGCGCCTCGGCGAGCTACACCTTCACGGGCCGCAGCGTGGCATTCGTGAGCTCGCGCGGCCCGACCCGTGGCTCCGCGAAGGTCTACATCGATGGCGTCCTCGCGGCCACGGTGAACCTCAACGCCGCCACGCTCACGTACCGCTATGTCGCCTATCAGAAGACGTGGACCACGGCCGGCAAGCACACGCTCAAGATCGTCGTCCTGGGGACCAGCGGGCATCCACGCGTCGATCTGGACGTCATCGAGTCCATCACCGCTCCCTGAAGGTCCAGGGACGCGTGCCTGCGGCGCTGTCCGGCATCCCACCTGGGCGCAGAATTCGGGCCCCATGAGCGGAGCCCGCCCAGCCCGACGCCATCCGGAGCGCGCCGAGCCGCGCAGCATCGGCACGTCCGGGACGCGCAACGTGCTGGCGCGCGAGGTGCGGCTGCTCGGCGCCCTCCTGGGCGAGATCATCGTCGAGCAGGCGGGCGAGGAGGTCTACGAGCTCGTGGAGACCACCCGCCAGCGGGCGATCGCCGCGCGGCGCCGCGGGCCCGACGAGCGGGTGACGTTCGACGTCCTGCCCGTGGAGGCGCCAGACCTCGAAGGCGTCGTCCGGGCGTTCGGGCTGTACTTCCAGCTGATCAACCTCGCCGAGGCACGAGATCGCGTGCGCCGTGCGACGCGCCGAGCCCGCGCGACCGCGGGTGCGTCCGAAGGCGCGCGGCTGCGGACCGCGCTCCGGCGCCCGGACGTCCGCGAAGCGCTTGCCCAGGTCCGGATCTCGCCGGTGCTGACCGCGCACCCCACGGAGGCGAGACGCC
Organism: Chloroflexota bacterium; assembly: GCA_025935415.1. Lineage (GTDB taxonomy): Bacteria > Chloroflexota > Limnocylindria > Limnocylindrales > CSP1-4 > UBA5189. The sequence goes on from JAICVI010000081.1 coordinate 4,930, forward strand.
GGACGGTGCTGGTGGCGCTCCGGCGTATCGCGCGGCTCCTCGAGCAGGCGGATGACCCGCGCATCTCGCCATCGGTGGATCGAGACCTGCGGCGCCAGCTCCGCGAGGAGATCGCGGTCCTGTGGCGGACCGCCGAGCTGCGGCGCGGCGCGCCGAGCCCGCTCGACGAGGTGCGAACCGCGATGGTCGTCTTCGACGAGACGCTGTACCGCCTCACCCCACGGCTGTACGGCCTGGTGGACACATTCATGCCCGGGCCGCGCAGCCCTCGCCTGCGCGAGCTCCAGGAGCCGCATGTGCCGCCATTCGTGCACTTCGGCTCCTGGATCGGGGCCGACCGGGACGGGCATCCCATGGTCACCTCCGACATTACCGAGGAGACCGCCCGGATCCAGGCTGACCACGTCCTGCGCGGGCACGAGGCCGTGGCGACGCGGCTCTCGCAGACCCTGGCGATGAAGATCCGCGGGGACGACGTGCCGGGCACGCTGGCGCATCGGCTCGGCGAGGACGAGCTGGCGATGCCGCAGCTGGCGCATTCTCTCGCGGAGCGCTTTCCCGACGAGCCCTTCCGGCAGCGCTTTGGATTCGTCGCGGAGCGGCTGCGGCACACCCGCGTGCGCCTGCTCGGCGAGCGCCGTGGCGCCACGACCGCCGGGTACGCCACTCCAGCCGAGGTCTTGGCCGAGCTGCGCGAGATCCAGGAGGCCCTGGTCGAGGTCGGGCTCGGGCGGTCGGCCTGGGGCGACGTCCACGACTTCGTCTGGCAGCTCGAGACGTTCGGGTTCCACCTCGCCACCCTGGAGGTCCGGCAACACGCCGCCGTGCATCGGCGCGCCCTCGCGCCGGAGGGCGATGGTGGCGTGGAATCTGCCCGCGGCAGCGCCGGTCCCGGACGCGACGAGATTCTCGACACCTTCCGATCGATGGCCCGGATCCAGCGCGACCTCGGCGAGGCGGCGCTGTCGCGCTACGTCGTGTCGTTCACCGCGGGTGTCGAGGACGTCCTCGCGGTGCTCGATCTCGCGGAGGTGGCCGGTGTCGGCGACCAGCTCGCGCTCGACGTCGTGCCGCTGTTCGAGTCCTCGGACGCGCTGACGAGTAGCGGGGAGATCCTGGAGGGGCTGCTTGCCGATTCTCGCTACCGCGAGCACCTCCGGGGCCGGGGGGACCGGCAGGAGGTGATGCTCGGCTATTCCGATTCGAACAAGGAGTCGGGCTATGTCTCGGCGAACTGGCTGCTCCACCGGGCCCAGGCGAATCTCGCCACCGTGGCGGCGCATGCGGGCATCGAGCTGACGCTGTTCCACGGGCGCGGCGGCGCGATCGGGCGGGGCGGGGGGCAGCTGGAGCTCGCGGTCGCCGCGCAGCCGCCGGGCTCCGTGGCGGGGAGGCTGAAGGTCACGGAGCAGGGCGAGATCGTCTGGACCCGCTACGGCGACCCCGAGCTCGCGCTCCAGCACCTCGAGGGCCTGACGGTCGCCGCGCTGGACTCCATCCCGCAGCCGGGGGAGCCGGTCGGTGCCGCGCGCCCCGGGGACGCGGATGCGGTGATGGTCGAGCTGGCCACCACGGCCCGCGCCGCCTACCGCGCCCTCGTCCACGACGACCCGGCGTTCGCCGGCTTCTTCGCGCGAATGACCCCGATCGACGAGATCGCCCGCCTGCAGCTTGGCTCGCGTCCACCGAAGCGGTCGGCCGGTCGTCCCGACGACCGCTCGATCGACGACCTTCGAGCCATTCCCTGGGTCTTTGCGTGGTCCCAGGCGCGCGTGGAGCTTCCGGCGTGGTTCGGCCTCGGTGCGGCGATCGAGGGCTTCGAAACCTCGCATCCCCTCGATGGCGACGTGCGCCTCGGCGAGCTCTACGCCTCGTGGCCCTTCTTCCGGTCGCTCATCGACCACGCCCGGCTGGCCGTGGCCCGCGCCGACATCGCCCTTGCGCGCGGCTACGCCTCGCTCGCGACCGCGCCCGGCGACGCCGCACGCTGGTCCGCCATCGAATCCGAGTTCCAGCGAACCCGCCGCGCCCTGGAGCGCCTCCCGCTCCCGGCGGCCGCCGCCACGGCCACCGACCGCGCTGAGGCCGAGGCCATCCGTCGCTCGTCAGGCCTGCGGGCCCCCTACGTCGACACGCTCTCGGTCATGCAGCTGGAGCTCCTGCGGGTGCTCCGCGAGCGCGAGGCCGCGAACCCGACCGACCCGTCCATCCCGCTCATCCGTCCGCTCATCGCGCTGACGATCAGCGGCCTCTCTGCGGCCTTGCAGGGGACTGGCTGAGCGACGAGTCCACTGCGATCGCGTTCGCCTAGGGGAGCACCAGGAAGGCCCAGGTGTCGACCGACGGCTCCTTGAGTCGAGACGCCACGATCCGCTCCTCGCGCAGTGCCGGATCGGTCGAAAACGGGTGCTCGACCACGTAGAGCTTGCCGGTACCGGCGACGGCCCATCGTGTGAGCTGTGCCCAGATGTCGCCGCCGACGGCGGCCTCCGTGGCCTCGCCTCCTGCGTCGATGACGTAGCGCAGCGCGTCGGCATCCGACCGGTCGTACATGTCCGCGACGGCGGCATCGAACTGGACGTCGTCGGCCTTCGGCGGCAGGAGCGGGAAGCCCGTGAGGTCTCCGGCCGCCCGGGCGGCCTGGGCGTCGGCAACGACGCGATAGGACTCGTCGAGGTCTTTGCCCGGGAGCGGGAGGTACATGTCGCGGTCGATGGTTCCATCGAGGGCGCCCTGCATTCGAGCGCGCGCCGGTTCGCCATACACGATGGCAAGGACGTTGGCGCGTGCCGCAAACGCCGCGGGGCCCGGCCGAACCACCTTGGGGTCGACAGCGCAGCCGGCCTGGTTGGCGTCAAGGGCCGCCTGTGCCGCCATCCGCTCTCCTTCGTTCGGGAAAACCGCGAGCAGCCCGAACTGCGGGTCGCCGTGCAGCGCGAACACGTGCCGCGGCCACGGCGCCGGGCAAGGCGCGTCAAGCGGTGCGGTGAACAGGCGCCGCGTGACGGCGAGGTATTCCATGGGGCCGGTCTGGAAGCTCGTCTGGAGGTTCATCGCTCCGAGTGTCTGGACCGCGTCGATCACGGATATGGGTGCCGTCTCCGTCGCCGGGTCGCCGGACCAGAGGACGTCCTCGACGACCACGACGCGGCGGCAGCTGTCGCGGCTCTCCGGGCGACACTCGGACGTGCGCTGATCGTGGGTATGCACGCGGAGGATCGACGGCGCGCGGCCGTTGGGCAGCGTATGGCCGTCCCAGAACACGTGGACCGTTCCCACGCCATTGAATGTGCCGCCCGGCGCCGCGGGGCCGATGCCCGTCGCACAGCCCGAGAGCAGCGCCGCGGGGTCCCGCCCGATACCTCCGGAACACATGGCCACCGTCGCGTCGTTGAACCAGCCGCCGATCAGGAATGGCGTGGCGTCCGCGGATTCCTCTGCGTGGGCGGCCGCGGCGACGCCGAGCAACACCGGCTCGTCATCGAACGTTTCTGGGATCCCCGTGATCTGCCGCCCGTCGCTCGACGCGGAGGGCGGCGACGCGGCCGTGGTTGGTTCGGCGGGCGGTGTTCCGACGGGCGTCGATCTTGGCGCTTCGCCAGTCGGCGCGTCGGCGCCCGCCGTGGCCGACGATGCTGAGGCGCAGCCTCCGACCAGCGATGCGCCGAGGACGACCGCAGCCCAACCCCCGATCTTCACTGCCCGACAGCGTACGAAGCCTGGCAAGTCGGCTGCGCTAGAATGCCGCGGCGGCGTGACGGAACTCACGTCGCACTGCTCGGGCGGCTAGCTCAGCTGGTTAGAGCACTTGCTTGACATGCAAGAGGTCACTGGTTCGAGTCCAGTGTCGCCCACCACGCCTGATCCTGGACCACCTTGACCGCCGGCCCGGCGGTCATTTTTCTTGTCCCGCCACGACCTACCATCCGCCGCGACGAACGCGCTCCCTTGGCATCGAGCGCGCAATGCACCAGCTTCGGGAGGCGATCCAAGCGATGGATTTCCAGGAAGCGGTCCAGTCGGGCTTTCGGCGCTGGAACCGGACCGACGGGCGGTCGAGCCGTTCGGAGTACTGGTGGTGGGTCCTCTTCTACGTCGTGGCGCTCTTCGGCGCTGCCCTCGTCGCCGACGTCCTTGGGGGGATCGGGCGGGGCGCTGCGGAGGTGTGGCTCGTGGTGCTCCTGTGCGGGTTCATTCTCCTGCTCGTGCCGACGCTGACCCTCAGCGTGCGGCGCCTCCACGATACGAACCGCTCCGGGCTGTGGTTGCTCCTGAACTTCGTCCCGTATATCGGCGGACTCATCCTGCTGGTCATCTACTGCCTCGATGGAAGCCCCGGGCCGAATCACTACGGCGAACGCCCTGGAGGAAACCTTCCGGGCTACCGCCCAGGCGGATTGGACGCCGCGCCGTTCGCACCCACCGTCCGCGTTCCGCCCGAGGGGATGGCGTCCTGGCCGACGGCCGATCCGGCTGGTCCGGTGACCCCGCTTGCCGCCGGCCTCCACCTGGCCGTGCTCCATCGCGTCGACGACTGGGCCCAGGTCCGCGCTTCCAACGGCTGGGTCGGCTGGGTAGACGCGCGCCGATTGGCGTCGTTGGCGCCGCCACCTCCGCAACCGCTGCCGCCGTCACCGCCCGATGCCTCGGCGATGGCCTAGCCGGGCCTGCGGAACCTAGCCGATGGCGGCCTGCGCTTCGCCCTGCGACGTCGCGATCGGTCGGTCGGACCGGATCGTCCGAACCGACGGGACGGCCACCACGAGGAAGCACGTCAGCACGTTGAGGATGCCAGCGATCACGAGCGTCTCGCCGATGCCGATGGCGGCGGCAATCGGGCCGATCAGCGCGTAGCCGATCGGGTTGAGAGCCACCGACCCGAACCAGTCGTAGGAGCTGATCCGCGAGAGCGCGTGCTCGGGGATGTTTCGCTGGAAGGCGGTGACATAGAGGTTCTCGCCGAGGGCGAACCCCACCCCGACCACGAACCCCACGGCCGCGATCGCGGCGACGGGAAGCGGCACCGCCAGCGCCAGCAGCAGGAAGCCCGAAGGGATGACCACCAGCTCGCTCCAGACGAGCGGCCGCGCGACCTTGACGTGGAGCGCGAGCAAGCCGCCGGCGACAGCCCCCAGTCCCTCGACCGCGATGATC
>JAICVI010000096.1 GCA_025935415.1 Chloroflexota bacterium
GAAGCCGTGGGCCATGAGGTGGAAGATCGCCGCGGTCCAGGCGCCCACGCCTAGGGCGGCGAACATGTAGCCGAGCTGGCTGAGCGTCGAGTACGCGAGGACGCGCTTGATGTCGGTCTGAGTGAACGCGATCGACGCCGCGAGGATCGCGGTGAAGATGCCGATCGCCGCGACGACGACCATCACCTCCGGTGCGCTGGCGAAGATCGGGTTGGCGCGGGCGACGAGGTAGACCCCGGCGTTGACCATCGTCGCGGCGTGGATGAGAGCCGAGACCGGGGTCGGGCCCTCCATCGCGTCCGGGAGCCAGACATGGAGCGGGAACTGCGCGCTCTTGCCGACCGCGCCCGCGAAGAGGAGCAGGGCGATGATCCAGATCGGGATCGGATAGGCATGCGCATTCACGGCGACGACGTCGCCGATCGGGTTGTGGAGGAGGCCGCCGACGAGTGCGGCGATCGAGTCGCGGATGTTGAGGGTCCCGGTATCGACGAAGATCGCCATGATCCCGAGCGCGAACCCGACATCGCCAACGCGGTTCGTGATGAACGCCTTCTTGCTCGCCTCCGCCGCGCTCCGCTTGCGATACCAGAAGCCGATCAGCAGGTAGCTGGAGAGGCCCACCAGCTCCCAGGCGACGAACAGCACCAGCCAGCTGTCCGCCAGGACGATGAGGAGCATCGAGACCATGAACAGGTTCAGGTAGGCGAAGAAGCGCCAGCGCCCCGGGTCGTGCTGCATGTAGCCGATCGAGTAGACGTGGACGAGCATGCCGATCGTCGTGACGACGAGCAGCAGCACGGCCGTCAGCTGGTCGACGAAGAAGCCGATGTCCACCTGGAGGTTGCCATCGGGGATCCAGCGCCAGAGCGTCACCGAGATGCCCTGCTCGCCGATCGAGCCCGTCAGCACCGGGATGATCACCGCGAGCGCGGCGAGCCACGACAGGACGACGGCGCCGACCGGGATCCAGAAGGCGTTCGCACCCATCCGCCGGCCGACCGCGGCCTGGATGAGGAAGCCGGCGAGCGGCAGCGCGATGATCGCGACGACGAGCGCCTCGGTCGTCATCGGCGCATCGCGTCGTACTCGTCGACGAGCGGCGTGCGGCGGTTCCGGAAGATCGCGATGACGATGGCGAGCCCGACCGTCGCCTCGGCGGCGGCCACCGCCATGACCATGAGCGCGATCACCGCGCCGTCGCCCTCGAGATCGGGCACGAAGGCGCCGAACGCGACGATCGTGAGGTTGACGGCGTTGAGCATGAGCTCGATCGACATGAGCATGGAGATCGCGTTGCGCCGCGCCAGGAAGCCGAACGTGCCGATGGCGAACAGGACCCCGGATAGGGTCAGGTAGGTGTTCAGCTCGTTGGCAAGGCCCATCAGATGGCGTCCTGGGACGGGTCTTCGCGCTTCGCGAGGAAGACGCCGCCGATCACCGCGGCGAGCAGCAGCACGCTGACCGCCTCGAACGCGAGCATGTACTGCGGTCGATCGCTCCCGAAGATGATCTGGGCGAGCGCGTCGGTGGCGATGTGGGCGACCTTGTTCGCCGCGCCCCAGTCGGTCCCGTACGCGGCCACGGCCACGAGGACGCCCACGATGATCGCCGCGACGGCGGCGGGCGCAGCCTGGGTCTGGAAGACGAGGCGCGACGGCGCGGCCTTGTCCTGGGTGAGCATGATCGCGAACAGGATCAGGACGCTGATTGCGCCGATGTAGACGATGACCTGCGCCGCCGCGACCATCGGCGCGCCGAGCGTCACGTAGAGGCCTGCGAGCGCCAGGAAGCAGACGATCATCGCGAGGCCGCAACGGATGATGTCGCGCATCGAGACGACGGCGATCCCGGCGACCAGCATCAGCGTGCCGAGGCTCGCGACCAGCGCGTCGTCGAACGACCCGCCCATGAGGATCAGGACGAGCAGCGCGGGCGTGGTGACGATGGCGCCGGCGATCGCGGCGGCCAGAAGGTAGAGCCAGGCTCGCATCGGCTACTTCAGGTGGGCGTGGGTGCCGGCGTCGCCGCCGTGGGCGTGGTCGTGCCCGTCCCCGCCGTGCCCGTTGCCGTTGCCGTCCCCCAGGCGCGTGAGCGACGTCGGCAGGACCGTGAGCAGCCGGTCCGACTGGACGAAGCGGCCCTGGTCCATGGCCCGCTGGAGCCAGTCACGCTCGCGGCGGATGTAGGTGACCTCCGTCTCGCGATCGACCTGGGCCATCGCCATGAGATCGATCATCGGCTCCTCGCGGCTCGTGTGCGAGAGCTCGAACTCCTGGCCGTCGCGCAGGGCGTCGTACGGGCAGGCGTCGACGCAGATCCCGCAGAGGATGCAGCGGCTCTCGTCGACCTCGTACTTCTGGAGGACGCGGGGCTTGGGCATGAGGGCCCCGGTCGGGCACGTCTCGGCGCAGCGCCCGCAGGACACGCACGGCGTGTCATTGAGGCTCATGTCGAGCGGTGTCGTGACCAGCGTGTCGAAACCGATCCGCATGAAGTCGTAGCACGCCGCCCCGACGATCTCGGAGCAGACCTGGGCGCAGCGGCCGCAGTCGATGCAGCGCGAGGGCTCGCGAAGGATGAAGGCGTGCGAATCGTCGCGGACGTAGTCGTGGTTGATGCCGGTGAAGCGGTTCTCGTTCACCGAACGCAGGCCCGCGCCCTGGTGCGGCTGTGGCTCCAGCGTCGTCAGCGTCGTGCCGTACTCGATCCCGAGGCGGCGCAGGTCGCAGTAGCCGATCGCCTCGCAGGTGCACTGCAGGCAGCGCGTCGATTCGGCGACGATCTCCTCGCGTGAGTACGGGATCTCGTACTCGACGTAGTTGTGGTTGCGCTCCTCGGCCTCCAGGGCCTTGAGGCGGTAGCGCGGCTCCTTGACCTCGGACGTGAAGGGCACGATCGACAGGAACTCGGGCTGCGGCTCCGCCAGCGTCTGGCGCGTCCGGATCGAGGCGAGGTCGTTGCCGCGCAGGAACGCATCGACCGCGTACGCGGCCCGCCGGCCCTCCGCGATGGCCTGGACCACCGTCGCGGCGCCGACGCGGACGTCGCCGGTGCCGAACACGCCCGGCCGGGCGGTCTCGAACGTCACCGCGTCCGCGGCGAGGCGGTTGTTCTTGGTCGCCTTGGGGCCGGTCGAGCCCGGGCCGATCCAGTCGAGCTCCGGCCCCTGGCCGATGGCCAGCAGGACCCGGTCACAGGGGATCGTGAACTCGGTGCCGGGCGCGGGCTCCGGGCGGCGGCGCCCGGACGCGTCTGGGGCGCCCAGGGCCATCCGGATGAACTCGACGCCGGTGACCTTGTTGTCCTTGTCCGTGATGACCCGGGTCGGACCGGCCTGGAAGATCGCCGTGACGCCTTCCTCGATCGCCTCGTGCACCTCGTTCGCGGCCGGCATGTCCTTCATGTCGCGGCGGTAGACGAGGGTCACTTCCTTCGCGCCCTGGCGGACGGAGGTCCGCGAGCAGTCCATCGAGGTGAAGCCGCCGCCGATGACGACGACGCGCTTGCCCGCGTGGCCCGGGTACGGCAGGCCGAGCGTCGCCGTCCGCAGGTACTCGAGGCCGTCCAGGACCTCCGGAGCGTCCTCGCCCGGGATCCCGAGCTTGTTGGTGTCGTAGCAGCCGATCGCGATGAGGACCGCGTCGAAGCCCTGGTACTGCAGGTCGTCGAGGGTGAAGTCGCGGCCGAGGCCCTGGTTGCAGACCATCTTGCCGCCGAGCCGGGTCACGCTCTCGTACTCGGCCTCGAGGACCTCGACCTTCGGCAGGCGGTACTGCGGGATGCCGTAGCGGAGCATCCCGCCCGGCGCCGGGTCGCGCTCGAAGACGGTCACGTCGTGGCCGGACAGCAGCAGGTAGTAGGCCGCGGCCATGCCGGCGGGACCGGAGCCGATGACCGCGGCCCGGCGGCCGGTCGCGGGCTGCTGCTCGAAGGGCACGGGCGGGTCGAGGTTCTCGTCGAGCATCGACTTGATGACCATGTCGCCGGCGTAGCGATGGGAATCGCGGATCGCGATGGCCTCGTCGACCTCGTCGCGACGGCAGTGCTCCTCGCACGGCGCTGGGCAGACACGGCCGAGCACCGAGGGGAACGGGATCGTGCGCTTGAAGATCCGAGTCGACTCGCGGAAGTTGCCCTCGGCGTTCTGCTTGAGGAAGCCCGGGATGTCGATATGGCTCGGGCACTTGTTCTGGCAGGGCGGGAGGCAGTAGGCGTTGTGGTCCGAGAAGATCAGCTCGAGATTGGTCCGGCGGAGGCGCCGGATCTCCTCGGTCTGGGTCTGGACCTTCATCCCGTCCTCGCACGAGCGCGAGCACGAGATCGGCGGATGCTCCTCGCCCTCGACCTCGACGACGCACATCCGGCAGGCCCCGAAGCCCGGGAGCTTCGGCTCGTAGCAGAGCGTCGGGATCTCGATGCCGTTGTCGCGGCAGACCTCGAGGATCGTCTGGCCCTCCAGGCCCTCGACCGTCCGGCCGTCGACCTCGATCCGGATCCGCGGCGTGGCCTGCGGCCGCTGCGGGCTCTGGGTCGTGATGTAGCGCTCGGCGACGGAGTCCTCCAGCGGGACGAGGGTGTCGGCCTTGATCGGCTTGTCCGGGCGGCTCTCCGGGCGGCCGTCGTAGCGCCGATGGCGGTCGCCGCGGGTCTCGTCCGGGGTCGCCGGCCCGTAGCCGCTGGAATCCGGGGGCGGCGTGACGTCCGGCAGGTCGCGAGGGTCCTCGCGGCGACCTGGGTCGCGAGGCGCGATGTCGCTCGGGGGGCGCTCGATCACGTCGGTCATGCTGGCGCTCCCACGGGCGCGCGGTCGGTGGCGAGGCGGACGGTCCGGCAGACGCCCGCCGGGCAGTCGCCGCGGAGGTAGTGGGCATCGACCTCGTCCCGGAAGTAGCGCAGGCCGCTCATCATCGGAAGTGTTGCCAATCGCTCGTGATCGCACAGGGCGGAGCCGACGACATCGGCAGCGAGGTCCTCCAGGAGCCCGAGATCGCCGCCCCGCGACGTGCCCGTCGAGAGGCGCTCGCCGATCTCCGCGAGCCGCCGCACGCCGATCCGGCAGGGAATGGTCTTGCCGCAGGCCTCGTCGGCGGCGTAGCGGGTCAGGAGGCGCGCGAGGTCGACGACGCAGGCGCGATCGTCGGCGACGATGACCGAGCCCGAGCCGATGTGCGCGCCGACCGCCCGGAGGTCCTCGTAGCTGTAGGCCGTGTCGAGCTGGTCCGGCGGCAGGATCCCGCCGGTGGGGCCGCCGACGACGACCGCCTTGAGCTTCCTGCCCGCGGCGGGCTTCCCGCCCAGCTCGACGATGTCCCGGAGCGGCGTCCCGAGCGGCACCTCCGCCACGCCGCTCCGCTCGTGGCCACGAAGGTCGACGAGGATCGTGCCGGCCGCGCCCTTGCGGCCCGTCAGGATCGCCGGCACGGCGGCGAGGGTCTGCACGTTCTGGACGACCGTCGGGGCGTTGCGGAAGCCGCGCGTCGCCGGGTGCGGCGGGCGCTGCTCCGGCTGGCCGCGCTTGCCGTCGAGGGCCTTCAGGAGGACCGTCTCCTCGCCGAGCATGTAGGCGCCCTGGACGGGCCGGACCTCGACCTCGATGCGCCGGCCGCTGCCGAGCACGTCGTCGCCGATGAAGTTGCGGCTCGAGGCCGCGTCGACGGCGGCCTGGAGCCGGGTGACCGCTGTCGTGTCGGTGGCCCGGACGGACAGGAAGACCTGCTCCGCGCCCGCCGCGAACGCGGCGATGGTGGCGCCCTCGATGACGGCGTAGGGATCGGCCTCGATGAGGGTGCGATCGGTGCTCGCGGCGGGGTCCGCGCCGTAGCCGTTCGCGACGACGAAGCGCTCTCTCGCCTCCGTGCCGGCCGCCGTGCGCCACTTCGCGGCCGTCGGATGCCCCGCGCCGCCGCGGCCCCGAAGGCCCGCGGCCTCCACTGCCGCGGTCGTGCCCTCCGGCCCGAGCTCGCGGATCGCCCGGCGCAGCCCGTCGAACGCGCCGCTCTGCACGGCCTCGTCGATGTTGCCCGGGTCCTTCGCCCCGGCCCGCGCCAGCAGCACGGATGGCCAGTCCTTCGGCGTCTGGAGGATGGCGCTCACTGGACGCGGCCCTTCTTCGGCGATCGAGGCGGCCTCGCCGCCGAGTCTGCGCCGCCTGCCGCGGAGCCCCCACCGAGCGAGGCGCCGAGCGCCGTGACATAGCCGTCGTCGGAGGGTCGCCGGGCCGCGACCCCCACCGGGCCACCGCCGGCCGTCGGCGGCTCGAAGCGCAGGTGCCCGTAGAACGTCGCCGTCCCGTAGACCATCGCGTACCACGCGCCCGTGCGCTCGCTGATCCGCTTGATCGCCGCGACGGGCAGGTAGCCGAAGGCCGCCTGCGTCGCCTCGAGGATCTGGAGCATGTGCTTCGGGTCGTGGTCGTAGCCCTCGAGGATCTCGTCGACGGTGTCGAGGTCGAAGCTCGCGAAGTGCTCGTAGGCCTGATCCGGCACGGTCCGCCCGGAGCGCCGCATCGCCGATTCCTCGCGTCGCTCGCCATAGGTCTCAGGCGGGCCCCAGTGGACGTGGAAGCGGCCCTTGGTGTCCATGCCGCCCATGTCGATGCACTCGATCGGGCAGGCCTGGGCGCACTGGAAGCAGGTCTCGCACTTCAGCGAGCCGTTCTCGTCGTAGAGCAGCTGGAGACGGCCACGGAACTTCGTGGCGATGTCCGGCGGCATCTCCGGGTACATGACCGTGGCCTTCGGCTCGAAGAAGCGGCGCAGCGTCAGGGCCATGCCCTTGACGATCCCGAGGCCCGGTACGGTCGCGCGCAGGAGCTCCATCAGCTGCCGCCCCGGATGCCGTCGATGGCGAGGATTGCCGCGGCGGTCACGAACAGGTTCAGCAGCGAGGCCGGCAGCAGCCACTTCCAGGCGAAGCCCATGAGCTGGTCGATCCGGACGCGCGGCAGCGTCCCGCGCATCCACACGAACAGGAACACGAGGCCGAACGTCTTGCCGAGGAACCAGATCAGCCCCGCGACCCAGTCGAAGTTGATGTACGCCCACAGCCCGAAGAGGCCGGCGACGAGGACGTTGAACAGGACGAACCCGAGGATCAGCGCGACCCACCAGCGGGTCCTGCTGCGGAACAGGTAGAAGGGTGCGGCGAGGATGAGCGTGCCCACCACGGGCGCGAGCAGCGCGATGAACAGCAGCCCGAACCCGAGCTGTCCGGGATCGACGATCCACGAGATGTGCGGCAGGGGGAACGGCGCGTTCCAGCCTCCCAGGAACAGCACGGTCGTGAGCGCCGAGATCACGAACACGCCGATGTACTCGGCGAAGAAGAAGAACCCGAAGCGCATGCCGGAGTACTCGGTCGCGAAGCCGGCGACGATCTCCGAGTCGGCCTCGGTCAGGTCGAAGGGCGTGCGGTTCGCCTCGGCGGTGGCGGCGATGCCGAAGATCAGGAAGCCGAGCGGCTGGCGGAACACGAACCAGTCCGTGAACCAGCCGCCGTGGACGAGATTGCCCGCGGCGTCGTAGACCGGGCCCTGCTGCTGGACGATCGAGTTGAGGCTCAATGTCCCGGCGAGCAGCACGAGCCCGACAACGGACAGCGTCAGCGGGATCTCGTAGCTGACGATCTGCGCCGCGGACCGAAGCCCGCCCAGGAGCGAGTACTTGTTGAAGCTCGCCCAGCCGCCCATCAGCAGCCCGACCACGGTCATCCCGCCGATCGCGAAGAAGTACAGCAGCCCGAGGTTGAAGTCCTGGGCGAACAGGCCCGGTGCGAACGGGATGACGAGGGCGCTCAGGGCCATCGTCGCGAAGACCACCACCGGCGCCCATGTGAAGACCACGGAGTCCGCGCGCGTCGGGGTGAAGTCCTCCTTCATCAGGACCTTGAGCCCGTGGATGGTCGAGAGCAGGCTGCCCCACGGCCCCACCCGGTCCGGCCCGATCCGGAGGTTCATCAGGGCGATGATCTTCATCTCCATGTAGATGATCACGAAGGCGATCGGCGGGGCGAGGAGCAGCAGCACCGTCGCCGCGAAGACGAACCGGACGATCGGCAGGTTGAAGATCAGGATGTCGAGGATGTTCTGGCCGAACAGCACGAGCACGATCACGAGCCCGGTCGTCAGCAGCGCGAGGAGCGGCAGGAGGATCGCGAGCGCCTTCCCGGGCAGCGTCAGCTGATCCCACGTCCGGGCCATCACTGTCATCGGGGAGCCCTGTGATCGCGGGGAGGCGCGCCCGGCGCAAGGCGCGAGCGAGTACGGCCGCGTGCGCACTGCAACGTGCGTGAGCGGCCGCGCGCAGCGAGCAACGCGGCGATGGGCCGCATGACCGCGATCACTTATCGACCCCGCCCATGACTGGATCCAGCGAGGCCATGATGGCCATCGTGTCCGCAAGGAGATTTCCAGGCAACAGTGCCCCGACGGCCTGGAGGTGGATGAACGAGGGGTCGTGGATCTTCAGGCGGAACGGCTGGTCCGTGCCGTCGGAGATGGCGTAGGCGCCGTAGACGCCGCGCGGCCCCTCGACTGCGGACCAGGCGCGTCCGGGCCGCGGCCGGATCAGGCGCGGCAGCTTTGCCATGATTGGGCCGTCGGGCATCTGCTCGAGGCACTGGTCGATGATCCGGAGGCTCTGCTTGACCTCCTCCATCCGGAGCAGGTAGCGCGCCAGCGAGTCGCCCTCCGTCCGGGTCGGAATGTCGAACTCGAGCTCGTTGTAGATGGAGTACGGGTGGGCCCGTCGGAGGTCGAACGGGATCCCCGTGGCCCGAAGGTTCGGCCCGGTCATGCAATACCGGAGCGCGGTCTCGCGGTCGATGACGCCGAGGCCCGCGGCGCGGCGGGAGAAGATCTCGTTCTCGTTGAGCAGCCCCATCCCGGACTCGATCTGGGTGGCGGCGCGGCTCATCCAGTCGCCGAGGCGGCTCATGAACTCGTGGTTCAGGTCGCCGTTGACGCCGCCGATCCGGAAGTAGTTGAAGAGCATTCGCTGGCCGGTCAGGGCGGCGAGCATCTCGACGATCTCGTCGCGCTCGATGAAGCTCCACAGGATCGGCGTGAGGCCGCCCAGGTCCAGCGCGAACCAGCCCATGAAGAGCGCGTGGCTGGCGATCCGGTTGAGCTCCGTGGAGAGGACGCGGATGTACTCCGCGCGACGCGGTACC
>JAICVI010000145.1 GCA_025935415.1 Chloroflexota bacterium
AATACGGCGATCGCCGGGCATCCGACCGGGCAGCTGGACCGGGCGGCGCCGGCCCGGCGTGGGCGCGGGACGTGGCGTCTCGTTCGCCTGGGGTTCGGTATCCACGCTCCGAGCGTGCGCGCAGGCCCCAAGAGGGAACGGCAACCGACCGGGTCGACAGCCTTAAGTTCTTCTCAGGATTCGGCCTTCACCCGGTACCCGACCCCTGGCTCGGTGACGATCAGGTCCCTGAGCTCGCCCGCGGGGTCCGCCGCCGCGAGCTTGTGGCGCAGCTGGCTCACGTGCACGTAGACGTAGCTGTCCTCGCCCTGGTAGGCCTGCCCCCAGACCGCGCGGAGCAACTTGCCCTTCGTCACCACGCGGCCGCGCTCGCCGAGCAGGACCCGAAGCAGCTCGAACTCGCGGGGCGTCAGGGCCACGGGAGCGCGATTCACGCTCACCTCGTGGCGCGCCGCGTCGAAGACCAGCGGGCCGACGACGATCCGCCCGCCGGCGTCCCCTGCCGGCCCGGCGGCACGCCGCAGCGCGACGCGCAGGCGGGCGTGCAGCTCCTCGAGGCCGAACGGCTTGGTCACGTAGTCGTCCGCGCCGCGCTCCAGTGCCTCGACCTTTTCGCGCTCCGCGTACCGACCCGAGAGGATCACGATCGGCGTCATCGCCTCGCGCCTGACGCGGCGGATCACCTCGAGGCCGTCCATGTCGGGCAGGCCGAGGTCGAGGAGGATCACGTCGGGGCGCGCCGCTTCCCAGCGCTCCAGCGCGGCCCTGCCATCGGCCGCCTCCTGGGTGCGATAGCCGCGGGACCCGAGCTCTCGAACGAGCACGGCCCGCGTCTCGACATCGTCTTCGACGACGAGGACGGTCGCGGCCGCGCTCATCGGGTTGCCGCGGCGCCGGCCGGCGTCGCCAGCTCACCCGCGAGCTCGGCCGGCAGGGTCGCGAGCGGGAGATCCAGCTCGACCGCGAGACCGCCGAGAGAGCCGCGGAACGCGCGGGTCGAGCCGCCCATCGCGACGACGAGCCCGCGCACCACCGCCAGCCCGATCCCGGTACCGGCGCGGCCTTCGCGGCCCGCCGCGATCTCTCGATGGAACGGTTCGAAGACTCGTTCCAGGGCATCGTCGGGGACGCCGGCGCCGCCGTCCTCGACGAGGAGTCGCGCACGCCCGTCGGCCTCCTCGCTCGCGACGCGGATCGCGGCATCGGCGGGCGCGAACTTGATGGCGTTGTCCAGGAGGTTGGTCAGGGCCTCGTCGAGGAAGACTGGGTCGACCAGCACCGGAAGCGCCGCCAGCTCGATGCGGAGGTCACGGCCGGCCAGCCTCGGCGCCATCCGATCGATCGTGCGCCCGGCCAGGTCGTCGAGCTCGTAGACGTCCGTGTCGGCGCGCAGCGCCCCGGCCTCGATGCGGCCCAGGTCCAGGAGATTGGCCACGATTCGATCGAGGCGGGCGACCTCGCGCTCGATCGCGTCGGCGCTGGCGGCCCGACCGGGGGCATCGAGGTCGCTGTCGGGACGGAGGCTGCCCGCCGCCGCCCGAATCGTCGCGAGGGGCGTGCGGAGGTCATGGGAGACCGACTGCAGGAGCGCCGACTTGAGGGCGTCGCTCTGGCGCGCGACCTCGGCTGCCCCGGCCTCCGTCGCGAGCTGGTCCTGGGCCAGTGCCTGCCCAACCTGGTCCGCCGCGGCCGAGAGCAGGCGGGTCTCGGATCGGTCGGGATGTCCGGCCTCGCTCCCCCGGGTCGCCCAGATCGAGCCGAGCGCGCGCGCTCCCGCCTCGATCCGCACGCGGAACGCTCCCTGGCGATCGCCCGCGGCGCGCGCGCGGCCGGCCGACCCGGTATGGATGCGGATCCAGCGCGCCGGCTCGTCGCCGGGCATGCGTCGCAGGACCCAGTGGAGCGGGTTGCCGGGCGGCGGTGCCGCTCCCGCGAGGGCCGCCACGCGCTCCGAGCCATCGTCCGGCCCCAGCGCGAACCACAGCGCCGCCATCCTCGTCGCGACCCGGAGCTGTTCGGCGATGTCCGTGAGGACTTCCGTCGTGGACGAGCGCGTCGCGAGGGCGCGGCTGACCACGAAGAGCTCCCGCGCCTCGCGCTCGCGGGCTTCGGCCTGGAGCGTCCGAGCCCGCTCGAGCGCGGTCAGCTGGCCGACGACCAGCCCCACGAACAGCAGCAGGACGAGGTTCAGCCACTCACCGGGATCGCTGATCGCAAGCGTGTGCAGCGGGTGCACGAACAGGAAGTCGTACAGCAGCACCCCGGCGACCGCGGCCGCCAGCGCGCCGATCGTCCCCGCGACGAGCGCCGTCGCGACCACGGCGAGGAGGTAGACCGGTGCCGCGTTCAGGACGCCGAGCCGCTCCTCGAGGAGCCACACGAGCCCGGTCGCCGCGGCCAGCGCCGGCACCGCGACGGCGAGGAGCCTGAGCACGGCCCCGCCGTCCGCGGTCGCGCGGAACCGATCACGCCAGCCGCGAGCGCGCCATTGCACGCCGTGATGCTATGCCCGCGGGGATCCCGTGCCTCGTCCGTGGCGCCGGCGAGACGGGGCCGCCCGCTCGAGCTAGCGGCGCTCGCCAGCCTCGCGCTTCTGGTCGTCGGTGACGCTGCCGGCTTCGCGGTGGCCTTCGGGCGCCGGGCCGGTGTCGGGGTCTGTGCTGCCACGCACCGGTGACGGTTGCGTCGCGACAGCGGAGACGCGCTGATCCTTCCGCCCGACCCCGCCGGGGATGGTCTCGGTGGCGCGCTCCGGCATCCGGCCGATGTAGGCGCCGGCATCGCGGCGCGGCTCGGGCTTCCGTGGCGCGGCGTCCTGGTTGCTGTTCCACTGACCGCGATTTCGTCGTTGGTTGTCCATGGCCCCACGATGCGCGACCGGCGGGCCGGGGCGTGCAACGCCGCAGGCGGCGCGACTATCGGCGCCCTTGCAGCCCGTGGAGGCGGCCATGCACGCGCATGACCTCGCTCAGTCGATCGTGCGGCAGGCGGTACGCGGTGTTGCCGTCGCGGCCGGTGAGCGTCTCGGCGGCCACGAGGGCATTCACGATGGCCTCCTCGGTCGCCTCCACCGTCGCCTCGAAGAGGTACCCGAGCGCCCGATCCATGAACGCGCGGATCGCGATCGTGCCATCGCCCCGCGGCTCCGCCTCGGTCGGGGGCATGCCCCGGTTGCCACTGGCGAAGGCGATGAACAGGTCACCGGAGGTCGGCGAGCCGACGCCGCCCATCCGCGCGAGGCCGAGATGGGCCCGGCGTGCCAGCCGCTCGCACTGGTGCGGCAGGAGCGGCGCGTCGGTTGCGATGACGCCGATGATCGAGCCAGCCCCCGGCGGCCGGTTCAGGGCCGCAAGGCCGGCTCGCTCGTCCTCCCACGGACTTGGCACCACGTCGTAGCCGATCTCCTGGCCGACCGGGACGCCGTCGATGCGAAGCAGACCGCGACGACCGTAGTTGGCCTGGACCAGGACGCCAAGGGTCCAGCCACCGACGCTCTCCGGCAACCGGCGCGAGGCCGTCCCGATGCCGCCCTTGAACTCGTGGCAGATCATGCCCGTCCCGCCACCGACGTTGCCCTCGTCGACGTGGCCGCCGCTCGCCACCGCAAAGGCGCTCGCCACGTGCTCGGCGCGGACGTGCCCGCCGGCGATGTCGTTGAGGTGGCCGTCGTAGGTCTCGCCGGCGGTCGGGAGGCTCCAGTGGAGAGCTCCGGCGTCGAAGGATGCCGCGGCCGCGGAGACCAGCGCGTCGCGGACCTTGCCGACGTCGTTGGTATTGGTGATTCCGATCGGCCCGCTCAGCAACCCGGATTCGCGGATCCACTCGAGGCCGGTGAGCTCACCGTTGCCGTTGAGGGTGGCGGTCCCGGCAAAGAGCGGCTCGGCCCAGACGTCGCCATCGTGCGGGATCAGGACGGTCACGCCGGTGCGGACGGGCCCCTTGCCGACGACGAGGGGGCCGTCGCCCTCGATGATCGTCGTGTGCCCGACCCGGACACCCGGCACGTCGGTGATCGCGTTGAACGGCCCGGGCGTGCCCTCGCCGATGACGATGCCGAGGTCGCGCGCGCGAAGGTGGGCCATCGATCGATCGAGCATGTCAGTCGGCCTGGCTGGTCGAGATGATGTCGACGCCATCGAGCTCGTCGATCGCGGCGACGGCGCCGGTGATGACGGAGGGCGTCCGCCCGCGGATCGCCAGGTCGGCCCGGTAGCTCGACTTGCCCAGCCGCTGCGTGGAGATCTGCCCGATCTCGAGCCGGTGACCCACGAGGATCCCGGTCACGTTGCCGAGGGATTCGAGGCGCTCCATGGACAGGCGCAGCTGGACCTCCGGCGTGGTCGTCCCGTGGAGCCGCTCCGCGAGGGCGTTGATCGGCCAGAGGCTGACGAGGATCGTGGCCGTCGCCACGCCCGCGATGATGTACTCGCCCGCTCCGGCGGCCATCCCCACCGCCGCCATCGCCCAGAGGCTCGCCGCGGTGGTCAGGCCGCGGATCACGATCCCGTCCTTGAGGATCGCACCGGCGCCGAGGAAGCCGATGCCGGAGACGATCTGCGCGGCGATTCGTGTTGGGTCGACGACGACCGCGGCGTTCGGCTCGCCCGAGAAGCCGTAGGCCGACAGCACCGTGAACAGCGCCGAGCCCGACGCGACGAGCATGTGCGTGCGGAGGCCGGCCGGGTGCCCATGAATCTCGCGTTCGAACCCGACCGCCAGGCCGAGCGCCGCAGCGACGATCAGCCGTACCGAGAGGTCGAGCTGGAGCGGCAGGTCGAACACGCCGGACAGCGTACCCGCGCGGCCGGACCCGGCGCATCATGCGAGCGTCGCCGCCGCCACAGGAGCCAGCCATGGCCGCTTCGCCCGTGAACCCCCCGCCAGCCGTCCGTTCCCACTCGACGCGCGCCGTCGGGTACCACCACCCGGTCAACCGCGCCTACCTGGACGAGGCGCCGCTCGGTGCGCGCGTGGCCGACGCGGTCACGGGTTTCATGGGCAGCTGGAAGTTCATCGGGCTCCAGACCGTGATCGTGCTGATCTGGATCGTGGGCAACGTCGTGCTGCTCTTCGACTTCGACATCTACCCGTTCATCCTCCTGAATCTCGCCTTCTCGACCCAGGCCGCCTATGCCGCGCCCCTGATCCTGCTGGCCGGGAATCGCCAGGCCCTGCGTGACCGGATGACGCTGGAGCACACGGCCTCCGAGGCGGACAAGGAGGACAAGCAGAACCAGCGGCTGCTCGAGGGCAACAAGGCCCTGGCAGAGTCGAACCGCGAGATCCTCCAGCGCGTCGAGGCGCTCGAGCAGCGGATCCTCCAGCTCGAGAAGTCGATCATCGAGCGGCTCGACAGGCGGCTCGGGGAGCAGGGGCCGCAATAGGGCCCGCGGGAGCAGTCAGCGTCCCGTCATCGAGTCCGGCGTAGGGTTCGGAGATGGCGCGACCTGGGATCGGAGCACGGCTGGCATTCGCCGGCGCGGTCGCGGTGGGAGCCGCGCTGGCGACCGGCGAGCTGCTCGCCGGCGTGCTCGCGGGTGTTCCGTCTCCGCTCCTCGCGGTTGCGCGCTTCTTCGTCGACATCCAGCCCCCGGGCGCGAAGGAGCTGGTCGTCGGCCTCTTCGGCACCGCGGACAAGCTCGCGTTCCAGGTCCTCATCGTGGTCGTCGCGCTGGCGATCGGCGCGATGGTGGGCCGGGTCGCGGTCAGGAAGCCGGACGTCGCCGCGGCCGTCATCGCCGTCTTCGTCGGCGCCGGGTTCCTGGCCTCCCTTCGATAACCCGCCGCGTCCGGGGCGCTCGCGGCGGCCGCCGCTGCC
>JAICVI010000073.1 GCA_025935415.1 Chloroflexota bacterium
ATGCTGCCGCAGCAGCTCGCGGACGTCCGGCGTGAACCAGCTCCGGTGCCGCGGCTCGACCGTGACGCGGACCTCCGGTGGGAATGCCGCGAGCGTCTCCGCGAGCCGCTCCGGCGCCGCCTCCATGTCGGGCGGAAGCTGGATCAGGATCGGGCCGAGATGCCGTCCGAGCCGGCGCGCCCCATCGAGGAGCCGCTCCACGCTGTCCTGCGGCTCTCGCAGCCGCTTGATGTGGGTCAGGAAGCGGCTGGCCTTGACGGCGAACAGGAAGTCATCGGGAACGCGGCGCGCCCAGCCTTCGAACACCGCCGGTCGGGGCTGGCGGTAGAAGGTGACGTTGAGCTCGACCGTGTCGAACGACTCCACGTACCGATCCAGCCAGCGGGCGGTCGGCAGGCCGCGCTCGTAGAGCTTTCCGCGCCAGTGCTGGTACTGCCAGCCCGACGTCCCGATCCACAGGGTCACGCGTCATGGTTGTTCGCCGCCGCATAACGCGAGCGACCGCGAACGAGCGGGAGACGCGGCGCGAGGAAGGCGGTTGTGATGCCCCGCTCGTCGCCCGAAGCCCGTGGCTCAGCCGGGGCCGCGGATCACCCGGCAGCCTTCTTCATCAGCTGCGCCATCTGCTTCTCCACGGCGGGCGTGAGCTTCGTCACGGCGAAGGCATTCGCCCACATCTCGCCATCGTCGAGCAGGGCGGCGTCCTCGAAGCCGAGGGTCGCGTAGCGCATCTTGAACTTCGCCGCGGGCTTGAACCACGCGATGACCTTGCCGTCGCGGGTGTAGGCGGGCATGCCGTACCAGGTCCGTGATTCCAGCTGCGGTGCCGCCTCCTTCACGATCGCGTGCAGGCGCTCGGCGATCTCGCGATCGGCCTTGGGCATGTCCTTGATCTTGGACAGCAGCTCGGCCTCGCCCTCGGCGGCCTTGTCGCCGGCCTTCTGCGCGTTCTTCAGCTCCTTCGCGTGCGCCTTCATGGCGCTGATCTCGGCGTCGGTCCACTGGCCGGACGAGTCGATGTCGGTGTTGCTGCCCGCTCGGGTCTTCGTTGTCGTTGCCATCCGATGGCCCCCTTCGTGCTGTTGTCGTCTGTTGCGACCATCCTAGGAAGGCCAAGCGGATCCTGGCTTCTCCGAAACTGCTCGATCGGCGACAGGCGCGAGCCAACCTTCCCGCCTCGGCGCCCACGAAGAACGCCCCCGGCGGTGCCGGGGGCGTTTGTTTGACTGCGGTCCCGAGCTCGGGGTCAGGCGGGGATGAGCCCCGCCGACTTCAGCCACGCGGACGCGACGTCCTTGAGGTCCTTCTTGTTGACCGAGACGTCGTAGTAGAGCTGCGCCAGCGTCTTCGTGTCGATCTTGGCCGACACGTCGTTGAGGGTCTTCTCGAACTTGGCCTTGTCGACCTGCGCGAGCAGCGAGTTGCGCACGATCGGCGCGATGTTGTCGGCCGGCTGCGTCTGCTTGTCGTCGGCGATGACGACCCAGCCGTTCGTGGTGATCTCGGGACCCGTCGAGCAGAGCTCGGCGACGTCGACGGTCTTCTTGAGCAGCGCGTCGGCCATCGGGCCGGAGCAGGCGTCGAGCAGGGTCACGTCCTTGGGATCGAGTCCATAGGCCGACTTCAGCGCGGCCTTGCAGAGTGGGTTGGTCGGGCAGTCCGTGGCGAGCGCCCACTTGAGCTGGTCCTGGACCGCGGCCATGTCGCTCATCTTGGCGATATGGAGCTGGTCGGCCGTCTCCTTGCGAACGACGAAGGCGTTCGTGTCCTGCGCCGGCGCGTAGTCCAGCACGGTGATGCCGCCGCCGACCGCATCGAGCTTGGCCTGGAGGTCGGTCTTGTTCTTGTCCGAGCTGTTGCCGGACGTGCCGCCGTAGAACGACAGCGCCGAGCCGATGTACTCGGGCTTGAGGTCGATCTGGCCGCTCTCGATCGCCGCGGCGGTGACCTTGCGCGTCCCCAGGCCGATGCCGGCCCGGTCGACGCTGAAGCCCGCGGCCTCGAGGGCCTGGGCGTAGACCTCGGCGACGACGCGGGCTTCGTCGAAGCCGTCGGAACCGATCTTGATCGTGACGCTCGCCCCCGTGGTCGAGCCGGTGGTCGCCGCGGGCGACCCGTTGCCCCCACCCGTCGAGCACGCGCTGAGGACCAGCGCGAGCGCCGACGCCCCGAGGGCAAGCTTGCGGAATACCCGCATGGGTTCTTCCTCCTGTCCAATGTCGCCGGTCTGTTCCGACGGTCGCGCAACCATAGCACGGGCCTTGACCGGTTACTTTTGATGGGTCTCGAGGGCCGGGATGTGTGACTCAGGCCGCGCCTGCTGCCGCCCTCGCACCCTCCATTCGCGCCAAGCCAGGCGAGCGGATCACTCGCTGGAGAACGATGAAGGCGCCCTCGACCGTCAGGGCGAGTGCGGCGACGAGCACGACCCCGCCGAACGTCATGCCGTCATCGCGCTGGGCGATTCCCTCCACGAGGAACCGCCCCAGCCCGCCGCCGCCGAAGAACGCGCCGAGGGTCGCCGTCGCGATCACCTGGACGGATGCGGACCGCAGGCCCGCCAGGATCGGCGCCATGGCGAGCGGCAGCTCGATGCCGCGGACGATCTGACGCTCGGTCATGCCCATCGCACGGGCGGCCTCCACGAGGTCGCGATCGACGCCGGCGATGCCCGCCTGGCAGTTGACGAGGATCGGGGGGACCGCGAGGACCACCATCGCGACAAGGGTGGGGTAGACCTTGAAGCCGAGCTGCGGATCGATCGCCGCGGTGATCGGCAGGACCAGCCCGATGATCGCGAGCGAGGGCAGCGCCCGTCCGAGGTTGGCGACGTTCGTGCCGAGGGCGGCGAAGCGCCCGGTGTGACCGATCCAGATTCCCGCGGGCACGGCGATGGCCATCGCGATCGCGATCGAGATCCCGGAGAACACGGCGTGCTCCAGGAGCCGCGTGACGATGCCCTGGTTGCCACCCCAGTTGGCCGGGTCGAGGAGCCACGCGATGGTGTCGGTGACGAGCTGCATCAGGCCGCGCCGCCGGCGACGGCGCGCCCTGGATCGGCGCGCCCCGGGTCGATCGCTCGCACCGTCCGCGGCGCCCAGGGCGTGAGGCGACCTTGGAGCCGCTGCAGGACGAGGTCGACGGCGAGCGCCAGGAGGATCGTGGGCACCGCTCCGAAGGCGATCTCGATCCCGAAGTTGTGACGGTAGCCCTCGAAGATGAAGAAGCCGAGGCCTCCGAAGCGGTCGCCGAGGATGCCGGAGACGGTCACCAGGCCGATCGTCGAGACGCTCGCAAGCCGCACGCCACCGACGATCAGCGGCAATGCCAGCGGCAGCTCCACGCGGAGGAGCCGCTGCCAGCGGCCGTAGCCCATCGCGTCGGCGGCCTCGATCACCTCGGGCGCGACGCCGTCCAGCCCCGCGAGCATGTTCCGGAGGTAGATCAGCAGCGTGTAGAGCGTCAGCGGGATGACCGCGGTCTGGATCTCGATCCCGGTCACGGGAAGCAGGGCCGCGAACAATGCGGCGCTCGGGATCGTGTAGAGCACCCCGGAGGCCGACACGATCGGGCCGCGGACCACGGGCCGGCGGACCGCCCAGATCGCGAGCGCCAGCGAGATCGCGAAGCCGATCATGACCGGAATGGCCGCGAGCTCGATGTGCTGGGCGACCCGGAAGGCCAGGTCGTCGAGGTGGTCGAGCGCCCAGCTGACCTCGATCACGGGCCATCCTCCGCAGCGGCGCGCGTTCGCTCGAGGATCATCTCGACGGTCACGAGCCCCTGCACGGCGCCCGCGTCGTTGACGACGATGCCCGCCTGGACCCCGGCCTCGAGGAGCATCGACAGTGCGTCCTTCAGGGTCGTGTGGCGGTCGAAGAGCGGTGATTCCGACTCGGCGACATCTGCGGTGAGCGAGTCGAGGGATTGCAGCCGCCGGTCGTCGATCCAGCCGATCGGGCGGTTCGCATCGTCGACGAGGAGCAGGTACGGGAAGGGATCGGCGGCCGCTCGCTTCCGTGCCGCCGCCACGTCGTCGCCGGGCCTGGCCGTCGGCGCCGGTCGGAGCTCGAGGTCGCGGACGCGCACCAGCGCGAGGCGCTTGAGCCCACGGTCGGCGCCCACGAACCGCGCGACGAACTCGGAGGCGGGATTCGCGAGGATCTCGTCGGGCGTGCCGAACTGCGCGAGATGGCCACCGGTCTGCAGCACGGCGACGAGGTCGCCCATCTTGATCGCCTCGTCGATGTCGTGGGTGACGAACAGGATCGTCTTCGCGAGCTGCTCCTGGAGGCGCAGCAGCTCGTTCTGGAGTCGCTCGCGAACGATGGGGTCGACGGCCCCGAAGGGCTCGTCCATCAGCAGGACGGGCGGGTCCGCTGCCAGCGCCCGCGCTACGCCGACGCGCTGGCGCTCGCCGCCCGAGAGGGCGCTCGGGTAGCGCTCGGCGTAGCGCGCAGGGTCGAGGCCCACCAGCGCCAGCAGCTCGTCCGCGCGGTCGCGCCGGCGCGCCTCCTCCCACCCGAGCAGCCGCGGCACGGTGGCCACGTTCTCGCGGATCGTCTGGTGCGGGAACAGCCCGACCTGCTGGATCACGTAGCCGATGCCGCGACGCAGCGCGATGACGTCGCCCTGCATCACGTCCCGGTCGCCGATGAGGATTCGACCCGAGGTCGGCTCGATCAGCCGGTTGACCATCTTCAGGCTGGTCGTCTTGCCGCAGCCCGACGGACCAACGAGGACGCAGACCTTGCCGGCCGGTACCTCCAGGGAGAGATCCTCGACGGCTCCCGGGTTGCCCTTGCCCGTTCCCGGATAGCGCTTCGTGACGTGCTGGAACACGACCCGTTCCGCGGTGCTCACGGCGGGAGCGTACCCGAGCCTTGTCGCCCTCCCCTGCGACGCCCCGCGTGGCCCGCGGGGTGATGCCTAGTGGCGCATCAGGTCGGGCACGGCCGGCTCGGGGCCGCGCCAGCGCGCGAACTCCTCCGTGTCGAATCGACCGAAGCGGTTGATGAAGTGCCCGCCACCGCCCTTCAGCACCTCGACCACTCGAAGCGTCCCGTTGCGGTTGGTCGTGCGGACCGCGACGACGACCTTGCCTTCGCGCAGGGCCGCCTCGTACCAGGCCATCGCCGGAAGCTGGTCCATGAGGCTGAACTGCATGACCCGGCGAAGACGGGCAACGATCCCATGGAGCGCGCCGGTCGCATCGAAGCGCTCCGCGTCCGCGGCGCCGTCATACATCTCGAGGTCGGCGTCGGCGATTCCGCTCGAGCGGAGCGTTGCCAGGGCGAGGTCCGCGGACGGTCGATCATCGAAGACGGCGACGACCTGGCGATTCGGGTAGCCGATGAAGCGCGCCACCTGCGGAGTATCGGCCCGATAGGCCCGGGCCACCGGCGCGATCGGCCCGCGTCGTGCTCGCGAGGACTCGTGTGGCGCGCTAACCGGCACATTGCTGCCCGGGATCGTCAGCGCAGGCCCCGGCCCCCGACTAGCGCCTTCGCGACCGCCCGGGACGGCTGAGCGAAGGGCTCAGGCGTTCTCGAGCTCGCGCGCGATCGCGCGTCCGATGAAGCGGGCGGCCTCTGCCGACTTGCCGCCGAGCTTCTGGCCGTCGTCCTGCTCAAGCGCGACCAGCAGGTCCGCGAGCATCTGATCGAGAAGGGGTGTCCGCTGCAGGTCGCCCGCACCGAGCGCGCGTTCCAGGCCCTCGACCCCGGCACGGACGTTCTCGACGGCATGACCCTTGGCCTCGAGGTGCTCGCGGAAGGCTGCGCGCGCGGCGTCGGCCCTCGCTCCCGAGCTCGCCATCGTCTGAAGCTCGACCCGCCGTGCTGCCGGGTTGTCGCGGCTACCGCGCCGCCGAGCCGGAACGCTGGCCGGCGAGCTCCTCGCGGCTCGCGACCCGCTCGCGAGACGGCGCGCGATCGAACGCCCCGCCGGTCGCGCGGCGCTCGCGCCATTCCGAGGCGAGGACGCTCATCGCGATCTCGTCCCACCAGCGGCCGTCCCGCCAGATTGATTCCCGCGCCCGGCCCTCGACCAGGAAGCCGCAGCGCCGGTAGGCCCGGATCGCGCGCTCGTTGAACTCGAAGACCGTCAAGGCGATTCGGTGCAGCCCGAGCGTCCCGAAGGCGTGGTCGAGCATCAGCTGTGTCGCCTCAGTGCCGTACCCGTGACCCCAGGCGTCCTTCTCGCCGATCGTGATGTGGAACATCGCCGAGCCGTTCTCGCCATCGACCTGGCTGAACGCGCACGAGCCGATGAGCCGGTTCGCGCTCCGCTCGTGGATCGCCATCGTCAGCGACTCGTGGCCCAGGGCCCGGAGCTGGAAGAAGCGGTCGATCTCGTCCGCCCGCATCGGCGCGTCCTGGTACCGCGCGAGTCTCGCCACCTCGTGGTCCGCGTACCACCGCTGGAACGCTGCCACGTTCTCCGGGACATGCCGCCTGAGCACGACGAGCTCGCCTTCGATGGCCTCCGGGAACCACGCCGCCTCGCTCACGGGCGCAGGTATACCACCCCGCGAATACCATCCCGGCCATGCGACGGTGGAGCGAGCTCGCCGAGCGAGTCGCCGCCACGACGCGGACGTCGGAGAAGACGAGCCTCCTCGCCGACTACCTCCGAACCCTCGACGCGGACGAGCTGCCGATCGCGGTCGTCTTCCTCACCGGCAGGGCGTTTCCCGAGGCCGACCAGCGGGCGACTGGCATCGGGTGGGCGACGATCGCGAACGCCATCGCGCAGGTCGCGGACGTTGGCCGTGCAGACCTCGGTGCCGCCTACGACCGGTTCTCCGACATCAGCGCGGCGGTGGGCGACGTGCTCGCGAAGGCTGGCCACGCCCCGGACGAGGCGGGCGCTCCGGACCTGAAGGATGTCGCCGCCACGTTCGCCGCAATCGAGGCCGCATCCGGTCCGGCCCGGAAGGCCGACCTGCTCGCGGGCCTGCTCGCGCGCTCCGATCCGCGGACCGCGCGTGGGATCGTGCGCGTCCTGTCGGGCGAGCTGCGGATCGGCCTGCGCGAGGGGCTCGTCGAGGCGGCGCTGGCCAAAGCCTTCGACCGACCGCTCGATGCGGTGAAGCGGGCCGGGATGCTCACCGGCGACATCGGCAGGACCGCCGAGCTCGCGCGCACGGGCACGCTCGAGGGCGCGGAGCTGGCGCTCTTCCATCCCCTGAAGTTCATGCTCGCGTCACCCGCGGAGGACGCGGCCGAGATCATCCAGCGCCTCGGCCCGACGGTCTGGGTCGAGGACAAGTACGACGGCATCCGGTGCCAGCTCCACCGCGAGGGCACTACCGTCCGCCTCTACTCCCGCGACCTGCACGACATCTCCGCCGGCTACCCGGAGGTGATCCGCGCGGCCGAGCCCCTGCCGTGGGCGGGCATCCTCGACGGCGAGCTCCTGGCGTGGCGTGACGGCACGGTCCTGCCGTTCATCTCGCTGCAGACGCGGCTCGGGCGGAAGGACCCCTCCGCAGAGCTCCTCGCCGAGGTCCCGGTGATCTACGTCGCCTGGGACGTCCTCGGGCTCGACCAGCCTGGTCCGGATGGCGCGGCAGATCGCGACGGCGTCGTCGCGCCGACGCTCGAGCTGCCGCTCACGGAACGACGCCGGCTCCTGGAGGGCCTGGCGCTGCCGCTCGCGGAAGACGGCGGCGGGTTTGCGCTGTCGCACCTCTCCACCGCCGCTTCCACCGACGCGCTCGAGGACGCCTTCGCCGAGGCGCGGGCTCGCCGCAACGAGGGGCTCATGGTGAAGGATCCAACCTCGATCTACTCACCGGGCCGCCGCGGCTACGGCTGGCTGAAGATGAAGAAGGCGTTGGCGACCATCGACTGCGTCGTCGTGGGCGTGGAGGTCGGCCATGGCAAGCGGCACGGCGTCCTGTCCGACTACACCTTCGCCGTGCGCGACGAGGGCCGCGACCAGCTCGTGACCATCGGCAAGGCCTACAGCGGGCTGACCGACGCCGAGATCGCGACCATGACCCGGTGGTTCGAGGAGCACACGATCAGCCAGCACGGCCGCTACCGCGTCGTCGAGCCGACGGTCGTCGTCGAAGTCGCCTTCGACGTCATCCTCAGGTCGAACCGTCACAAGTCGGGCTTCGCCCTGCGCTTCCCGCGGATCGCCCAGCTCCGCCTGGACAAGGACGCCCGCGAGGCGGACACGCTCGAGACGGTGACCCGTCTGTACGAGGGCCTCCAGTCGGGAGCAGAGCACCTCGTCACCGCGGGCGCTCGAAAGGCCGCCGCCCGCTGATCGCCTGTTGTCTCCGGCGGTAGCGCTGGGCGTGGGCCTGCGGTGTCGCGCGGGCGGCGCGCGGGTCTTGCGCGGGTGTCGCGCGGAGACACCATCGACGCGAGAAACGGGCGCGTAGACTGGCCCTTGGCACGTGGCTGTCATGTGGCGTGCAAGGTCGCTAGCAGAGATTTCACGCGATGCAAATCCCGTTCTCCGCCTACGCGGATGACTGCACTGTCAGCGGTGAGCTGGCGCTGCGGACCGACCGTCTCTCGGACTTCCTGGCGTCCACGACGGAGTTCGAGATCGCGAGCCCCGAATTCCGAGCGCTCGACGACGGCCGCACCGTCAGCGCGGAGACCTGCGAGATCGAGCGCGACGATTTGTGCGTGATCCTCGCGACCGGTCCGCGCGGCCGCGCCGAGCGTCGCCTCTGGACGCGCCAGCACCCCGTCCGCGTCCGCGTCGGCCCGTACACCGTCATCGGCTACCTGCACTCGCCACCCACGATCGATCCGTTCCGGACGACCGATCGACGCCCGATCGTGGCGCTGACCTCCGCCGTCGTCGGCATTCCCTACGGGGACGACACGACCTGGCTGGAGGCCGACTCGGTCCTGGTCAACACCGCGAAGATCGACCATCTCGAGACGGCCAGCGAGGAGGACATCGGCCTGGCGCAGAGCCTCGAGACGCGGGCGGCGCTGGATCCGGGAGCCAAGGACATGACCGCGGCGCTGTAGCATCGGGCCGCGTCGCACCCGATTTGCAATGTGCAAGGAATTGACAGTCGGCTCGCCGAGAAAGACTACGCTGCCGGAGTGACGCCTAGCGTGGGCGTCGTTGGAATCGGTCGCAGGGAATGGAGACAGCGGTGGACGACAAGGATCAGGTCAAGGACGGTCCCGAGAAGGACGCCGAGGACACCGAGGACACCGAGGGCAACATGCACCCGGGTCGAGGCGGGGCGCAGCCCACGTCGGGCGGCGAGAACCCGACCGGCCGGGACGACGCCGAGTCCGAGGGTGGCGACAACTTCCACCCGAGGCCCTTCCACCCCCGGCCCTGAGCGCACCACAAACGCTCGAGACTGAGCGGAGCGGGCAGCAACCCGCTCCGCTCTTTCATGTGCCTGGCATCGTGAGGATCGGCCGTTGACCGGCGAGGACGACCTCGACCACCGCAAGGCCCACGACGCGGGCATCGCGCTGCTCCGATCGGTCGCGCTGCGAGCCGAGACGGCGCTCCGGCTGGAAGCCGAGCTCCAGACGAAGCTCCTTCGGTCGATCGTCGCCACCACCGTCAAGCTGTTCGAAGCGGAGGCCGCATCGATCGCCCTGTACCGCCCCCAGGCCGACACCCTCGAGTTCGTGATCGCGGCCGGGGCCCAGGGCCAGGGCGTGGTCGGGCTCTCCATCCCGGCCGACCAGGGGATCGCGGGCCACGCGTTCACGACCGGTGAGCCGATCGCCATCGCCGAGTCGGATCAGGACGCCAGGTTCACGCCCGGCGTCTCCGCCGGCACGGGCTACACGCCGCGGTCCATCCTGGCCGTGCCGATGCGCGGCGACAGCCGTACGGCAGGCGTTCTTGAGGTGCTCGACAAGCGCGAGGGGACGTTCTCCCTCCGCGACATCGAGCTCGCCTCCGTCTTCGCCGACCAGGCGGCGGTCGCCATCCAGATCGGCGCGCGCGTCCTCGATTCCCAGCAATTGCTCCGGCTCATGCTGGAGGCCGACGTGCCCGACGATGGCGGGGTCCTCCAGCAGCTGATCGTGGATGCCACCCGCGGCCAATCCGGCGACGACCAGTTCTGGACATTCGTGGACGCCATCGTGCAGCTTCGCCTGGTGGAGCCCCACGATCGGAAGCTCGCCATCGATGTGCTCGATGCGGTTGGGCGGCACGCCCGCGAACGCCAGGAGCACTCGGCCCCGAGGCGCTTCCGGCGATGACCCCGGATGACGCCGGCGCGCCCCTGGACCTGCCGGCCTGGGGCGAGCCCTTCGACGCCAGGCGGCGGGCCGGGCTGCAGCGGTCGCGACCGATCGAGGCGCCGGTGCAGGAATGGGTGAGCGCACGGGGAGCGGGCGTCACCGTGGCCGTGATCGATTCGGGCATCGAAGGCAGCCATCCAGCCGTGGGCGGCCGGGTGGTCCGGGCGGTCAGGGTCGACCTCCATGGGGAGTCGGCGACGATCGACGACGAGGCGCC
>JAICVI010000105.1 GCA_025935415.1 Chloroflexota bacterium
AGCAGGTGGAAGGCGATCCGCTGCGCGGACTTCGGGCCGACGCCGGGCAGCCGCCCGAGCTCGTCGATGAGGTCCTGGACGGACGCGGCGTAGACGCTCACCCCGGCTCAGCCGCCGAGGAGGCCGCCGAGGCCGCCGAGACCGCCGAGCGACTGCATCGCGCCCATCTTCTGCTCGGCCAGCCGGCGCGACGCGTCGAGCGCCTCGTTGACCGCAGCGGTCACGAGGTCCTGGAGCATCTCGACGTCGTCGGGATCGACCGCGGATGGGTCGATCGTGACCGACACCACGGACTGCTTCCCGGTCACGACGGCGCGCACGACGCCGCCGCCCGCGGAGCCCTCGACCTCGGCCTCGGCCAGCTCGGCCTGGACCCGCTCCATCTCCTGCTGCATCTGCATCGCCATGCGCTGCAGGTTGCCCATGCCCATTGGATTTGCTCCTCGTCAGGTTCGGTGCAGTCTGCGTGATGGCGTCATCGCCTGCACGATCCGGGTCGATCGACCAGCGGCGTCGGGGCCGATCAACCGACCTCGGCCGGTTCGCCACCCTCCTCGCCGAAGATCCGGCGCGCCTCGGCCAGGATCCAGGCCGCCTCGTCGTCGGTCGGGAGGTCCGGAACGACGTCGAGGTTGGTGGCGACGCAGCGGACCGCGACAGTCCGGCCGAGCACGGCCGAGATGTTCTCCTCGAGGACACCCTTGCGGCGCTCGGCGACCTGGCGCAGGAAGGCCTTGTCCTCGGGGAAGCCCAGGGTCACGACGTTGCCCTCGACCGAGATCGGGCGACAGACCACGATCAACGGCTTCGTGGGCGGATGGGCGCTCACGCGGGCCACGATCTCCGGCCAGCGCTCGCGCAGCACGCCGAGGTCGCCGCTGGCGGCGGGACCGGCGACGGGCGTGGCCTCGGGCGCGGGCGCCGCCGCTTCCGGCGCAGGCTCCGCGGCTTGCTCCGGCCCGGGCTTCCCCTGTTGCGCCGCCTGTTGCTCCGGCGCGGGCTCCGCCGGTTGCTGCGGCGCGCGCGGGTGGGCCGGCTCCGGTGCAGCCATCAAGGCCCCTCCAGGCTGCGGCGCGGCTTTGGTCGCAGGTTCCGGGGCGCCGTCGGCCGCCCGCGCCGAGGTGGACCTGGGTCTGGTCCCGCGGGCCGCCCCGCCAGGTGTCGCCGGCGCCGCGGTGAGCGCCGACGTGAAAGCGGGGGCGGCCGTGGCGGCTGGGGTGGGGGCGGGAGCGGGAGCCGCCACTCCCGGCATCGGGAAGAGCGCCAGCTCGAGCTGGAGCCGCAGGCCGCCGACGCCGGCCCGGCTCGGGTCGATCGCCGCGAGCCGGCGCGCCGCTCCGGCGAGGGCCGCCACCGGATGGGTGACGGGCCGGTTCGTTCGGGAGCCCACCGGGTCGGCGCCGACGATGCCGGCCCGGAGGGCCTCGATGACCTGGTCGAGGAATCCCCGCAGGTCGCGCCCGCGATCCTCGAGCCCGTCGAGCAGCCGGATCCCGGCGAGCGCGTCGTTCGCGACGAGCGCATCCACGAACCCGTCGATCGTCTCGACATCGGCGAGACCGAGCAGGTCCCGGACCCGAGCCTCGTCGAGCTCGTCGGCCGAGGACGACAGCAGCTGGTCGAGCATCGACTCGGCGTCGCGCATGCCGCCGGCCGCCAGGCGGGCGATGAGGTGGACGGCCGCCGGGGAGGCCGACCGAGCATCGGCGTCGAGGATCCGCCGGAGCTTGCCCTCGATCTCGTCGGTCGTGAGTCGACGGACGTCGAAGCGCTGCAGCCGCGAGATGATGGCCGGCGGGAACTCCTGG
Source organism: Chloroflexota bacterium (assembly GCA_025935415.1). Lineage (GTDB taxonomy): Bacteria > Chloroflexota > Limnocylindria > Limnocylindrales > CSP1-4 > UBA5189. Next base: position 1,809 of record JAICVI010000105.1, read on the forward strand.
GGATGCGTGGACGCGAACATGAAGACGACGAAGTCCGGTGGCTCCTCGAGCGACTTCAGGAGGGCGTTCCAGGCGTCCTTGGTGATCTGATGGGCCTCGTCGAGGATGTAGACCTTGCGCCGCAGGTCGGTCGGGGCGTAATTGATGCGCTCGCGGAGGTCGCGGATGGCGTCGATGCCGCGGTTGGAGGCGGCGTCGATCTCGACCAGGTCCATGGCCCGGCCCTCGCGGATCGAGACGCACGAGGCGCAGGCGTCACAGGGATCGCCGTCCTGGAGGTTCGTGCAGTTGACGGCCTTGGCGAGGATTCGCGCCAGGCTGGTCTTGCCGGTCCCGCGCGGCCCGACGAACAGCACCGCGTGCGCGACGCGGTTGGTTCGGACGGCATTCCGGAGCGTCTCGACCACGGCGTCCTGCCCGAGCACCTGGGCGAACGTCTGCGCCCGCCAGCGGCGGTAGATCGCCTGGTGTGCCTGGGGAGCGATGGGTTCCGTCACGTCGATTCCGTCACGTCGATCGATGGTGCTCCGCGCGCGCACGCGTGAATCAGAAGGTCAGCGCCGTGCACCCCCCGTCGATCGACCGCCACTCGGGCCCACCGCTGAAGGCAGCTCGGATCAGGCCGTTCCGCGGCACCCGACGAGCTTCGCTGAGTGCTGCTTCCTTCCGGACCTGACACGGTTCGCGATTCGCCGCTGCGCGGGACCCGATCCTCGACACCGCCTGGAGCGGCGGCCTCCGAGCGCGGAGACCTCGAGGGGGAATTCAGCCCTGCTGGAGCGGATTGCAGGTACAGGGCACCGCTAGTTCCCCGCCTAGCACGGCCCGAGAAGGATACCCCGGGCCGGTTGGCCACGAATCAGTCGGGCCAGCCGCGGCGATCGTGCCCGAAGAGGACGCGCTTCGGGTCGAGCGCCTTGAGACGGGCCATCGACGCCTCGTAGGCGGGCTGGTCGCGCGCCACCGAGTAGCCCTCGCGCGCGCCCGCGATGCCGGCCCATTCACCGCGGCTGTAGACCGCTTGCCCGACCAGCAGCAGCGGTCCATCCGGCGCGTCGACGACGAGCGACTGGTGCCCGGGCGAGTGACCCGGGGTGGCGAAGATCCGGATCCCCGGCTCGATCTCGTGGTCCCCCGCCCGCTGCTCCCAACGGGCGCCCGGAAAGTCGACCCAGTCGAGGACGGTGTATTCCTCCGGCCCGTGCGCGATCGCCCATTCCGTCGGCTGGACGTAGATGGGGACACCCGGAAACCGACCGTTCTGCCCGGAGTGGTCCGGGTGGAGGTGGCAGTTCGCGATCGCCGTCACCTCGGCCGCATCGATGCCCGCTGCCTTGAGCGTCTCCACGACATCCCTGGCCCGGACCTGGTAGTAGTCGTCGAGCTCTCGATTGCCGAACCCGAAGCCGGTGTCGAAGAGGAACACGCCGCCGGCATGCCGGATTGCGTAGGCGACGACGACGCCGGTCTGGCCCGCGTACTCCTCCCCGGGGGCGAAGATGAATTCGCCCATCGGGAGCGCGTGGACGGTCAGGGCCACGGCGTGCCCGCGGAGCGAGGAGCGTGGCGGAGAGGGGGGGATTCGAACCCCCGACGCGTTGCCGCGAACCGCATTTCCAGTGCGGCGCCATAGTCCACTAGGCGACCTCTCCGCGAGGCGCGCATTGTGCCGCCTGCGCCGGTGGAACGTCGACGCGCGGCTCGAACAGGGGCGCGAACGATCGCGGGGGTGGGAACGACCGGATCGGCGGTCACCAGGTCGGAGGTGGCGGAGAGGGTGGGATTCGAACCCACGCTGCTTTCGCAGACCGCTTTTCGAGAGCGGCACCATCAACCACTCGGACACCTCTCCGCCGGGGAGAATAGCAGCGAGGTCCCTCGGCGACGGCCGGTGCGAGGTCCACGCGGTCAGCGCGCAGCGGCGGCGTAGAGCTCCTCGACCTCGTCGCGGCGAATGCCGCTGACCACGCGGATGCGGCGACGCAGCGCCGGGTGCTCCGCGAGCTGGAGGAGGGTTCCGGCGGCGCCGTTGGCGCGATTCGGCACGGCATAGACGAGCTCCTCGACGTCCGACGCGAGCATCGCGCCGACGCACATCGGACAGGGCTCCATCGTGCAGAACATCGTGAGGTCCCGGAGCCGGTCGCGGCCGACCTTGCGAGCTGCCTCGCGGAGCGCCACGACCACGGCGTGGGCGGTCGGGTCGTTGGACTCGCGGACTTTGTCGCGCCCGCGGGCGACCATCGCCTCGTCGAGGACGGCGACGGCGGCATGGGGGCGATCGCCACGCGCGACCGCAGCCTGGGCCTCGGCCAGGGCTTCGCCCATGTAGAGCTCGTAGTTCATCGGGCCGGATCATACCCGCCGGCCAACCTCGCCTGGCTGGGTACCATCGACGCCGAGATGACAGCCACCCGACGAATCGGCATCCTCACGGGCGGCGGCGACGTGCCCGGCCTGAACTCCGTCATCAAGAGCGTCACCTACCGGGCGACTGAGCTCGGCATGGAGGTCCTCGGGATCCGCCGCGGCTGGGAGGGCCTGACCCACGTCAGGCCCGGCGGCGAGCCCGATCCCGACTACGTCCGGCCGCTCGACCGCCGCAACACGAGGACCATCGACCGCACCGGCGGCACGATGCTGCACACCTCCCGCACCAACCCGGCGCGCATGAAGCGGGAGGCGCTTCCGCGATGGCTGTCCACGGAGGAAGCCGATCGATTCCGCACGGACGACGACCGCTACGACCTGACCTCGGTCGTCCTGGAGCACCTCGACGCGCTGGGGATCGATGCGCTGGTCCCGATCGGTGGCGACGACACGCTGTCCTTCGCGCGGCTGCTCGCTGACAAGGGCGTACCGCTCGTCGCCATCCCGAAGACGATGGACAACGACGTGCCGGGAACCGAGTACTGCATCGGCTTCTCGTCGGCGATCACTCGGGCGAAGGAGCTGATCGACCGGCAGCGGACCACGCTCGGGAGCCACGAGCGGATCGGCGTCTTTCGGATCTTCGGGCGCGACGCCGGCTTCTCGGCGCTGTTCGCGGCCTACGTGACCTCGGCCCGCTGCGTCATCCCCGAGGCGCCGTATGACCTCGATGCCCTCGCCGGTCTCCTCGCCGAGGACCACCGCCTGAGCCCGAGCCACTACGCGATTCTCGTCGCCGCCGAAGGGGCGATCTGGCAGGGCGCGAGCCTCGAGGAGCTCGGCGAGGCCGATGCCTTCGGGCATCGACGCAAGGCCGACGTCGGGGAGGCGCTTGCCGCCGAGCTCACCCGCCGGACGGGTATCGAGTCCCTCGCCATCGAGCTCACCTACGACCTCCGCAGCGGCCAGCCGGACGCGCTCGACCAGATCGTCGCGACGACCTTCGCGAACGTGGCCATGGACCTCCTTGCCGATGGGCGGTTCGGGCGGATGGTCGCGATCCGCGACGGCAAGTACGCGGAAACCTCGCTGGTGGAGACAGGCCGCGACCCGCGACGCGTCGACGTGGAGGGGATGTACAACGTCGAGCGCTTCCGGCCGCGCTACGACGGGCGGATCGGGCGTCCACTGCTGCTCGTGGGCCTCAGCTCCGAGGTCGCTGCCCCGGCCTGACGCCCTGCCCGCGATCGGCGCGGCGGCCGCGCCGCGCGCTTGTCGTTGCAAGGCCAGGAGTCCGCGCCTTGGCCTAAGGTTCGGCGATGCAGACACCACCGATCGTCCTCGTGCCCGGATTCTGGCTGGGCGCATGGGCCTGGGATGAGGTCGTCGACCTCCTCCGCGTGGGCGGCTTCGATGCCACCGCCATCACCCTTCCCGGCCTCGAGTCGAACGACGCCGACCGCTCCGGGGTCACGCTCCGCACCCATGTCGACGCGATCGTCGACGCGATCGACGCCGCCGGGCCGCCGGTGGTGCTCGTGGTCCACAGCGCCACCGGATTCTCGGGCTATGCGGCGAGCGACCGGGTGCCGGAGAAGATCGCCGCGATGGTGTACGTCGACACGGCGCCGGGCGTCGGCGCCCTCGATCCCGACCAGCAGGGCGACAAGGAGTTCGTGTGGTCCGAGATCGAGGAGGGCGAGAACCTCGACGGCCTGAGCGAGGCCCAGAAGGCGACGTTCCGCGACCGCGCCCTGCCGCAGCCCGGCGGGGTGGTCCGTGAGTCCATCCCGCTGACCGACGACGCTCGTCGCGACATCCCGAGCACGCTGGTCGCCACCGGCTTCTCCTCGGCGGAATACAGGCAATACGCGGCCGAGGAGCCGGTCCAGAGCTGGCTTGCCGGCATCCGTGAGCTGCGCAACGCGACGTGGATCGACCTTCCGACCAGCCACTGGCCGATGTGGTCGAAGCCGAAGGAGCTCGCCGAGATCATCGGCAACGTCGCGAAGGCCGCCGCCCGCTGAGCGGGCGGGCGCGACGCCCGGCTAGGCCTCCAGGCCCGACAGCGCCCGGATCGATCGCGCCACGGCGGACATGTCGTCGTCGGCGTGGTGCTGGCCCATGAGGCCCGCCTCGATCGCCTCGCACAGGGCGCTGACCGGGAGGCTCGCTCCGAGCTCCCGCGCCATGCCCAGCGCGATCCCGAGATCCTTCCGGTGGAGCGCGACCTTGAACCCGAGCGGGTAGTCGTTGTCCTTCATGCGGCCGCTGCGGTTCGTGAGGACCCACGACTGGGCCGCGCCGCCGGACAGCGCGCCGACCACCTGCTCCACGTCGAGTCCAGCCTTGAGCGCGAGGACGATGCCCTCCGCGACGCCGAGGTACGTGCCGGCGAGGATCACCTGGTTGACGGCCTTCACGGCCTGGCCGGCGCCGATCGGGCCGACGTGGGTGATGGTCGTGCCGAGGCATTCCAGGACCGGCCGCGCGCGCTCGAGGTCCGCCGCCTCGCCGCCGACGAAGATCGAGAGGGTCCCCTTCTTCGCCCCCTCGCTGCCGCCCGAGACGGGCGCGTCGAGCATGGCGACGCCCTGGGCCGCGAGCCGCTCGGCGAAGTCACGGGTGGCCGAGGGCGAGATCGTCGACATGTCGACGACGAGACAGCCCGCGGCGGCGCCGCTGGCGACGCCTTCGGACCCGAACAGGACGGCTTCGACATCGGGGGTGTCGGAGACCATCGTGATGACCACGTCGCTGGCGGCGGCGACCGCCGCGGGATTCGCGGCGATGCGGACGCCGAGGCCATGGAGCTCGGTGTCTCGTCCGGGGGTCCGATTCCAGGCCGTCACGTCGAAGCCGGCGCGCGCGGCATTCGCGGCCATCGCCCCGCCCATGGTCCCGAGCCCGACAAAGCCGACGCGCATCCTTTCCTCCTCTTCCAAGTGGCGATCGTAAGCGGGGCGGACCCGAGACGCAGGCTGGGTCCGCCGGGATCTCGCTAGAACCGCCACTCCAGGAGGAGCGTCAACTCGTCGATCGTCGCCCCTGCCCCGTGGTAGGTCGCCTTTGCGGCGGCGTTGTGGTCGTCGGTCAGCACCCACATGCCGCGGCACCCGCGCTCGCGCGCGACGGCCGCAAGGGCTTCCACGAGGGCGGTCCCGACACCCCGGCGCCGGGCAGATTCAGCGACCGACAGCTCGTACAGGAACATCTCGACCGCCTTGTCCGGATGGACGAGCTCATAGCCCGAGACGAAGCCGACCGGCGCGTCGCCGAGGAAGGCCATGAACAGGTGGTGGTCCTCGGACGCGAGAAACCGCCGCGTCTCTTCGCGCCGGGGCGGATGGTCGAACAGCGCGGCGGCGCGCACCACGATCGCGACGTCGGCCGGGGTGATCCGGCGGACCTCGAGGGTGGCGTCGCTCACGATGCGGCCCGCAGCACCCAGACCTGCTCAAGCCCGTAGGTCGGCGGACCATAGCGAAAGTCGCCGTAGTCGGCGACGACCTCCAGGCCTTCGAGCTCGAAGAGCAGGCGCATCTCGCTGCGCGTCGTCCAGCGCAGCGTGAGCCGCTCGGTCTCATCGCGAATGACCTCGCCCGACGGAGCGTGCTCGCGGTACGTCCAGCTCTCGGTGATCAGCTGCTCGCTCGGCCGTGGGTCGCGGGCGGTCACCTCCCACGTCACCCGGTTGCCGGTCTTCGGATGGACCACCTCGCCGCCTCGCGGCGCCCACGGCGCCCCTGGCACCACGAACTCGAGGCGCGGGTCGAACAGGTCCAGGACGAGCCGTCCCTCCGGCTGCAGGTGTGCCTTCAGCGCCTTGAGTGCGGCCCGCTGCGCGGCGGTCGTCAGCATGAACTGGAAGACGCGTGACGGAGTCACCACGAGCGCGAACCGTCGGCCGAGGTCGAGTTTCGCCATGTCTCCCTGGGCGAACGACAGCCGCGCCGCAACCTCGCTCGGCAACGCGGCGAGACGCTCCTCGGCGAGGCGGAGCATCGCCGCGGATAGATCCACGCCGACGGTCTCGAAGCCGTCCTCCGCGAGCGCCGCGGCCTTCCTCCCGGTGCCGCAGCCCACGTCGAGGATCGGTCCGCCCTGCTCTGCCGCGAGCCGCCGATAGAAGTCGAGGTCGCCCACCATCGGGCCTCCGGCGACGAGTGCGGCGCTCATGGGGTCGTAGACCTCGGTGCCCAGGGTGTCGTCGTAGAAGCGCGGCATGTGGTCGCCCATGCGGATCCTCCTCGTCTGCCGGATGCTAGGGGGATGCCGGGACGCGAGACGGGTGCCGGCGGAGCGCGACGCATAGGCGGCGTGGCGCGACGGGTGTCGGCGGCGGCGCGAACGGCGGCGGCGCGAACGGCGGCGGCGCGTGAACAGGTCCGGATCGGTGCCGGTA
>JAICVI010000214.1 GCA_025935415.1 Chloroflexota bacterium
CGCCCGCGGCCGTCAGCGGGTTCGCGAGCCCCTCGGTCGACTCTCCGGCGTGGATCGACTGCAGGACGCCCAACAGCAGCTGCCTCGCCGCTGCCGAGCGACCCTCGGGCGCCGCAACGACGAGCGGGATGCGCCCTTCGACCAGGAGCCACACGAGCGCCGCGAGCTCGGCATCGATGACGCCCTGGGCAACCAGGCCAACCACGGAGGGCGGATCGCCGGGTCTCGCCCCCGCGCCGGTCACGCCGGCGGGGGCTGATTCGCGGCCGGGCTCGGACACCCGTCGAGCCTAGCCGATGGGCGTGTCCCCCACGGGTGGGGCGATCGGGGCGACCGACGGCGGTGCGGCGCTCGCCTGCGTGCGGCGGAAGAGCGTTACGCCGGCGCCATAGCTCAGGGCGAGCGTGAAGCCGGTCGCGATCCCCTGCCCCACGTACGGAATCCGGCCCAGCACGATCCCCGCGGCGCCGCTGATGAGGGCGAAGAGCAGGCCGTACGCGAACGTCCAGCCGATGATTCGGAGCACCCCGCCCTCGGTGATCTGCCAGGAGCCGCGGAGGCTCGCACTGACCCCGAGGCCGTCGGCTGCGAGCCAGCTCGTCATGTACAGCCGCGCGACGAGCCAGACCAGCGCGACGATGAGACCGACCGCGACCCCGAAGCCCACGGCCGCGCTGAGCTGGCCGAGGATCGCGACCACCACGACCCCAGCGACGAGGGCGACGACGGTGATCGCCCCGACCAGGAGGCTGGCGCCGAGGACGCGCGCCCAGCGGCGGCCCACCAGGGCGAGGGTCTCGCCGAACGTCGGGAACGGCCCGACGCTCGCCGCAACCGCCCAGACGGTGCCGTAGATGGCCGCGACGACCCCGCCGACGAGGCTGATCGCGAGGCTCACGCCGAGCGCACCCAGCAGCTGGTTGATGTCATCGATGCTGGGGCGCGCACCGCTGGACAGGCTCTGGAACTGCTCGAGCGTCGGCCCGAGCAGGATCTCCGTGACCGCGTTGATCACGATCGAGATGGCGAAGATCGGGACCACGAAGGCGGGTTTCGCGAGGGCCCTGAACGCCACCTCGATCGCCGTCCCGAGCGAGAGGCTCATCGGGGGGACGCCGCGAAAAAGGCCCTGCCCGGCCGGCGGCGGCGATGGGGGTGGTGGCATCGGTGGCAGCGCCCCGGCGCCCGGATCCTGCGTGAAGCTCATCCCGCGTGTCCCTCCGATGGCGCTGCCGAACATCAAGGCCGGCCGGGTTGCCCCGGCCGGCCAGAGATGGCGATGTTGCGAGCCGTGCTCAGGCCGGGCGGCCGAGCCAGCGCTTCACCTCGGGCTGCCAGAGGAAGTACACGACCACGATCGGCAGCGCGAGCGAGATGATGCTCCCGACGCTGATGCCGCCGGTGAGGCCGAGGACTCCGAAGACGATCGCGATGATCGAGACGACCATCCCGAGCATCCACGACCAGCCCCGACCCTTCCACACGCCGTAGGCGATGGCCAGGTAGAGCAGCGCGATGAGGATGATGATCACGCCGAAGACGATGCCGACGCCGGCGAAGACGCCGCCAAGGCCCTGCGTATCCGTCTGGCTGCCGGCGATCCCACCCACGACGCTCATGCCGACCATGAAGAGCAGGCCGGCAAGGAGCGCGAGCACGCCGATGATGCCTTCGATGACCGCGATGACGGTCGCGCCCGTCGGGCGGCCCGTCGCTGCCATGGCCGGAGGCGGCGCCATCGGCGCCGGGGGCATGGCCGGAGGCGTGGATTCAGTCATTCGTCGTCCTTCCCTCTCCCCGTCGCCGGCACGCTGGGCCGGCGCACGACCCGCACTCTACGCCTCGCCGCGCATCGCGAACAACCGATTTTGCGATGCCGCCCAGGTGAGCGAGGGTCTGTCGCCGCGCGAGCGCAGCGCGCTCGGCGCTCAGCTGGACCGACGCCAGGGCGCCGGCCGAGCAGCCAAGCGAGCGCACTTCAAGGTGCGTGAGCGCGGCCCGCAGGTCCGCAACGCCTGTGACGGCCAGATCGGCGCCGAGCGAATTGACACTTGCGTCGGGCGGCAACTAGACTCCGCCCTCCGGCGCCGAGGCGCTGGGTTGTCGTTACCGGAGGTGGATGTGATGAAGAGCACGACGCTGCTCACCCGGCGGCTCGTCGCGCCTATCGGCGCAGACGGCAGCGGGAGATTTGTGCCCACCTCGTAGGTAGCTGACGGCGGCAAGGCCGCCAATGCAGACACCACGAACCGTGGGCCGGATCGGGCCCACGGTTTTTCATTTGTCCTCGGGCTGCACGCGAGGACCACTGACGAGCCGCGAGCCCCTCCCCACCGGGAACGGAGTCGCGGCTCTTCTCATGTCCGCAGCCCAGAAGGACCTACGCCAATGTCGAGCACGATGCTCAAGGAACCGAAGATGACGCAGGACCGATCGATCGATCCCGCGTGGATGCCGACCATCGAGCCGGCGCCCGAGCCCGCTTCCGCGGAGCCGAGCGTCGACGCGGCGGCCAGCGTCCCCGCGCTGCTCGTCGAGCACGTCACGAAGCGCTTCAACGTGTCGCGAAAGCGGGAACCCGTGATCGCGATCGCGGACGTCTCGCTGCGGGTCGAGCGCGGCGGCACGATCGGCATCCTCGGCGCCAACGGCTCGGGCAAGTCGACGCTGATCAGGCTCGTCTCGGGCCTGCTGACGCTCGACGAAGGCCGGGTCGAGGTGTTCGGGCTGGACATCGAGCGTGACGAGATGGCCGTCAAGCGCCTCATCAACCGGGTGAGCGTGGACGCGGCCTTCTTCAAGAAGCTGAGTCCGATGGAGAACCTGCTGTTCGCAGCGAGGCTCTACGGGATCGACTCGAAGTTCGCTCGCCTGGAGACCGTCCGGATCACGGAGCGGCTCGGCATCGCCGAGAAGCGCCTGAGCCGGCCGGTCGAGCAGATGAGCCGAGGGATGCAGCAGAAGATCGCCATCGCGCGAGCCCTGCTGACGAGCCCGACGCTGCTGCTCCTCGATGAGCCGACGACGGGTCTCGACCCCAGGTCGAAGCTCGACGTCCAGGCCTTCATCGAGGAGATCCGCGGGAGCCACGACGCCTCGATCGTGCTGACGACGCACGACCTCGACGAGGCCGAGCGCCTGTGCGACGAGATCGTCGTCCTCAACGACGGCCGGATCGTCGCCCAGGGATCGCCGGAGGAGCTCAAGCGACTCGTCGCCGAGCGCCACGGCGAGGAACCGACGATGCACAACGTCTTCATGACCTACACGGGCCGCTCCCTCGACGAAGACGTCGAGGAGGACGAGTCCGACGACGAATAACGACGAAGGGAGGTGAGAACCAGATGTTGAACCGCCAGTTCGTGGAGCAGGTCACGCAGGACCGGGAGCGCGAGATCCGCCAGCGGATCCGCGATCGCCGCCAGCGCAACCAGCTCGCTCCGCAGCGACAGTCGGTCCGGCGCGCCGTCGGGCGGTCGATCATCGAGATCGGCCACCGGATTGCCGCCGAGCCGCAGCCCAGGCTGGCTCGGTC
>JAICVI010000099.1 GCA_025935415.1 Chloroflexota bacterium
AAGCGGATGCGGCCCTCCGGCGTGGCCGGCAGGCCGTTCGCGAGCAGGCGCTCCCGCAGGGCCTTGCCGCGGACCTCCATCCCGACCTCGTCGAGCAGGCGCTTGGCCTCGTCGACGATGGACGTGATCAACGGTGGCTCGAGGACCTGGAGCTTGGGCCGCATCCGCGCCAGTGTGCCGGACACAAGGTGGCGAGGGGAGCAACGAACGCGAGATTCGGGGTTTCGACGGATTGAGTCGGGCACCACGGGGGCCTAGGCTCCCGGAATGCGAGGGAGCTTGCGGTTTCCTGGCGGCCGATTCGGCGCGGCGCTGGCGCTCGCAGGGCTGAGCGTCGGAATCGGGATCGTCGCATTCGCCAACCCAACAGTTCCGGCCGACACGGTGTCCGCGATTGGGTACTGGCGATTCGAGGTGTCGACGTCGGGGCTGCTCATTCTGCTCGCCGTCGTGCTGCGGGGTCGGCCCGGTCTGGCGTATCCGGCGCTCGCCTTCGCGAGCGCGTCGATTGCTGGCGACCTTGAAGCGGCCTCGTACGCCGCCCGATCCGTCGAAGCCATCGGGACGGTCGGTTCGCCGGCGTACGCCGACGTTCTGCTTGGGTTTGCCGTCTTCGTGCGAACCGCGGTCCCTGCCGCCATTCTGACCTTGTACGCCTCGGCGCCGCAGCGGCGGCTGGGTCGATGGGTCGGCCCCCTCGGGTTGGCCATCACCGTGGCGTCTGCGACTGCGCCGTTCCTGCGCATCGCCCGAGATGCGGCCGGCAGGGCCGAGGTCTGGACGACCCCGTGGTGGAACGAGCTTTCGTTTCAGCTCGATCAACCGATGCTCGTTTTGCTTATCGCGACCCTGGGATTCCTCGGTGCACTGCGGGCCGATGCACGGTCACACGCTCCATCGATGCCGACGGACTCGACGGCGCCTGCGCCCGATCGACGATTGCTCAGCGCCGGAGCCATCGTCATAGCGTTGTGGGTGCCTGCAACCCTCGCTTATCTCAACCGGCCCGCCAGCGCCGGCGAACTGGTCGAGGGCGAACAGATCGTCTGGATTCCGATCCTCTGCGTTCTGATCGGACTCGTGAGCTCGCGCTGGAGCCGGGTCATTGCATGGATCAGCATGGCTGCGGCGTTCGAAGCCGTTGCGGCAGTCGTTCTGTATCGGGCCGTCGCAGACTACCTCGCGGTCTACATGCTCCAACCACCCGGGACCGACATCGGCATCCCGGCCGGGTTTGCGCTCCTCAACGCTGCAACGCTCGGGGTCGTCCTCTTCGGCTTCGCGTCGGTGTCCGTAGCCCTCCTCGCGGCGTGGCGGCCGGTCGCCTCGACAGCGGCTGACGAGTGCCGCTGGGCGCTCGTCGGATCAGCGGCGGGCGCGGCCCTGTATGCGTGGTTCATCGGGGGTGGGTTGCTCGGTGCGGGCGTATCGATCGTGATGGGCGTCGTGTTCCTGCCCGCCTATGTCATGCCGATCGCCGTTGCGATCGTCGCATGGAGAAGGCTGGTCCCTGCTGTCGCGGAAGCCGAGAAAGAGGCCACGCAGCCGTTTCGGCCATTGCAGTACCTCGAAACAGTGGTCACGGAAGTCCTCACGGGTCGAGCAGAGGACCGCCGGCGTACTGTCTCGGCCGAGCGGGCGCGACTGAGCACCGAGCTTGCCGATCTTCGGGCGACGATCGGCCGCCTGTTGGTCGACCAAACCCTGGTCCTCGAGCCCGCCATCAGCGGTGGTGGTGGTTGGGCTCTTGGCGCGACTTCCGGCCTGCGGCCGCCCAGTTCCCGTGAGGTTGACGTCATCCGCCTCCTCGTCCGCGGATCAACCAATGAGGAGATCGCCGGCGAGCTCGTGCTCTCGCTCAAGACAGTCGAAAGCCACTTGCGGAGGTTGTTCGCTCGATATGGCGTCGCCAATCGGACCGAGCTCGCGGTCCTCGCCGTCCGCGCGGGTTGGGTGGAGTCGTCCTAGTCGAGCGTGACGACTTCGCGCCAGATCGGGATGTGGACGTCGAAGCCGAGCGCGGCGACCTTCGGCTCGAGGGCCTGCTGGGCGTCCGGATCGCCGTGGACGAGGAAGACGCGTCGCGGCTTGCGACCCTGGCCGAGGAAGTTGCGGAGCCAGTCGAGGAGCTCCGACTCGTCGGCATGCGCCGAGAACCCGGAGATCGAGCGGATCCGGCAGCGGACCTGCCGGATCTGGCCATCGACCTTCACGGTCGTGGCACCGTCCTGGAGGTGCCGCCCGAGTGTGCCCACGCCCTGGTAGCCGACGAAGAGGATGGTTGCGCCTGGGTCGTCGATGAGGTTGCGGAGGTGCGCGACGCTGCGGCCGCCGGTCAGCATCCCGTTCGACGACACGATCATGTACGGCCGCGCCGCGGTGGCGATCGCCTTCGAGTCCTGGACGTCGCGGGTGATCGTCTGGTTCGGGTAGTCGAGTGGCGTCTCGCCCTCGCGGAGGAGCTTCGCCGTCTCCTCGTCGTAGAACTCCGGGTGGCGGCGGTAGACGTCCGAGGCGCGTGAGGCCATCGGCGAGTCGAGGTACAGGGGCAGCTGCGGGATCTCGCCGGCGCTGATCAGCCGATCCAGCTCCCAGACGATCTCCTGCGTGCGCCCGATCGCGAACGCCGGGATCAGCAGGACGCCGCCCGCCTTGTCGACCTCGTTGACGACCTCGGTGAGCATCCGGATCGATTCCTCGGCCGGGTCGTGCTCGCGGCCGCCGTAGGTCGACTCGACGACGACGTAGTCGGCGTCGTGCATCGGAGTCGGGTCGCGGATGATCGGCGTTCCCGGCCGACCGAGGTCGCCGGAGAACACGATCTTTTTCGGCTCGTCGCCGTCCTCGTCGCGGATCTCGAGGCGAATGATCGCGGAGCCGAGGATGTGGCCGGCGTCGTAGAACGTCGCCTGGATGCCCGGGGCGATGTCCATCGGGCTGCCGTAGCGAGCCTTCTTGAAGCGCGGCGGGACGAGCTTCGCGTCGTCCTCGTCGTACAGCGGCGCGTCGAGGTCCATGGCCACGACCGGGGGCTGAACGCGGACCGCCTCCTCGGCGTTCTCCGGGTGCGGCAGCGGCGCGCCGAAGCGGTCCGTTTGCATGGCGTCGGTCGCGGTCTCGGCGGCCGTGGCCTCGGACTCGCCGGCCGTTGCCGTGTCGGCCGCGGCCGCATCGGTGGCGGCGCTCGATGCCGTCGCGCCGGAGGCGGATACAGCGCTCTCCGGTGCCCCTGCCGGGACCGGCGCAGCCGCCGCGGCGTCGCCGTCCGGTTCGACCGTCGTCGGGAAATGCTCTTCCTGGGACGCGTGCGAGGCCTCGCTTGCCTGTTCGACCGCATCGCGATACTGCGACTCGGTCTTCGCGTCGGCCGCGGCCGCGGCCTCGGGGTGCCGTCGCTCCCAGCGGGAGTGACGCTTCGCGAACTCCTCCTGGAGGCGACCGCTGTCCAGCAGCACGATCTCGACGAGCTCGGCCGAGGCGCTCGTCAGGTAGATCGGGCCATCGAACCCGTCCCGGACGACCACCGGGAGCAGCCCGCAGTGGTCGAGATGGGCGTGGGTCACGAGGATCGCGTCGATGTCCTTCGGGTCGACCCCGAGCGGGACGCGATTCCGGATGACCTCGTTGGGGCTGCCCTGGAACATCCCGCAGTCGATCAGGATCCGGGCGCGCGAGGTCGTCAGGAGGAAGCGCGACCCGGTGACGGTGGTGGCACCGCCGAGGAAGCTGATCTGCACGCTATGGCGCGAACGCGAAGGATTCGACCACGATCTCCACCGGCTGCCCATTCGATGGCACTGCGCCACCGCACAGCCACAGGTTCAGCCGGACGCGCTCGTCTCCGGGCTTCGGGACGTCGCCGCCGCGATACACGCACGACGCAACCGTGGCCCAGGTGTCGAGCAAGGTCGGTCGAGCCCGGAGCTGCATCGACCCGAGTCTAGAGGCGGATGACGGCGTCGAGCGCCACGGCCGCGAAGAGGACCGTGAGGTACGTGATCGAGTAGCGGTAGAGGCGGATCGCCTGCTGCGTGGACGCCTCCGGGGACGTGCCCTGCTTCCACAGGATCCACGCCCGCCACAGGAAGATCACACCGAGCGCGGCGGCGGCCACGGCGTACAGCAGGCCCATCTTCGCGACGACGCCGAAGATCGCCGTCAGCGCGACCAGGAGGATCGTGTAGAGCCCGATCTGGCGGCTCGTCTCGGCGATGCCGCGCACGACGGGGAGCATCGGCACGCCGGCCGCGGCGTAGTCGCCGCGGATCCGGAGCGCGAGCGCCCAGAAGTGCGGCGGCGTCCAGTAGAAGACGATCAGGAAGAGGAGGAGCGCGGGCATCGTCACGTTGCCGGTGACCGCGGCCCACCCGATGACCGGTGGCAGCGCTCCCGCCGCGCCCCCGATCACGATGTTCTGCGTCGTGTTGCGCTTCAGGATGATCGTGTAGATCACCACGTAGAACCCGATGGCGAGAAGCGTGAGGAACGCGGCCACGAGGTTCACGGTCCAGGCCATGAGCCCGACGGAGATCGCCCCGAGGGCGATGCCGAACACGACCGCGCGCTCCGGCGTGACGCTGTGGGCCGGCAGCGGCCGGCGGCGCGTGCGCGCCATCAGCTGGTCGATGTCGCGCTCGAGGTACTGGTTGATGGCGTTCGCCGATCCCGCCGCGAGCGTCCCGCAGATGAGCGTCCAGAACGTCAGCCAGGCCCAGTCCAGGAGCGGCATCCCCGGGACGTCGCGGGTTGCGAGGACCATCGCCGGGACGGTTGTCACCAGCAGCAGCTCGATGATCCGCGGCTTGGTGAGGGCGACGTAGGCGCTCAAAGAGTCGCGGAGGGAGGCCTTGGGCGTGGCGGCCTGGTCGTCGGCGGGTCGAGGTCCCGCATCGACGCCGCTGCCGGCGCCGGTCCCCGCCGGGGCTCCGGCGGGAGCGGCGCTTCTCGCCTCGTAGTAGGCCCCGACGGCGAGGGCCACCGCACCACCCCAGGCGAGCGCGCCGAGGGCCACGTGCAGGGTCTGCGTCCAGGGCGCGAGCTGCGACAGCACCTGCAGCCCGCCGACGATCACCTGGAGCACGTACACGGCGAGCAGCCCGAGCGCGAGGCGCGCGAGCCGCGGCTGCGCCGGGCGCAGGCGCGCCGCCGACCATGCCACGGCGACCAGGATGACGAGCACCAGGGCGGCCGCATATCGGTGGAGGGCGTGCGTGTTGAAGAGCACGGCGAGGTCTTCGCGCCCGTCCGGCGCGATCGGGAGCACGGAGCCGTTCATCAGCGGCCAGTCGGGGAAGATGAGGCCGGCGCTGCGCGCGGTCACGTTCGCTCCGAACAGCAGGACGCCGAAGGTCGCGGCGGCGAACGCCGCCAGCAGGGTGAACCGCTGGCTGCCGCCACTCCCCAGTCGAGCCGGGTAGGACGACCGCACCAGCAGGTAGACGAGGACGCCGACGAGGGCCATGGCCGTGGTCAGGTGCGCCAGGACGGATGCTCCGGTGTTGCCGAGCTGGACCGTACGGCCGCCGAGGTACGCCTGGAACCCGACGAGCAGGACGGCGAGGATCGACGGGATGACGATCGACCGCTGGCGCCGATGGTCGAGCACAGCGAAGACGGCCATGCCAAGGATCAGGAAGCCGATGACTGCCGCCACCGTTCGATGGATCCACTCGACCCAGACCTGGAAGCCGGCGTCGAGGGCGGGCAGGAACTGGCCCTCGAAGCACCCGGGCCAATGCGGGCAGGCGAGGCCGGAATCGGTGGCGCGAACGGCCACGCCGATGACGACGAGCAGGAAGGTCGCGAAGACGGTCGCGGCGGCGAGCCGCTGGAAGCGGGTCAAGGATCCTCCGGGATGAGCGCCTCCAGATTCTAGGGCCGAATCGAGCACGCGGCTACGCTAGCGCCATGTCCCTCCGGCTCCGTTCCTCGCACCGTCTGCGCGCGCTCGCCGCGGTCGTGGCGCTCGTGGCCGTCGGGTGTGGCAACACCAACCCGAGCGGGGCTCCGACGCCCGCCGCTTCCGGTCCGATCAGCAGCGGCGCGGCCGGCTGCGCAACCGCTCCGCAACCGGCCTCGGACCTGCCCGGCTGGGACGTCTCGGCGCAGCACCCGACGCTCTTCCCGGTCGTGATCTCGAATGCCGCGGACCTCACCTGTGGCGCGGTCCGGTTCATGTTCTCGTTCCTCGACAAGGACAACCTGCCGGCCGCGGCGCCGGATCGGACCGCACAGGTCGCGGTGTTCAACCTCGGTCGCGACGCCAACACCCCGATCGCGATGGCGGATGGGACGTTCATCTGGGCGATCGAGGGCGAGCGCGGCATCTACGTCACCAGCCTGACCTTCCCCGAGGCCGGTCTCTACGGCGCGGAGTTCACGACCGCGCAGGGCTCGGCGGCGCCCGAGAAGATCCGCGTCACCTTCGACGTCCAGGCGAGCTCGTCCCTGATCAAGGTCGGGCAGCACGCGCCGGCAACGGACAACCCGACCGTCGCCGACACCGGCGGCGACGTTGCGCGAATCTCCACCGACGCGACGCCCGACCCGGCGCTGTACCAGGCGACCGTGGCCGACACCCTGGCCGCCCACAAGCCGATGGTCGTTGCCTTCGCGACGCCGAAGTTCTGCAAGACGGCCCAGTGCGGCCCGACCCTCGACCGGCTCAAGCCGTTCGTCACCAGGTACCCAGGCGTGACGTTCATCAACGTCGAGCCATACCAGCTGCAGTTCGAGGACGGCAGCCTCCAGGCCGTGCTCGACGCCTCGACACAGGACCTGATCCCGGTCGAAGCGACCAACCAGTGGGGCCTGATCTCGGAGCCGTGGGTCTTTGTCGTGGATCGCACCGGGATCGTGCGTGGCTCGTTCGGCCTGATCTTCTCCGACGCGGAGCTCCAGGCCGCGCTCGACGCCGTCAAATAGGCACTCGGAGAAGGACAAGGGATCAGCTCGGCGCGTCCTCGAGCCGATACACCACGGGCGTGCCGTCGTCGAGCAGGTACCAGGCGCGAATCGGCGAGCTGGTCGCCTGGTGCTCGGCGAGGTGGCTCGGCGAGAACTGCGTGGCGTTCTGGAGCTGGCCCAGCTTCATCTCGTAGACCACCCCGTTGCTCACCCGGAGGCTGAAGCCTCTGACATCGCCCAGGCTTGCCGCATCGACCGAGACAACCACGCCGTCAACGGGGGACGCCGGCAGCGATGGCAGGGGCGTGCATCCGCACGATGTGGCGATTGCCCAGAAGAACGCCGCGACGACGACGATCGGCACGCCAAGGAGCACGAGCAGGAGCCGCTTGACGGGCCAACGCGCCTCCTCTGCGCCGCCTGGGTCCCGCTCCGTTCGGACGAATTTTGCGACGCGCGGCGAAGGGCGCCTCCCGCTCATGCGCCGGTGCCGGTGCTCCCGGGTGCGTACACCGGCTCGCCCGCCGCACAACGCGGGCAGGTCGCGGGACCGGGCTCGTACGTGGGCAGGTCCAGGACCCAGAGCGCCTCGAGGTGGTAGCGGCGGCCCGTGGCCGGCGACGCGAGTGCGCTCGTGCCGCCCGATCGATCGACCATTACCGCGCAGCCGACGATCTCGCCGCCTGCGGCCTCGACCGCCGGGATCATGGCCAGGAGCGACCCGCCGGTGGTGAGGATGTCGTCGACGAGCAGGACGCGCTCGCCCGGCTCGATGCGAAAGCCGCGCCGGAACTCGCGCTGCGGGGCCGCACCGTCCGCGCCCTTGACCTCCTCCGCGAAGATCGCCCGCGTGCCGAGCTGGCGCCCGGTCTCGAAGGCGAGAATCACCCCTCCCGTCGTCGGGCCGGCGACGAGATCCACGGTCGGCTCGTCAGCGGGGCCGCGGAACTGGCCGGCCCAGAAGCCGCACAGCTCGCTCGTCGCCGCCGGATCGGAGAGCACCGCGAACTTCTCGAGGTAGGCGTCGGAGTGGCGCCCGCTCTTGAGCAGGAAGTGCCCGTCGCGAAGCGCGCGGGAGCTTCGAAAGAGCGCCTCGGTGCGAGCCGCGATCGCCGCGCGGGCGGTCATCTCCATGGCGGGCTTCACGGTCGTCATCGAGTCCAAGTGTAGGTCGACCCTTCGATCGGCCGACCCCGGCCGCCCGTGCCTTGCCGCGGCCCCCGCAGAGCGTCGCCAGCTCGTCAGGCCGGCGCCATGGCCCGCCGCAGCCGGCGAAACACGAGGTACGCAAACCCGGCGGCGAACCCAATGCCCAGCAGGACCGGCAGCCACACGATCCCGAGCCAGATCCCGGCCTTGGCGAGCTTCTGCCCGATCTTGACGAGGTATGCGACCGCGGAATCCGCCTCGCTCTGGGGCTCGAACTGCCGCTCCTGCTTCGCGACCACTGGCGCCGGTGTTCGCCGGACGTTCAGCGTCAGCGTCGAGAACGCCGCCTGCTCGCGCAGGTGGCTGGCCTCCGACTGCAGCTCCTCGATCTGGCCGCGAACGTCCGTCAGGTGCTCCTGGACCGTCAGCACGTCCTTGATCGTTGTGGCCTTCGCCATGATCGCCGCGAGCGCGGTCTCCGTTGTCTGGAGGTTGCGGACGTGGGCATCCAGGTCGACGACCTTGCCGGTCACGTCCTCCGTCTCGGAGTGCTCGTCGAGGATCGTCCCGCCGAGGCCGCGCAACGCGACCAGCGCCGCGTCCCAGGCGCCCGCGGGAATGCGGAAGGTGATCGTTCCTTCGGCGTCCTCGTCCGTGCCGCTCCTGCCGGTGCCGCTGGCGTACCCGCCGAAGCCGTCCATCGAGCGCGTGGCGGCGGCAATCGCGGCATCGATGTCATTGACCTGGATCGTGATCTCGCCCGTCTTGATGATCAGCAGCTCGGGGCGAGCGGCGTCGAGGAGCTGGCCGGAGCCGCCGTCGCCGCCGCCCGAGCCGCCGTCCGAGCCGCCGCCCGTCCCGCCGCGCGTCCCGCCGGACCCCGACGCGCCGGACGCGTCCGTGCCGCCGGAACCATCGTC
>JAICVI010000051.1 GCA_025935415.1 Chloroflexota bacterium
ACCACGACTGCCTTGACGTCGCGCTCCACGAGGACGTCGATCGATTCGGTCGAGAAGTCTCGGACCTCGTCGTCCGGCCGGGTGCCGTACGGCGCTCGCGCGTTGTCGCCGAAGTAGATCGTCGACTCGTCAGGGGACCGTCGAAGGATCTCGCGCAGGACGGTCAGCCCGCCGACGCCCGAGTCGAAGACGCCAATGGGTCGCGGGTCGGTCACCCGAGAAGGCTACCGCGCTCCCGCCAATGCAGGCTTTCGCGAGCCGGCGCCGACGCCGAGGAGCTGGGTGGCCACCTCGACGACGTCCTTGCTCACGCCGGCGTTCGGCTCGGCCGTGACGAAGGGCGCGCCCTGGTTGCTCGACGGCCCGACGACCTGGCCCTCCGAGCGAATCCTGAACTCGGGATCGCGGCCGAGGGCCTGGCGGAGGTCCGACGGATCGATGCCGGCAGAGGCATCGGAGCGGTTGACCAGGTACTGGACCTTGCTCGGCGGGTAGCCGATCTTCTGGAACGTCTCGGCCATCGCGATCGTGTTCCGGATCGTCGTCGCGTCGTAGGTGACGATCTCGAGGATCGTGTCCGCCTGGTCGAGGAGCGCTAGGGTCAGCTCGTCCAGCCCGACGCCCGTGTCCACGATGACCAGGTCGTACAGGCGCCGCATCAGCGAGAGCGTCTTCTCGAGATCGCGGATCAGGACCATCTCGGCCATCTCGATCCGCGGCGGCGCCAGCAGGATGTCGACGTCGGCCGGGCCGCGCCAGAGCACTTCCGCGAGATCCGATTCGGAGATCCGGTCGGTCGGGAGATCGAGCATCGACGGCGCGTCGCGCGGCGCCCGCAGGAGGCCGCGCAAATCTCCGAACTGGATGCTGCCGTCGACGAGCGCCGTCTTGACGCCCAGGCCCGCGGCGGCCGCGCCGAGGTTGAAGGCGATCGTCGACTTCCCCACGCCGCCCTTGGGAGCGAACACGACGATCAGCCGGCTCGGGGCCTTCTCGTTCGAGGCCGCTGCCGCCTTGTGGACCGTGGTGACCCGGCTCATCAGGTCGTAGCCGTTGAACGGCATCGACAGGACCTCGTCGATGCCCTTGCCGGGATCGACCGAGACGGGGTTCTGGGGAACGGTCAGCACGACCACGGGGACACCGGTGTTGGCATCGTGCAGCTGCTTGACGAGCTGCATCCCGCGCAGCCGGCCCTGGAGCAGCGCGTCGACGACGATGACGTCCGGCCGATGCTCGCCGATCCGGGCCTGGACCTGCGTGCCGTCGGCAACGATGTCGACCAGCCGCACCTGATTCTGGGCGTTCAGGAGTCCCCGGACGTACTGTGCAACCTGGGGGACGTCCTCAACGAGCAGCAGGCGAATCTGATCTCCCGAGGCCATCGCCGAACGGTACCACGGGTGTCTGGGCGCACCGGGCCCACCCGATCGTCCGGGGTCCGGTGTCCGGGAGCACCGGCGAGTGGGCCATCGGCCCGCGCGGAACGCGTCTCAGCCCGCCTCGCGCGAGGCGATTCAGCCCGGCTTGCGCGCCATCAGGATGACCCGATCGCTGCCCGAATCCAGAGGCCCGAGGTCGTAGTCGCCGGCGAGGCGCTCGATCTCCAGGCCGGCGGCCTGCGCGTACGACGCGAGCTCGTCCACCGTCACCAGCCGCATCGGGTCCTGGCGGGTCCAGCGGACCGGCGGCTGGCCCGCGTCGCCCTCGTCGAAGATCGAGGTGAGGGTCACCATCCGGCGGACCGGGTCGTACCACGCCGCGACCGTCTTGGTGACCTCCAGGCCGGTCTCGGGGTCCGTGCGCAGCCACTCATGCGAGAGCCGGCCGTCGAGCGCGCCGAGGTCCGCCGGCGTCGCGAGCCAGCAATCGACAACCGCCAGGCCGCCAGGAGCCAGGGCACTCGACATGCTTGCCAGCGCGGCGCGCTGCGCCTCCGGGCTTGCGACGAGCAGGATCGAGTTGAGGGCGAAGATCGCCAGCCGGTATGGGCCCGACGCGGTCACATCGGGCAGCGACGCGAGGTTCGTCAGGTCGCCATGGACGAGCTCGACCGCCACGCCGGCTGCGCTCGCTCGGCTGCGAGCCCGCGCGAGCATCGCCGGATCGAGGTCGACGCCGACGACGCGATGGCCGGCTTGCGCGAGCGGCACGGCGACCCGGCCCGTGCCGGCCGCGATCTCCAGGATCGGCCCACCGGTTCGCTGCGCGAGGGCCAGGTACAGGGCGACGTCGCCCGGCTCCGCCGCGAGATCCAGGTCGTAGAGGCGCGCGAGCGCCGCCGATCTTCGATCCAGCTGCTGCTCAGGCATCGCGCGGATGCTAGCGACCGGCTCCCACTCCGACCGCGGCTCCGACCTTCGCGCGGCCGAGCCTGGCGACGTGGCGGACCGTCGCGCCGTCGCGACGCTTGACGGCGAGCGCCGAGATGGCCTCGAGCGCGACTCGGTTGGCGAGCGCGGCCGTCGATTCGGCCCAGTCGTACGGCGGCGAGACCTCGACGATGTCCATCCCCGCCAGCTCGACCTTGCCGACGATGCGACGCACCGCCCGGAGGAGCTCTCGCGGGAGCATCCCGCCGGGCTCCGGCGTGCCGGTGCCGGGCGCCGAGCCCGGGTCGACCACGTCGATGTCGACGGAGAGGTAGATGGCGTCGGGACCGTCGAGCGCCTCCTCGATCGCGCGGTCGATGACCGCCTCCGCACCCAGCTCCTCGATCTCGCGCATGAGATGCCAGCGGAGGCCCTGCTCGCCCATCCAGTCGAGGACATCCCTCGGCGGCCAGTAGCCGCGCAGCCCCACTTGCACGAAGTTCTTCCCGAGCACGGCGCCGGATTCGATCAGCCGGCGCATCGGCGAGCCGTGGCCCGAGAGCTGGCCCCAGGAGTCCGGCGCGGTGTCCGCGTGGGCGTCGAAGTGGACGATCCCGATGCTCCCGGGCTTCCGGACCTCGGCGACCGCGGACGCGCTCGGCCAGGTGATCGAGTGATCGCCGCCGAGCACGACCGGGATCGCTCCCGTTCCCGCGACCTCGAGCACCTTCCGATAGATCATCGCGTGGCCGCGCTCGTACCGCGCCGGGACGATGTTCGCGTCGCCGGCGTCGACGACGGTGAGCTCCTCGAAGGGGCGGACGTCGAGCTGGAGGGAGTTCAGGCCGCCCGCGGTGTTCTGGGCCTCGCGGATCGCCCGCGGCCCGAACCGCGCGCCAGGTCGGTGGGTGACCATGTCGTCGTAGGGGGCCCCGACGATCGCCACGTCGACGTTGCGTGCCAGGAGCTCCGAGGGATCCTCGATCCAGGGCAGGTGCGAGAACGAGGTCGGGCCCACGTAGGTCGGCAGATCCTGGTGGTTGTAGGCGTCGAGCGGCGCATCCCAGCCCCAGCGCCGGCCGTACTCGCCGATGGCGACGGGCGCGCCGTCAGGGCGCGCCGCGCGGCCGGCAGGAATCGGGTGGATGCCATCCTCGGACAGCGAGCCTCCACCTGCCGTGGATGGCCCGCCGCGCGCTGTCCCGTTCGGGGACAAGCCATTGGAGGACGTGCCATTGGGAGATGGGCGCGCCAGGCGCTTCGCCACGCAGAACCCTCCGGGACGGGCCGCGTGATCGTGCGGGCCGCCGGTTCGTTCGACGCCGCCGGTTCGGATCCGCCGTCCAGCGGGGCGCCAGACCGGCATCGTACCACCGGCAACTGGCAGGACCTACTGCCTCGAAAGGGTCACCTCCGCCACCAACGCGAGGGCCGCGAAGAACAGGCCGATCTGCGGCTGGAACACGCCGTTGACGCGCATGAGCACGAAGACGGCGACGAGGAGCCCGAGCCAGATGCCGCGCCGGACCGCCCGCGTCCAGTCGCCGCGATACGCGATTCGGCGGTGCCGCGTGAACGCGATCAGCCAGAGGAGCGGCGCGAAGGTCGCCGCAACGGCAACGCCCAGTGCGCCGGCTCCGGTGAATCCGGCGCCGGCACCGGCACGTGGGTCGACGCTTGTGAGCACCAGGGCGACCGCGACCCAGGCGACGGCCGCGACGCCGAGAAGGACGAGCGCAAACCGCCGATCCCGAGGTTGCATCGTGGCGACTAGCGATCCGCCGGCTGGGCTTGGATCGCCTGCCGATCGAGCGTCTCGGTGCTCCGCAGCCCCGCCGAGGCGGCATGGTCGAGCACGAGCAGGTCCGGCAGCTCGTGCACCTCGTCGATGAGGAGGTCAGCCTCGACTCGCTCCTCCGGGGCCATGCCGTCGCCCGGCTCCGACGTCGGCAGCGGCGTGTCGACCTGTCGATTCCGGAGGTACGCCGTACGCCACCCGACCCGCGCGGCGCCGACGACGTCGGCTGCCCAGTCGTCGCCAAGGTGGAGGATGGGCGCACTCGGTGCGACGCTCCCTCCGGCCCCCGGCGCGAACCCGAGCTGGGACGCCGCAGCCTCGAAGATCGACGGGTGCGGCTTGATCGTCCCGACCCGCTGCGAGACGACGATCGCGCGCAGGTACGGCAGCCAGCCATGCGCCTCGGCGAAGCGGTCGATCGTCACTGCGAGCGGCCAGTTCGACAGGATCGCGAGCGCATAGCCCTCCGCGTGCAGGCGAGCGAGCGTCGGGGCCGCGTCCTCGACCGGCTGCACCCGCCCGATGAAGGCCGCGCTGTAGGCATCGACGACGGCATCGATCTCCCCGGGGTCGACACGCGAGGCGGCCGCGAGGTCATCCCAGCGTTCCTCGGCCGGCGGAGGCGGCATGCCGCGCATCCTCGCGAGGACGCGGACGGCGCGCTGGTCGATGTCCACTTCGCGCAGCTGCGGCACCTCCTCGCGGAACTGCCGATCGCGTTCCTCGGCCCAGGCCGCCAGGAACGGCGCGCGGTCGCGAACGATGCCTCGGCGTCCGAGCGCGTCCGCCGTCTCCTCGACGACGCTGCGCAGGCCGGGGCGGTCAACGATGACGAGGGTGTTGCCGAAGTCGATCGTGATCGCGGCGACGGCGAGCGACGCAACCACGCTCAGCGGGCGAGGCTCGAAGGACAGATGTCCCGGAAGGGGCAGTAGGTGCAGGCGAGGACGCTCGGCTTCGGCGTGTAGTCGCGAGCGCGGATCCCCGCGGCGGCCGCGGCGATCTTCCCGCGAGCCTTCTCGAGCCGGCTCGGCTCGACCTCGGCGCGACCGACGAGTCCCGAGTCCAGGAAGTGCAGCTGGACGGCATCCGGCAGCCGGCCGGTCATCGCCTCGTAGGCCATCGCGTAGATCTGGAGCTGGAGCGAGTCGCGTGCCCGCTGCTTTGCCACGACCGGGTCCCGGACGTCGCTGCTCTTGTAGTCGGTGATCGTCACCTCCTCCGGCCCGAGCAGCTCGAGCATCGGCTCGACGACGTCGGCACGGAGCACCGCGGGGACCTTCGTGGCGTTCGCGAGCTCACCCGTCACCTTCGCCGATGCGGTCGCGACCGGCACGATGTCGACGCGGTCGAAGCGTCCGCGAATGCGGTCCCCGCCGAGCGCGAACGCGAACTCCCGCTCGACCCAGGACGGCACGATCGTGCCCGGCTGCAGCTGCGCGGCACGGAACTGGCGCAGCGCTGCCCGCCCGGCCTCCAGGCGCGCGGCCTCGTGCTCGCGGGAGACGAAGCCCTCGTTCGACCAGGACGCCTCGAAGGCCGCGATCAGATCCGGCTCGGAGAGCGGCTGCCCACGCGACTGCGACCGGTGGAACTCCTGGACCGCCTTGTGCAGCGCCGCGCCGTAGACCATCGCGTGGTGCGGCGTCGTGGGCACGCGAACGACCTGGGCGTACTTGTATCGGAGCGGGCACGTCAGGTAGTCATCGATCGCCGAGTGGCTCAGGCTGAGGGGCCCGACGACGGGCGTCCGCTCCGCCTCAGGCGCTTCGGCCGCGCCCTGCGCCGCAGCGATCCGCTCCAGTGGCCCGGACGCGTGGACCGAGGTCGGGAGATCGCCGCTGAACCCGGCGGTCGCCAGGTCCAGCGCCTCGATCACGACCGGCGAGATCCGCCTGGCGCGTCCGCCGGACGACTCCGAGGCGTGGCTCAGGATCAGCTCGTCGCGCGCTCGCGTCATCGCGACGTAGAAGAGCCGCCGCTCCTCCTGGACGTGGCCGTCGCCCTCCGGGAGCACCTCGTCGACGAGCTCGGGCGGCATCGGCAGGGGCTCGCGCCTCGAGCGAGCGGGGAATCGGTCCGCGACCAGGCCGGGAAGGAACACCACCGGGAACTCGAGGCCCTTGGCCTTGTGGATCGTCATGACATGGACCGCGTCGACGTCGGGATCCGGGTCGGCGGTCGCAGGATCGTCCCCGGCCTCGATGAGCGTGCCCAGGTGGCGCGCGAGGAACACGGCGCGGTCGTCCGCGAGCAGCGCCGACTGGTTCCGGATCAGATCGAAGAACCGCCCGATGTTTGCCAGCCGCTCCTCCGCGGCGACGCTCTGGGCCGCCGCCAGCTCGCCGAGCCAGCCTGTGTCCCGAAGGAAGGCGTACAGGACTTCGCCCGCGGGCCGGCGCTGGGCGAGCTCCTGGTAGCGGTGGAGGTCATCGGTCAGCCGCGCGATGGCGGTGCGGCCCTTCGGGCTCAGGCGGAGCAGGTCCGGCTGATCCTCCAGCTCCTCGAGGATCTCGAAGATGCTGCGATGCCGCCGCCGTGCGGATCCCGCCACCTCGCCGAGGTCGGCGGCCGGGATTGCGTACCGGTCCGAGGCCGCGACGCCGTAGACGTCGACGCTCGAGGACGGATCGGCAACGGCCCGCAGCAGCGCGAGGAGCAGCCGGATCTCCGGCCGCGCGTACAGGCCCGAAGTGCCCGAGAAGCGCCACGGCAGCCCCGCGGCGGTGAGCGATCTGAGCACGGGGTCCGCGTCCGCGTTCGCGCGCACGAGGACCGCGAAGTCCCGCGGCCGTGATCCTTCCTCGGCGCGCCGGCGGATCTCGCCGGCGATCCAGTCCGCCTCCTCGCCCGCGGTCGGGAAGGCGTGATGCCGGATCGGGGGTGCGTCCGGTTCCGAGCGTTCGGCGACCAGCCGCTTCGAGATTCCGACCTTGACCTCGAGGCGATCCGGGTCGTTGAAGCGGATCAGCCGATAGGCCCCATCCAGGATCGGCGCGAGCGAGCGGTAGTTGCGGCGCAGGACCACGGTCTTCGCGCCGCGGTAGCGGTCCCGGAACTCCAGGATGTTGCTGATCGCCGCGCCGCGGAAGCGGTAGATCGACTGGTCGTCGTCCCCGACCACCGTCACGTTCCGGTGGCGCTCGGCGAGCAGCGCGACGAGCTCCGACTGGGCCCGGTTGGTGTCCTGGAACTCGTCCACCAGGATGTAGCGATAGCGGCTCTGGAGCGAATCTCGCGCCGCAGCGGAATCGCGCAGGAGCTGGAGAGCCAGCGCCACCTGGTCGCCGAAGTCGATCGCGCCCTGCGCGCGCAGCAGCCTCGTGTAGCGCTCGTAGGCGGCGGCGAGCTCCGCCTGGCGGCGAGCGGTCTCGGCAGCCGCGGCGGCGGCGTCCCGATCATCCTCGCCTTCGATGCCCGTGGCGGCCGCTGCCAGGACATCGGCCTCTGCGGCGAGCCGCTCCGCGTGCGCGAGGTACGCGGTGGGCGAAACGTCCTCGTCCCGACAGCGCGCGAACAGCTGCGCGAGCGCGCCGAGGAAGCGCGTCGGGTCGCCGAGCGGCCGGTATTCCTCGAGGCCCAGCTCGAAGAGCCGTTCCCGCAGGAACACGATGACCTCTGCCCGCGTGAGGACGCGCGCGTCAGGCGCCAGCCCGAGCTCGAACGCGAACTCCCGGATCACCCGATCGCCGAACGCGTGGAACGTGGAGATCGCCGTGTCCGCGTAGCCGTACGGGACCAGCTGGTCCACCCGGAGCTGCATCTCCTCCGCGGCCTTCTCCGTGAAGGTCAGGGCCAGGATCTCCGATGGCTTCGCGCGTCGTGTCGCGATGAGCCACGCGATCCGGCGGGTGATGACCTGGGTCTTGCCCGTTCCGGCTCCCGCGACGACCAGGAGCGGTCCATCGCCGTGAGTCACCGCCCGGCGTTGTTCCGCGTTGAGGCCATCGAGCAGCTGCGCCAGGCCGCCGATGTCGCCGAAGCCGACGTTCTCCCCGCTCGGGACCGCCACCTCCGGCGCCGCGTCGAAGCCATGCCAGACCGGGATCTGCTCGAGCGGCCGGATGCGGCGACGGTTCCGCGTCCGGATCATCGGGTCCGGAACCGGTGGCAATGGGGGCATGCGAGGAGCCTGCCGGTCGGTCGTGACAGCTCTGCTGACACTCCCGCATCCCCGCTCGACATCGTCAGGCCGGCGCGCCCGTACCTGCGACGCCCGTCGCCCCGCCCTTCCCGGGCGCCGGCTTGGCGAGCGCCTGCGCGAGGGCCTCGGCCTCCTCGGCGGACAGCGCCGCCTCCGACGTGCCGGCGGCCACGGCCTTCGCGTAGACGCGCGTTCCCGCCCGAGCGTGGAGGCTGCTCAGGACGAACCCATCGCCGCGGCTGTCGACGAGCGCCAGGGCGAAGCTCTGATTGCCGCCGGTGTCCTCGAACGGGTTGAACCGCACGAGCCCGACGCGGCCGAGGGAGCTCTGCAGATCACGCTCGACCAGCGCCGTCCGCGCGGCCACCGTGTTGACGTCGTTCACGGCCTGGCGCACGCGTTCCATGTGGCCGCCGAGGACGGCCTCGAGCGACTGCGCGTCCGAGCCGCGGGTGAGGCTGTCGAGCCGGCGCCCCAGCCGTCGCGCCCGCCGGATGAGCCCGACGACGGCCAGGACCAGCGCCAGGACGACGACGACGAGACCGACGACGATCGGCCCGATGTTGGCCGTGACGAGCGCATTGAGCTGGTCCAGCAGAGGCCTCCGAGGGCGGGTGGATCGAGTCTACCGTCCGTCGATCGACGCCCGCTCACCACGGCCTTCGCCGGGAAACCCGGTGCTATCCTCCCCGGGCCATGGCGAAGCGAACTCGCTATCCGAATCGAACGACCGCCCGACAGGCCGCCAGGCGTGCCGAGCGCGCGGCTGCGGCGTCGAACGAGCCCCGCGTTCGAGCGCCCGAGCCCGAGCTCGTCGATGCACCGCTGCCGGTTGAGCTGCCGGGTGAGGAGCCGATGCGCGCCAGCGCGTCCGGCCTCACCGATGCCGAGCTGCGCCGCGCCGAGGAGCTCGAGGCCGAAGCCACCGCGAAGGAGAAGGCCGAGATCGCGGAGTCGCTCCGGCGCCGCAACCGTGGCGCGTCTGATGACGGAAGCCCGGCCGGCGACGTGAACGCCCCGCTGTCCGTGCGGATGTCGCACGAGTACGACTACGTCGCGCGAGACGTGAAGCGCATCGTGCTCACAGGCGGGCTCATGGTCGCCATCCTCGCCGTCCTCGACGTCCTCGTGAACGTCATGGGAGTCGTCAAGCTCTAGCGGCGAGGGCCAGCCGCCTGCGACCGGCCCGTGTACGACAATTCGCCGTCATGAAGCTGCTGTTGACGTCCGCCGGCGTGACGAACCCCACCATCAGAGGCGCGCTCGTCGAGCTGCTCGGCAAGCCGATCGAGGAATCGAACGCGCTCGCCATCCCGACGGGCGGCTGGGCCTCAACCTACGGCCACCGACCGACCGGGATCATGAAGTTCATCACCGGCACCTCTGGGCAGCCGATGACCGACATCGGCTGGAAGTCGGTCGGACTCTTGGAGCTCACCGCGTTGCCGACCCTCGACCGGGAGCGGTGGACCTCCTGGGTCGAGGAAGCCGACGTGCTCCTCGCGAACGGCGGTGACGGGCTCTACCTGGCCTACTGGCTGCGGGAGTCCGGCCTGGCCGATCTGCTCCCGTCGCTGCCGGACAAGGTCTACGTCGGGTTCAGCGCGGGGAGCATGGCGCTGACGCCACGGATCGGCGCGGACTTCATGGGCTGGAACCCGCCTGACGGCCTGGACCGCGGGGTTGGAATCGTCGACTTTTCGATCTTCCCGCATGTCGACCACCCGGACCTGCCCGAGAACACGATGGCGGCCGCCCAGGACTGGGCGGCGGGGCTCGGGAACCCGGCCTACGCGATCGACGACGCGACCGCGATCCAGGTCGTCGATGGGAAGGTGGACCTCGTGTCCGAAGGACACTGGCGGCACTTCGCGTGAAGCTGCTCCTGTGCTCCGCCGGGGTCGCGAACCCGAGCATCCGCCAGGCGCTCGTGGAGCTGCTCGGCAAGCCGATCGAGGAGTCAGCCGCCCTGGCGATCCCCACCGCCTCCTACGGGCATCCGGGCGTGAGCCCGCACCAGGCCTGGAAGTTCATCGCGGGCACCGAGCATCGGAGCCCGATGGTCGAGATCGGATGGAAGTCCGTCGGAATCCTCGAGCTCGCTTCGATTCCCTCCATCGGCGACGATCGCTGGGTCGGCTGGGTCCGCGAGGCCGACGCCCTGCTGGTGAACGGGGGTGATCCTCTCTACCTCGCCCACTGGATGCGCGAGTCGGGCCTGGCCGCGTTGTTTCCAACGCTCGACGACAAGGTCTACGTCGGGCTCAGCGCCGGCAGCATGGTCATGACACCGCGCATCGGGCAGGACTCGATCCGCTGGCAGCAACCGGACGGGAGCGACGCGACGCTCGGCGTCGTCGACTTCGCGATCTTCCCGCACCTCGACAACCCGGGGATGCCGGGTAACGCCATGGCCGAGGCCGAGCAGTGGGCGGCGGGCATGCCCATCCCCAGCTACGCGATCGACGACAACACGGCGATCCGCGTCGTCGATGGCTCCGTCGACGTGATCTCGGAGGGGCATTGGCGCCACTTTGACGGCGGCGCGTCCGTCCCGCGCTGACGCTTCGAGACGAAAGGCCACGCGCGCCACCGGCTGGGCGGCATTCGCTGCGTAGACTGCCACCGATGCCATCGCGTCGGGTCCAGGGCGCAAAGCCCGAAGCCCTCTTCCAGCCGCCGCCCGAGCGCCAGCCCCTGCCCGCGAGGATGCGGCCGCGGACCTTCGAGGAGTTCGAGGGGCAGGAGCATCTCGTTGGGCAGCAGGGACCGCTTCGTCGCTCGGTGTCGCGCGGGCACCTGACGTCGCTGCTCCTGTGGGGCCCGCCTGGTACCGGCAAGACGACCCTGGCGCGGATCCTCGCCGAAGCCGTGGGCGCGGAGTTCATCACCCTCTCCGCCGTGATGTCCGGGGTCGCCGAGGTCCGCGGTGCGATCGCCACGGCCCAGGAGCGGCTCGCGCTGAACGGGAAGCGCACGGTCCTCTTCATCGACGAGATCCATCGCTTCAACAAGGCCCAGCAGGACGCCCTGCTGCCGCACGTCGAGGACGGCACGGTCACGCTGATCGGCGCAACGACGGAGAACCCCTATTTCGAGGTCAACTCCGCGCTGCTCTCGAGGCTCAGGGTCTGGCGCCTCGAGCCCCTCACCAACGAGGACGTCGGCGTGGTCATCCGTCGGGCGATCGAGGACGAGGAGCGCGGGCTCGCGGGCGGGCTCGGGCCGGACGGTGGCGTCGCGCTCGACGACGAGGCCTTCGAGCACCTCGTCTCCATCGCCGGAGGGGACGCGCGCGTCGCGTTGAACGTGCTCGAGGGTGCGGTCGCCCTCGCGGAATCGGAGGACGTCCGGAACGAGGAGGGCGCGGTGACGCCGCGCCTCTCGGACATCGAGGCCGCCGCGCAGCAGCGGATCCTCCAGTACGACCGCGCCGGCGACGGCCACTACGACACGGTCTCGGCGTTCATCAAGAGCCTCCGCGGCAACGACGCGGACGGCGCGCTGTACTGGCTCGCCTCGATGATCGCGGCCGGCGAGGATCCACGGTTCATCGCGCGGCGGTTGATCATCTCCGCGTCGGAGGACGTCGGGAACGCGGATCCGAGGGCGCTGCAGGTCGCGGTCTCGGCGGCGCAGGCGCTCGATCACGTCGGCCTTCCCGAGGCGCAGTACGCGCTCGCGCAGGCGACCACCTACATCGCCACGGCGCCCAAGTCGAACCGCTCCGGCCAGGCCTACTGGGCCGCGGTCGGCGACGTCGACGCGCACGGCAGCCTGCCGGTGCCGATGCATCTGCGAACGGCCGCCAATCCGCGGATGAAGCACCACGGCATCGGCGTCGGCTACAAGTACCCGCACGACTACGACGGCGCCGACGTGGAGCAGCGCTACCTCCCGGATGCCCTCGACGGCAAGCGCTACTACTTGCCCACCGACCAGGGCTACGAGTCGACGATCTCCGACCGCATGGCCCGCCGCGCCGACGCCCGCGAGAAGGCCCGCGAGGCCGGGCGCACGCCCAAGAGCCCCTTCCCCGCCCCGGACGTTCCACGGAACTCCGGCGCGAGCGTGCAGCGGAAGCGCGAGGAGAACCGGAAGAAGCTCGCGGAGACCGAGAAGAAGGACGCGAGCGGCTAGTCAGCCCTCGCGCGGGGTCTCCCCAGGCACGACGAGCGCCGAGCTCTGAGTGCCCTGCAGGACGTTGCGCGCGAGGGCCTGGCAGTGCATCGTCGGCGCGAGGCCGGAGTGCCACGGCCGGACCACCTCCGCGACGCTCAC
>JAICVI010000139.1 GCA_025935415.1 Chloroflexota bacterium
CTCCCGAAACGGGTTGCCGACGACGAGCCCGCCTACCTGGCGCAGCTCCGGGACACGGCCGAAGCCGTGGCCACGGAAGCTGGGATACCGACGGACAGGTGGCAGTTCTGCTGGCAAAGCGCGGGGCACGAGCCAGGCGAGTGGATGAAGCCGGACCTTGCCGATGTCGTGCCGCAGCTGGCAACGGCGGGGCGCCGATCGGTGCTCGTCGTTCCGGTCCAGTTCCTCGCCGACCACCTCGAGCTCCTCTATGACGTCGACATCGGTGCCCGAGAGCAGGCAGAGCTCCACGGGCTCGAGTTCGGACGGATCCGCGCCCTCAACACCGACTCCGGGCTGATCGCCGCCCTCACCAGTGTCGCGCGCACAACGCTGGGTCAGGCCCCGTCCTCACCGTAGTCGAAGACGACCTCGTCAACCCCGAGGGCGCACCGGGCGATACCAGCGCCAGCCGATCCAGATCGACGCGATCGCGGGGACGGCGAGCCAGAGCAGCAGCCCGACGAGCACCGCCTTGGCAAGGTCGATCGGCAGGCCCGGGCTGGCAGTTGCCGGCGCCGACCCCGGGGAGGCGCCGAGCGAGGTATCGAGCTCGTCGAGCTGATCGGCCAGGGCTCGGAGGTCGGCCGCGACCGCCGCGCTGTCGGTGATATTGGTGTCCATCGAGGCGGCCGTCCGGGCGAGGTCGGCGGAGAGCGTGCGCGAATCGGCTGCGACCTGCGAGAACTGGCCGGAGATCGCGGCGAACGGGCGCGCGCCGAGAATGTCGAACGAGCCCAGCGCGGCGAGGCTGTCGAACGAGTCCGAAAGCCGTGTCATCAGCGTCGCGGCCTGCGCCGCGGACTCGCGTGTCTCGGCCAGGCTCGCCCCCGCATTGGAGGCGCTGGACGCCGCCCGATCGAGCGCCGCCGAGGCCGGCCCGAGCATCTCCACGAGCTGCGTCCGCTGGCGCTCGAAGCCCGTCGCCGCGTCGCCGACGGCGGAAAGCGAGGCAAGCAGGAGCGCGCCCGCCGAGCCGATGAGCACGAGCCCGGCGACTCCGAAGGCGATCAGGCCCATCCCGAGCCTTCGCCGCTCCATCACTCGGGCCGCATCTCGCGGTACAGGAGCGCCCAGCTGACGGCGAGCAGCACGGCCGCGATCACCCCGAGCGCCAGCAGCTGCCAGCCGTGGACGATCGAGCCGCCCAGCATGATCTCCTGCATGAGCGTGATCCCGTGCGTGACCGGGAGCAGGTACGCGCCCGCCTGGACCGCGGGCTGGAACTCCTCGATCCGGAGCACGAAGCCGCTGAAGAACATCGAGGCGAGCAGCGTGAGGAGCGACAGCTGGACCGCCTGGCGCTCGGAATCCGAAACCACCGAGATCAACAGCCCGAGCCCGAGCGACGCGACGAGCAGCATCCCGATCACCAGCGCCAGCACGCCGGGCGCACCCAGCAGCGGCACGCCCAGGAACGACACGAGGAGCCACACGGACAGCGCGGCGATCCCGCCACCCAGGATCCCGAATGCCAGGACCTTGCCGATCACGACCTCGTTGGCACGCATCGGTGACGCCCGGAAGCGATCGAGCGAGCCGCCGCTCCGCTCGCGCACGATCGACAGCGCGATCAACGTCACGGCCATGTGCTGGAGCACCAGCGCCAGCGCCGCCGGCCCGTAGAAGCCCACGATCGTCGGCGGCGTGGGATTGAGGTTCACGAGGGTCGCCTTCGTCGGTGAGGCGATGACGTCCGGCGGCACGTTCGAGAGGTCCTCCCCGCCGATCGTGATCGCGTAGTTCTCGCCCTCCTTGGCGCCGAGCTTGTAGATCTCGCGGTTGACGGTCGAGGCCAGCGTGTCGGCCATGAAGCCGGTGTAGTTCACGGCGACCGGGTCGGCGACGTTGGTGACGACGGTGAGCTCGGCCTGGTGGCCGGCCTTGATGTCCGCGATCGGGTCGGCCGGCGGGATGATCACGACGTCGACCTGGTCGCTCCGGAGCTGCGCCTCCGCGCTGGCCCGGTCGGCCGTGACCTGGACCACGGTGATGCCGCGGACGCCGAGGTCCTTGTACGACTGCGCGTCCTGGGGGAACGGCGAGCTCGGCTGGAGGATCACGATCGCGGTGAGATCCTTCTTGAACCCCTGGTAGCCGAGCCCGAAGACCGCGAGGATCAGGAACGGCCCGAGCACGAGGCTCAGCACGGCGCCGGGCCGTCGGAGGACCTCGGTGATCTCCTTGCCGACGAGCGCGAGGATGCGGATGACGAGCTTGACGAGGGCCATCACTCGACCTCGTCGCGGCCGCTCGCGGCACGTGGTGTGTACGGCTCCGGGGGCGCATCGGGGTCGCGCGGGCGGTCGCCTTCCTCTGCCTCGTACGCCGCGTCGTCCGGGTCCGCCGCCCGCGAGGCGCGGTCCCGTTCCACGAGATGGGCGAAGACGTCCTCGAAGGTCGGGCGGATCTCCCGAACCGACTCGACCTCGCCGCCGCTCGCCGACATCGACTGGACGGCTTCGGCCGTGGCCGTGCCCGCATCGTCCACGACGAGCTCGAAGGTCTTCGGGCCCGTCTGCCGGATTCCCCGCACGCCGTCGGGGCGCGCCAGGCCCGTGGCGTCGTACAGGCCCGACATCGTCACCTCGACGACGTCGCCCCCGAGGGCGTCGCGCCGCAGCTGCTCCGGTGGCCCGAAGGCGATCAGCCGCCCGCCGGAGATCAGCGCGACCTCGTTGCACTCCTCCGCCTCGGTGACGTACTGCGTCGTGACGATCGAGGTCACGCCCGCGTCGCGCAGTCGGTGGATCTCATCCCAGACGGTGCGCCGGAGGATCGGATCGATGCCCGCGGTCGGCTCGTCGAGGATCAGCAGGTCCGGCTCGTGCACGAGCGCGGCCGCGAGCTCGAGGCGCCGCTTCATGCCCCCGGAGAGCTTGCCGGCACGGCGCCGACGGACGGACCACAGGTCGACCAGCTCGAGCACGGCGCGGCGGCGGCGCCAGCGCCGGAAGAACACGAGGCCATAGACGGCGGCCGCGAAGTCGACGTTCTCCGCGACGGTCAGGTCCGGGTAGAGGCTGAAGAGCTGGGGCATGTAGCCGATTCGCTCGCGCGTCCGGCCGTGGAAGGACCGCGGATCGTCACCGAGCACCTGGACCTTGCCGGCCGTCGGGGCAAGCGAGCCCGTGATCATCCGGATCGTCGTCGTCTTGCCCGAGCCCGAAGGCCCGACGACGCCGACGACCGAGCCGCCCGGGATCTCGAGGTCGAGATCCTCGACGGCGATCGTGTCGTTGAACCGGCGCGTGACGCCCGCCAGGCGGACGGCGACCTGCGACTCGATGACGGGCTCCTCCCTCGTTGGCTGGTGGCCCCGTGAGGGTGGCTCGCGGCCGATTGCACGCAGGCAACGACCCGCACGGGATGCCACGGCAGCGACGTTGCGGCCGGGGCGACGCGGCACCCCGACCTACACTCCCGGGCGATGGGACGCGGGCTGTCGACGACGCGCCTCGCCGTCCTCGCCATCGGCGCGTTCCTGTCCGGCCTGGAGCTCATGGTCACCGCAACGGCCCTGCCGGCGATCGTCGTCGACCTCGCCGACTGGACCGAGCTCCGGGCGGCGTCCTGGATCATCAACGCCTACCTGCTCGTCTCGATCGTCGTGATGCCGCTCGCGGGCCAGCTGGCCGATCGCCACGGCGTCCGGCGGGTGTTCCTCTGGTCCCTCGTGGTCTTCGTCGTGGGCTCCGTGCTGGCCGGCCGCGCGGGGTCGCTCGCCGAGCTGGTCGCGGCACGCGTCGTGCAGGCGGCGGGCGGCGGCGCCTTGGTGCCGGTGGCGACCGCCGCCGCGTCACACCTGTACGGCGGCGTTTCGCGGGCGCGAGCGCTCGGAGCCGTGGGAGCGCTGACGTTCCTCGGCATGGCCGCCGGCCCGTTCGTCGGGGCCTGGGTGCTGCAGTCGATCCACCCAGGCGCGCTCCTGGACTCGGTGGGGCTGTCCGGAGGGATCGCGGCGTCGCTCGCGGCCTCGTGGCGGTACGTCTTCTACCTGAACGTCCCGATCGGGATCGCGCTGCTCGTGGTTGGGTGGGCGGCGA
The DNA here is from genome assembly GCA_025935415.1 of Chloroflexota bacterium. Classification (GTDB taxonomy): domain Bacteria; phylum Chloroflexota; class Limnocylindria; order Limnocylindrales; family CSP1-4; genus UBA5189. The sequence continues at coordinate 4,086 of JAICVI010000139.1, forward strand.
CGGCCGGCTGGGAGACGCCACGACGCGAGCACCGCGTCGACCTTGCCGGCGCTGCGGCGCTGTCCATCGGGCTGCTGGCGCTGCTGCTCGGCATCACGCTGGCCGGCGGGGAGCCGATTCCGGAGCTGCCGCTGTCGCCGACCGCGCTGTCCGCGCTGCTCGTTGGCGTCGCCGCCGCCGCCATCGTCGTCGCGATCTGGCTGGGCAGGCGGCGGCCGGAGCCGTTTCTCGACGCGGGCTGGTTCCGGGCGCCGTCCTTCGCCTCCGCGGCGATCCTCTCGCTCCTGACCGGCTACGGGTTCGCGACGGCGATCATCGGCGGCGCGGTGTTCGTCGATCGGGTCCTGTACGGCGGCCCGGATGTGCAGCGGATCGCGCTCGGGTCACTCGCCGCGGCCACCGCCGCGGGCGCCCTGGCGTCCGGTCTCGCGCTGCGCATGCTGGGCTTTCGCGTCACCACGATCGCCGGGCTCGCGGCGGCATGTGCCGCGCTCGTCGCGATGTCGCGCTGGACGCCGGAGACGGGCATCCCGGTCGTCGCGGGCTGGCTCGCGCTCTTCGGCCTCGGCTTCGGGCTGACCGTCACCCCGCGCTCCGCGGCGGCGGTCGAGGCCTTGGGAGAGCGGGCCTACGGGGCGGCCTCGGCGACGGTCACGGTCGCGCGGATGCTCGGCATGGCGCTGGGGCTGGCGTCGCTCACGGCCTTCGGCTCGACGATCATCGATCAGCTCTGGGGCGCGATTCGCGCAACCCCGGACGCGTACAAGGCCTACATTCCGGCGTCACTGCAGGATCGGTCGTTCAACGACGGCTTGGTCGTCCAGGCGCTCGAACAGTGGGCCAGCGGCGAGGCCGCACGGATCCTCGTCGGGGTGTTCCTCGTCGCCGCGGCCGTCATGGCCGTCGCGGCCGTGCCGGCGCTCGCGCTCGGGCGCGGACGAGCACGGGTGGTGGAGCAGGTGCTCCCGTAGGGCAGGCGCGGGCGGTGGGGATCGGGCACCGCGAGCGGTGCTCTGGGGCGGGAGGTCAGCCGCAGATGCGGGGGTGCGCCGCGGGATGTGCCGACTTCGGATCGGTCTTCTCGGCGGAAAGGAAGTTCGCGACGACCTGGAGCTTCGGGACCGTCCCATGCGGGCCCTCGGATGTCTGGAGCCAGAGCCGCTCGGTCGTGGTGTGGAAGGCATCGTCGAGGCTCAACGAGTGCGGGCGGACCTCGGCGATCGTGTAGACGAAGCGCCAGTCGTCGGACGTGTAGACCTCCACGGCCATGCCGATCATCCGCTGGCCACCGTTTCGCTTCGACTCGTCCAGCAGCGGCAGGAACATCCCCGGCTGGGCATGCGCGTACAGGTAGGTCGCGCGACCCTGGCCCGGCTGGCCGAGCATCGGCAGGTACATGGCCACGTCGCAGAGCGGGTACTCGCCGTAGTCGGAGGTCTGGAGCATGATCGGGAGGTCGATCCCGAGGCGCTTGATCACCACGCGCGTTGCCACGCGCCCTGCCGGGAAGCTGGCCCCGGGCCCGATCTCCGTGCCGTCCGGGAGCACGATCGTGGGCGCGAGGGTCGGCGGCGGCTCGTAGCTGGGCAGCTCCAGCGTGGGCGCCGGGGGCTGGACCGCCGTCGTGTACGTCGATGCCCCGTTCGCAAGGAGGGCCACGCCCAGCGCGACAAGGAGCGCCGGCGCCAGCCGGTAGCGGAGGTTCCGCGAGATGGCGCTCACGGCGGGGAGATTAGCAGCAGGTCACGGTGCACTCGGTCGACGCGCCGACGCGATCCGGCGGCAGGCGCCCGGGGACGCGCCCGGTGGGCCGCCGTCAGCTCCCGATGGCCCTGGCGGCCTGGCCGACGGCATCGATGAGCGGGCCCGGCACGAGGCCGAACACCACGGTCAGGACGCTGGCGACGACGAGCCCGCCCCAGGTCAGCCGGCTGTGGGTCGGTGCGGGCTCGTCCGACTTCGGATCACGCATGAACATGTACACGACCACCCGCAGGTAGTAGAACGCGGCCGCCGCCGCGTTCAGCACGGCGAGCACCGCGAGGAACCCGAGGGAGGACCAACCGGCTTCGCTCGCCTGGATAGCGGGCAGGATGATGTAGTACTTGGCGAAGAAGCCCGCGGTCGGTGGGATGCCCGTCAGGGAGAGCAGGAACAGCGTCATCAGGATCGCCAGCCACGGCTCGCGCCGGACCAGGCCGGCGAACGTGTCGAGGCCGCTCGTC
>JAICVI010000039.1 GCA_025935415.1 Chloroflexota bacterium
CAGCCGTAGGAAGTCGAGCAGTCGCTCCGCGACGAGGGGCCTCGCGCCGGAGAAGCCGAGCGCGAGCGTGTTCGCTCGGAGGAGCAGCATCGCCCGCACGACGTCGCGCGGGAGCGGGTCCCCCACGCCGGCGGCGTGCGAGACCAGGAGGTTTTCCTGGAGTCGCTCGGCATCGGCGGGATCGATCAGGCGATCCGCCATCGCACCGACGCCCGTGGTCACGCCATAGACGACGGCCCCGGCGGTCACCAGCTCGTCGACGACGGCCCGGGATCGCTCCATTCGCGCCCGCGCCGCGCCATCCAGCGTCACGGCCGCGCCATGGCGGGCGACCGCCTCCACCTCCTCGATGGTGAGGTCGGCGCCGGTCAGCACGACACGCTCGACGGCGCGCTCGACGGTCACGGTCCGAGGATAGTCGGCTATCTTCCCCCGATGCTCGCGTTCATCGACCAGATCGTCATCCCGTTCCTGAACGGGCTCTACGGCGCCGTCGGCTACGTCGGGGTGGCGCTGGCGATGGGCATCGAGTCGGCGATGGTCCCACTCCCCTCGGAGCTCGTCCTGCCGTACGCCGGCTTCCTCGTCGGCGACCCGACCCAGCTCGAGCCGCTGACGCACGCCCGCTGGGAGTTCTGGATCGTCGTCATCGTGGCGACGCTCGGGAACACGGTCGGGTCGATCATCGGCTACTACATCGGCGCCATCGGCGGGCGGCCGTTCCTCGAGCGCTATGGCAAGTTCCTGCTGATCCGACCGCATGAGCTGCAAATCGCCGACAGCTTCTTCCAGCGCTACGGCCCGGCGACCGCGTTCTTCAGCCGGCTGCTGCCGATCGTCCGGACGTTCATCTCGTTCCCGGCGGGCGTCGCCCGCATGCCGATTGGCAAGTTCATCCTGTATTCGACCCTCGGCGCCGTCCCCTGGTCGATCGCCCTCGTCTGGGCCGGCGAGCAGCTCGGCGCGAACTGGGTCGACATCCGGCACGCGCTCCAGCCCTTCGACCTGGCGATCGCTGTCCTCGTCGTCCTGCTCATCGCGCTGTTCATCTGGTGGCGCCTCGGCACCCCGGGCTGGCGCCGCCGGTCTTCCGCGGGCGCCGACGGCTAGCCGGACGACCCGCTCTTGGGCTGGCGACGCGGATCCCTCCTGATCGCGGCGGCGATCTTGTCTGCCGGGTGCAGCCCGGTGTCGCAGGCAACCGACGAACAAGGCGCGCAGGCGTGCACCGGCCGGATTCGCGATGGGCTGTGGAATGCCGAAACGTGCGGACTGGCGATCGGGGTCGCCAACGCGAAGCTGGGATGGCTGCACGCGCCGGTCAACTCCATCGAATATGTGGCCTGGATGTGCCCGCCCAACGCTTCCTGCCCAGTCCAGCTCGCCCAGCAGGATGCGTCGGTGGTGTTTCGCTTCTGGCTCGGCGACCCGGTGCTGGTGCGTGTGACCCAGGCCGCGGATGGTTCGCTCATCGCGGCTGATCCCGAACCGCCGCCGGACTGGCTATGGGAGGCGCCGGCGCCCTAGGTGGTCGATTCCTCCGGCGGGCGTCGCGCGCGGAAGGCGCGCCACAGCGCGAGGTCGTAGAGGATCTTGAGGCCGCCGGCCAGGAAGAACGGCACGGAGGCGAGACCCGGCACGGCGAAGAGCGGAGCGGCGATCAGCGGCGAGAGCGCCGCGCCGGTCGTTCGAGCCACGCCGGTGATCCCGGCGGCCGCGCTCCGCTCGTCCGGATCGACGATCGAGACCGTGTAGCTCTGCCGCGCGGGGACGTCCATCTGGCTGATGCTGAATCTCGCGAGCAGCACGAGGATCGCGAGCTCGACGGTCGGCATCAGCGGGACCAGCATCAGCAGCACGTTCGACGGAAGGTGCGTGAAGACCATGGTGTTGATCAGGCCGATGCGTCGCGCGATGCGCGCGGCGGCGAGCGCGGAGATCGCCGCCAGGATGTTCGCGCCGAAGAAGATCGCGCCAAGCGCCGCCTCCGGCAACCCAAACCGCGTGTGGAACCAGAACGCCAGGAGGCTCTGCACGATGAGCCCGCCGCCGAAGGCATCGAGCGCGAACAGCGACGCGAGCCGCGCAACCACGCCACGGGACTTGTGCAGCCCCAGCGTGCGCGCGACGGAGGTGTCGACCGGGGGAACCTCGATGGCCTGCGACACCGACCGGACGATCGCGATGAGCACGAGCCCGCGGATGGCGTAGGAGACGAGGATGACGCGGTAGGCATCGATCTCCGTCCAGCCCGCGGCGCGAAGTCCGCCGACCACCAGGCCGGCGACCAGCGCACCGACCGCGGTCGCGACCGAGCCCGTCAGGTTGTACCAGGCGTAGATGCCCGTTCGGCGCCCGCTCGGCGTTACCTCGGTGAGCGAGGACTGCTCGATCGGCAGGAACGGCCCGACCTCGGCGCCCGACGGGCTCAGGACGCCGATCGTGGCCGCGACCAGCAGGACGAGGAACAGCGTGCTTCCGACGGCGAGGGAGGGCGCGGCGGCGAACACCATGCCGGCGGCCGCCATCAGCAGCGCGCCGATCACGAGCGTCTGGCGACGCCCGATCCGGTCTGCGTGGGTCGTCAGCCACAGGCTGATCAGCGTGTCGCCGACCAGCGTGAGCGTCAGGAGCAGCCCGACCTGGCCGGCATCGAGCCCGGCGGACGTCAGGTACAGGACGAGGATGACCCCGAGCGCCCCGTAGCCCGACATCCGGACCGCACGCGCGGCGAACAGCAGCCACGCGTCCCGGGTCACCGGCCGAGTGTAGGATGGGCCCGATGGCAGACCATGGGGCCGCTCCGGCCTCGCATCCGAACCCGCACGCCGGCGAGGAGCTTGTCGGGCCCCACGCCTCCAAGGATGACCACGGTGGCGACCACGGCCACGACGATCACAACATGGGCGAGGGCCACGAGACGGCGGCGCTCGGTCCGATCGACGTGCAGGCCTGGGGCGCGCTCCTGATCGGGATCGCGCTCGGGCTGGTGATGCTCATCGCCTTCATGCAGGCGCTGACCTAGAACAGCCCGACGATCTCGCCTTCCGGGTCGAGGTCGATGTTCTCGCCACCGGGCTTCGAGGGCAGGCCCGGCATCGTCCGCATCTCGCCCGCGAGGGGCGTGACGAATCCCGCTCCCGCGCTGAGCCGGACCTCGCGGATCGGCAGGCGGAAGCCCGTCGGGCGCCCCTTGAGCGAGGCGTCGTGGCTGAGCGAGTACTGGCTCTTGGCCATGCAGATCGGGAGGTTGCCGAACCCGAGCGCCTCGTATTGGGCGAGCTGCTTCGCCGCAGCCGGGCTGAGGTCGATGCCGTCGGCGCCGTACACCTGGGTCGCGATCGTCTCGATCTTGGAGGTGAGTGACATCTCGTCCGGGTAGAGGAGCTTGAAGTCCGGTGCGCCTTCCTCGGCGGCGGCCCACACGGCCTCGGCGAGCTCCGCGGCGCCCTCGCCTCCCTTGGCCCAATGGTTGGCGACCACGGCGGCACGTGCCCCGGCGGCCACGGAGACGGCCTTCACGGCCTCGACCTCCGCCGGCGTGTCCGTGGGGAAGGCGTTGATGGCGACGACGACCGGGACGTTGTAGAGGCGCACGTTCTCGATCTGCTTGGCGAGGTTCTCGCTGCCGCGGGTGACGGCCTCGACGTTCTCCTCCAGCAGCGCGGGGTCGAGCGGCTTGCCGGCGACGATCTTGCCGACACCGCCGTGCATCTTCAGGGCGCGGATCGTGGCGACCACGACGGCCGCATCGGGCCGGAGGCCGGAGGCCCGGCACTTGATGTCGAAGAACTTCTCGGCGCCCATCTCCGCGCCGAATCCCGCCTCCGTGCAGACGATCTCGTTGGTCACGAGCGCGATGCGATCCGCGAGAACCGAGTTGTTGCCGTGGGCGATGTTGGCAAACGGGCCGCAGTGCACGAAGGCGGGCCCACCCTCGAGCGTCTGAAGCAGGTTCGGCTTGATCGCGTCGGTCAGGAGGGCCGCCATCGCGCCCGCGACCTTGAGGTCCTCGGCCGTGATCGCGCGGCCATCGCGCGTGGTTCCCAGCACCATCCGCCCGAGCCGCGCTCGGAGGTCCGCGAGGTCGGAGGCCAGAGCGAGGACCGCCATGACCTCGGACGCCACCGTGATGACGAACTCGGTCTCGCGCGGGTAGCCGTTCTCGCGCCCGCCGAGCCCGACGACGATCTTCCGGAGCGCACGGTCGCTGATGTCCAGGACGCGGGGCCACAGGACGTTGAGGGGGTCCATGCCCAGCGCGTTGCCGTGGTGGAAGTGGTTGTCGATGAAGGCCGCGGCGAGGTTGTGCGCTGCCCCGATGGCGTGGACGTCGCCGGTCAGGTGGAGGTTGAAGTCCTCCATCGGGATGACCTGGCTCCGTCCACCACCCGCCGCGCCGCCCTTGATGCCGAAGACCGGCCCGAGGCTCGGCTGCCGGATGCACACCGCCGCCCTGTGGCCGATCCGGTTGAGCCCCTGCGCGAGCCCCACGGTCGTCGTCGACTTGCCCTCGCCGAGCGGCGTCGGGCTGATCGCGGTGACCAGGACGTACTTCCCGCGGGGGTTCTCGGCCTCGAGACGCTCGATCGCCGAGAGCGTGATCTTCGCCTTGGCCGAGCCGTATGGCTCGATCTCGTCGTCGTGGAGCCCGAGCTCCCGCGCGACGTCGACGATCGGTCGCGGCTTGACGGAACGGGCGATCTCGAGATCCGACGCCGGCGTCGCCATGGTGGTCACTGGGGCATCCTCTTGATGTTCGCGGTTGTCCTCTGTCGCAGGGTCAAGCGCTCGCGCCGCCTCTGCCGGCCTGCTCGAGCCGCGCCTGGTCCTGGCGCTGCGCGGCGCGCATGAGATGGCTCAGCAGCAGCGCGTTCGTCAACGGCCCGACGCCCCCGGGAACCGGCGTGATCGCCGAGGCGACTGTCTCGGCGGACTCGAAGTCGACGTCGCCGACGATCTTGCCCTCGACGACGTTGATCCCGACATCGATCACGACTGCTCCGGCCCTGAGCATGTCACCGGTCACGAGACCCGGCTTGCCGGCGGCGACGACGACGATGTCGGCAGCGCCGACCTTGTCGGCGAGGTCTCGCGTCTTCGAATGGCAGACGGTGACGCTCGCGTCCTCCTTCGTCAGCATGAAGGCGAGGGGCATCCCGACGACCGGCGATCGCCCGATCACGACCGCGTCGGCTCCCTGGATCGCCACTCCCGATCGGTGGACCATCTCGAGCGCGGCGTGCGCCGTCGCCGGGATGAAGCCCTCGTACCCGAGGCGCAGGAGGCCGGCGTTCAGCGGGTGGATGCCGTCGATGTCCTTCAGGGGGTCGATGGCGTCGACGACGGTGCGCAGCCGGACGCCCTCGGGAAGGGGCATCTGGACGATGATCCCGTTGACCCTCGAGTCGTCGTTCAGGCGGTGGATGGCCGCAGTCAGCTCGCGCTCCTGGGCCTCGGGCGTGTCCCCTGGCACATCGACGAAGGAGCCCTCGATCCCGACCTGGGCGCAGGCCTTGAGGATCCGCTCGAGGTAGACCATCGATGGAGCGCTTCGGCCGCAGACCACGACGGCGAGGCCTGGCGCATGCCCGTGCTCACGCGTGTAGGCCGCGACCTCTTCGGACACTCGATCGCGGATCTCCCGCGCGAACGGAGCCCCCTCGAGCCGCCGCGCGTGGCCGGGCGGCGTGCTGCCGCCGACTTCCTGTGCCGCCCCGGGCGCGACGGTCAAGCCGCGATCTCGGGCAGGGAGTCGATCGGTTGGCGGCGCTCGCCGCTCGAGACGACCTCGTGCACCCGATCCTTGAGGGCCGAGATCTCGGTCAGCAGCTCGCGCGTGCGGGCCTCGGCCTGGCGCGTCCAGTCGTCCTCGCCGATCAACGGGATGTTGACGAGCACGTTCTCCGCGGCCCCGTGCCCGGCCGCCTCGGCCAGCAGCGCCGCGACGCGCAGGTCAGAGGACGCGTTGCTGTTCGACCGCCCGGCGAGCGCCTCGGTCAGGACCAGGACGTCATGGCAGCGCTCCACGCAGCGAAGCGGGACCTCGGCGGCGACGCGTGCCGTCTCTTTGACCTGCCGGTCACGGAACGCCTTGTCCGAGAAAGCCTCCTTCGGGAGCTTGAGGGCGATCGCGCACGCGGCGTAGGCGGCGGCGTCCTCGTCGGCGATGTCCAGGAGCTCGGCGGCGAGCCCGGAGGCGGCCGGGATGGCCATCGCATGCAGCGCCGCGTGATCGGCGTACTTCGGGCGGTTCTGCGAGAGGGTCGCGACCATCGCGACCAGCGATGCCGCCAGCGATGCCGCCACGGCCGAGGCGCTGCCGCCACCCGGCACGGGATCGGACGAGGCGAGCCGGTCGCCGAACTGCGTGAGAGTCAGGTCGCGGAACGACCCGGACGAGGGCGCTTCCATCGTCCAAGTATGCCGTCCGCGCGATGCTCCCGGCCTGCGTCATGGGCCCGGAACCCGGAGGACGCGCTGTACCGAAGCGCGCCTCCGGATCGGGCTCTGGCCTCACCCGGGGCACCGAGCGAGGTGGTTCCGCGGGAGCTCAGGTGGCGGCCACGAGCCCCCGCGGGAATGCATACGCCGTTCCGCTCGCCGGCCCTTATGCCGCCTTTGCTTCCATGCCTTCCACGGTCCAGCGGCGGGAGCGGTGACGGAACGACAGCTGGAGGCGGGCGCCGGCGGTCTCGACTTCAAACAGCGTCCGGGGCCCGGTCACTACCGGGAACGCCGAGCTCTCGTCGCGGACACCGGTGATCTCGAGGACGGGGAGACGTCGTCCGTGGAGCGTGACCTCGCGCGGCCGGCCATCAAACCAGTCAGCACGAACGCGGACCTCGACCGGTTCGACTCGGACCATCGCCATTTCGCGGCTCCTTTCGGGGGCGCTACGCGAGCTCCGGTCACCGGGCACTGGTGCCGTGAACGCCTGTTCGTTTTCGACGTCAGGCTAGATCGAACGGGTGTTCGATGTCAACCCCTTCTCCGTCGTCGACCAGATCCTCCGATGGCGCCGTGCCAGCTTGTCTGTCACGACCCGGAACCCGCTTTCGACCCGATCGCTCGACGTCCTCGGCGAGGTCGCCGCGCCGCTCGACGGCGGTTCCGAAGTCGCGCTCGAACGGCGCCGGAATGCCCGTCCGCAGGAGCCGGGCTCGGGTGATCGCGCGCGTCCCGAACCGGTCCCGAACCTCGTCCGCCGCCTCGACCGCCCGGCGCCGGCGCTCGTCGTCGACCTCGAACAACCCGAGCTGCTCGCGCGCCCCGAACCCGGACGCTGCGACGCCCAGAAGGCGGATCCGCTTGCCGCGCATCTCCGGCCGGGCGAGCTCGACGGCGGTGCGCCAGATCGGCTCGGTCATGTCCGTCGGCTCCGGTAGCCCGCGCTGGCGGGTCACGGTGTTGAAGCCCGAGTCGCGCACCTTGACCGTGATCGTGCCCGCCTTCAGGCCCGCGTGCCGCAACCGGCCGGAGACACCTTCCGACATCGCCAGGAGGGTCCGCTCGAGGACCTCCGGGTCGGAGGTGTCGACATCGAAGGTCGTCTCGTGGCTCACCGACTTGGCCGCGTCCGGGTCGTCCACCGGATCGGGGTCGACCCCATGCGCGCGGTCGACGAGGGACGCCCCGTGCTTCCCGAACCGCCGCACGAGGGCCGACCGATCGAGCGACTGGAGGTCGCCGATGGTGACGACGCTGAAGTCGCGCAGGGCCACCGCGGTCGAGGGTCCGACGCCCCACAGCCGCGAGATCGGGAGGGGAGCGAGGAATCGCGCCTCCGTGCCCGGCTCGACGACGACCAGCCCGTCAGGCTTTCGGAGGTCGCTCGCGATCTTGGCGACGAGCTTGGTCGAGGCGACCCCCACCGATGCGGTCAGCCCCAGCTCGGCCCGAACCGCTTCCTTGATCCGCCGCGCGATCGTCTCGCCGTCCCCGAAGAGCTGGCGGGAGCCGGTCACGTCGAGGAAGGCTTCGTCGATCGAGATCGGCTCGACCAGCGGCGTGAACCGCCGCAGGATCGCCATGACCTCGCGGCTGGCCGCCTGGTAGGCCGCACCCCGGACCGGCACGAAGATGCACGTCGGGCAGAGTCGCTTCGCCGTGCGGATCGGCATGGCCGAGTGCACGCCGAATGCCCGGGCCTCGTAGGAAGCGGCGCTCACGACGCCGCGCTCGTTGTCGCCGCCGCCCATCCCGACGACGACCGGCTTGCCCCGGAGCTCGGGGCTGTCGCGCTGCTCGACCGCCGCGAAGAACGCGTCCAGGTCGACATGGAGGATGGTGCGGAGCGCGCCGGTCACGGGGCCATTGTCCAGCGCGCCGTGCCAGCTCGGCGGACACCGGCAGCGCGCGCATCTACAGTCGGGGGCGATGGTCGATGCGGTGATCGCGGGAGCCGGCATCGCAGGCGTCGCGACGGCGTGGCGCCTCGCGGAGCGGCTCGGGACGACGTCCGCGGTGCTCGTCGACCCGGGGCCGCCGCTCTCGGTGACGAGCAACCGGCCCGAGGCGAACTACCGCGACTGGTGGCCCCAGCGCGCGATGGCCGAGCTTGCCGATCGCAGCCTCAGCCTCGTCAGCGGCCTCCTCGAGGACGGTGCCGCGATCCCGATGGATCGGCGGGGCTATCTCTACGTGACCAGGGATCCCGATCGCGCGCGGGCTCTGGGCGAGACCGTCGCAGCTCGGGTCCGAGACCGATTCCCCGGGAGCGGCGCCGACGTGGTCGACGCGGCGACCCTGCGGCGCCAATGGCCGCACCTCGCCCCGGAGCTCCTCGCCGGCCTGCGGGTGCGGCGGGCCGGGGGCATCGATACCGTCGCGCTCGGGCGGGCGATGCTCGAGCGGGCGGCAGCTCGAGGCGTCACGGTGGAACGCGGCGCGGTCGTCGGGGTCGAGTCGAGGGCCGGCCGCGTCGTCGCGGTCGAGGTCGCGACGTCGACCGGGACGCGGAGGCTCGCGACCGACGCCTTCGTCAACGCCGCGGGCCCGTTCGCCGTCCCGCTGCTGGCGATGGTCGGAGCGGACCTGCCGATGGAGACCGTGCTGCGACAGAAGGTCGTGATCGCCGACACGCGAGGCATCGTGCCGCGGGGCGCACCGTTCACGGTCTCGCTCGACCGCCAGCGGCTCGCCTGGTCCGATTCCGAGCGAGCCGAGCTCGAGCGCAGCGCCGATGGTCGCCTCGTCCTCGACGAGCTCCCGGGCGGCATCCACGTCAAGCCCGACGACACTGCGGCAGCCAGCGCGCTGAAGCTGGGCTGGGCATGGGACCAGCGAGCATCGGTCCCCATACCGGACCCCGCCTGTCCGCCGACCTTCCCGAGGATGGTCGTCCGGGGGGCAGCCACCTGGATCCCGGGGCTCGCCGCCTACGAGGGAGCGCCGATTCTCGCCCACGAGGGCGGCTTCTATGCCCGCGTTCCCGATGGCCAGCCCGTCATCGGGCGGCTGGGCCTGGAGGGCTCGTACGTCGTCGGGGCGATGGCGGGGTTCGGGGCGATGATGGCCGCGGGAGCGGGTGACCTCGCCGCAGCGTGGGTGACGGGCGACGTGCCGACGGAGGCCATGCGCGCGTTCTCGCCGGCGCGGCTCCGGGACGAGGCCTACCTGGCCGACATTCGATCGGGACGGATCGCGACCGGCGAGCTGTAGCGGAACGCAGGAGGTGCGGCCCGGGTGGCTCGCCCGGAACGGATCGACGTCCCGCCTGACCCTAGCCCTTGGGCTCGACGACCACCGTGACCTCGGGCGTGAGGCCGGAGAAGACCTTCACCGCGACCTTGTAGGTGCCGAGGGACTTGAGCGGTTCGTCGAGCTCGATCTTGTGCCGGTCGACGACGATGCCGCGGCGCGCGAGCGCCTCCGCGATCTCCTTCGTGGTGATCGAGCCGTAGAGCTTCCCACCCTCGCCGACCTTGACGCCCATGGTGAGGGTCGTCGAGCCGATGCGGGTGGCCGCGATCTCCGCCTCGCCGCGCTCCTTGGCGCGCTTCTCCTCGCGCGACGCGATGTCGTGCTGCCAGGCGCGGAAGGCGCCGCCGGCCGCCGGGACCGCGAGCTTGTTCGGGATCAGGAAGTTCGTGGCGAAGCCGTCGGCGACCGTCTTCATGTCCCCGGACCTGCCGAGCTTGTCGACGTCCTTCGTCAGGATGACCTTCACGTGGGTTCGTGCTCCTCCAGGTTTCGTTGGGCGCCGGTCAGGCGCGCTCGATCCAGCTTCGAAGGCGCGGCTGCAGACCGGATTGGGCAACGGCGTCGGCCGCCGTGCGGACCGCGCCGGGGATGCGACCGACGGTTCGCCGGACGGGGCCGGGGATGAACCGTCGAACTCGGGCGACATCCTCATCGTAGGCGGCGCGGGGAATCCCGGCCTCCTCGAGCTTCTCTGCGAGCAGGTCGTCCTCGAGGCCCTCGAGGAAGAGCTCGATCGCGAGCGCCACGACCACCAGATCGTCGAGCTGGCCGAGGATCGGGACCTTGTCGGGAACGATGTCCCTGCCGAGCGCGACGTACCCGAGGGCCGCCCCGAGCAGGGCCTTCTTGCCGACGGGCGTCCGACTGTCGGCGAGCAGCGACCACAGCATTCGCGCGTACAGGGGCGCGCGTGCAGCGAGCGGCATGAGCGCCGCGGCCGCGATCATCCGGCGCACGCCGGGGTTCCGGCCGCGCCGACCGCGCTTCTCGTTCGAACCCTTGTCATTCGCCATCGGGACGGGGAGTCTACCAATCTCCCGTCGATCGGCCGTCCGCCTACCCGGCACCCTCGCCTTGACATCGAACACCCGTTCGGTATGATGCTCACGCCAACTCCTTCCAGGGGAGCCGCGAGTGACGCGACACGACGCAGACCGGAAGCTGAAGATCCTCCACTACATCGCGGCGACGCTCCGCGCGCGCGGCTATCCGCCGTCGGTGCGGGAGATCGCGGGCGCGGTCGGCCTCAGCTCCACGTCGGCCGTCCACCACCACCTGCAGATGCTGGAGCGCGAGGGCTACCTCGAACGCGGCGCCGCGCAGTCGCGGGCGATCCGCCTCACGCCCACCGCCGCGCTGCAGCTGGGGCTCACGCACGAGCTTGTGCCCCAGTCCGGCACGACCGACTCGTACGTCCTGCCGATCGTCGGCGAGATCGCGGCCGGCGGACCGATCGAGGCGTATCAGGACGCCTCGGAGACGATGTCCGTCCCGGACCTGCTCGCGCCGTCGGGGGATGCCTACGTTCTGCGCGTCCGCGGCGACTCGATGATCGAGGAGCACATCGCGGACGGCGACTTCGTGCTCATCCGCCCGCAGACCACGGCCCGCAACGGCGACATCATCGTGGCGCAGGTCGAGGACAACGCCGTCACGCTCAAGCGCTTCTTCAAGGAGAAGGACCGCGTCCGCCTCCAGCCTGCGAACCCGAACTACTCGCCGCAGTTCTACGACGACGTTCGGATCCAGGGGAAGCTCATCGGGGTCATCCGCAAGCTGGACTGACCGCAGCCCGGCCTTCGTTCGGGGATAGCCTGTTGGCATGAGCGAGCAAGGGTGGCGCGAGTTCGTCCAGGCTGAAGACCTTCACGACTGGGTCGTGCTCCACGGCGGGCCGACCGCGGTCTATCGGGTGCCGTCGCTCGCGTCGGGCGCGCAGCTGGCCGAGGCGATTGCCGGCGTGCCTGGCCTCGGTCCGCGGACCACGATCGCACTGACCGCGAGCGCGTTGACGGTCAGATTGACGCGCGCCGTGTTCGGTATCGAGCCCGATCATGTCGAGGTCGCCCGGGCGATCTCTGCTGTTGCCCGTGCGCACGGCGTCACTGCGGACCGTGCGGCGACGCAGGAGGTCCAATTCGCCGTCGCGGCGAAGCCGGAGTCACTCGACGTCGAGTTCTGGCGGGCTGTCCTCGGCTACGCGCCGCTCGCGGACGACGCCGGGCTGGATCCGCTCGGGCATGGTTCGACGTTCTGGGCCCAGGAGCTCGATCCGGAGAAGCCACTGCGGCACGCGATGCACGTCGACGTCTCGGTGGCGCGCGAGGAGGGCGAGCGGCGTCTCGCCGCAGCGCTTGCGGCCGGCGGGGCGATCGTCGAGGAGACGAATGCGCCCGGCAGCTGGATCCTCGCCGATCGAGCCGGCAACAAGGTCTGCATCGCGGCGTGGCCGGACGGCGCTGAGACGCCCGGATGGGCGGCGCCCGAGGGCGACGAGGGCTCTGGCTGACGGTCCACAGCCCATCCCCACTTGTCCGCAGGCCGTCCACGCCGATGTGCCCTGGGCAGGCATAAGTCGTTGGTAAACGGGTTCCCGGCGAGGGCCCGCGCGGTGACAGTCCGTTGTCACAGCCACCCGCCACCGTTGGAGCCCGATGATCGACCGCCTGCCGCCCCACAGCCTCGAAGCCGAGCAGTCGGTGCTGGGTGCCATCCTGATCGACCGCGAGACGATCATCGAGATTGCGGAATTCCTCCAGCCGCAGGACTTCTACCGCCAGGCCCACGGCACGGTCTACAAGGCGATGCTGGAGCTCTTCGAGCGACGGGAGCCGGTCGACCTCGTCACCGTCGCCGAGACCCTGGAGCGCGGTGAGGACCTCGAGCAGATCGGCGGGCGCGCGTACCTCTCACAGCTCTCGAACCAGACTCCGACGGCGGTCCACGCCGTGCAGTACGCCCGCATCGTCGAGCGCAAGGCGGTCCTCCGGAACCTGATCGGGGCGGCCGGGAAGATCGCCGGGATCGGGTATGAGGATCCCGCGGAGATCCAGGAGGCGATCGACCGCGCGGAATCGGAGCTGTTCCAGGTCTCGAACCGGCGGATCACCGCGGGCTTCTCCCAGCTCAAGGAGCTCCTCCACTCGGCGTACGACCGCCTGGACTACCTGCACGCGCACCGTGGCGAGCTGAGCGGTATCTCGTCCGGCTTCCTGGACCTCGACCAGCTGACGACCGGGTTCCAGCGGAGCGACCTGATCATCGTTGCGGCCCGCCCGTCGGTCGGCAAGACCAGCTTCGCGCTCAACATCGCCGAGCATGCCGCGGTCCGAGAGCACAAGACCGTCGGCGTGTTCAGCCTGGAGATGAGCAAGGAGCAGCTGGTGCTGCGCCTGCTCTCCAGCGTCGCCAACATCGACTCGAAGCGCCTCCGCTCGGGCTTCCTGGAGGAGCTCGACTTCACCCGCATCGCTCCGGCCATGAACGACCTCTCGGAGGCGTCGCTGTACATCGACGACACACCCAACATCACCTCCATGGAGCTTCGAACCAAGGCGCGAAGGCTCCAGGCGGAATCCGGCCTCGACCTGGTGATCGTCGACTACCTCCAGCTCATGCAGGCCGCGACCTCGAACCGGGATTCGAACCGCGTGCAGGAGGTCAGCGAGATCTCTCGCGGCCTCAAGGCTCTTGCCCGCGAGCTGTCCGTCCCGGTGATCGCCCTGTCCCAGCTGTCACGCCAGCCGGAGATGCGCGAGTCGAAGGAGCCGCGGCTGTCGGACCTCCGCGAGTCGGGCGCGATCGAGCAGGACGCGGACCTCGTGCTGTTCCTCTATCGCGAGAAAGATCGCGGAGCGGAGGACCAGGACGCGGACGGCGAGATCATCAACCTGAAGCTCGCGAAGCACCGCAACGGTCCGACGGGCGACCTTCAGCTCTGGTTCAAGAAGCGCCAGACCCGCTTCGTGTCGTACGCCGGCGAGCGGTTCGCCGAGGCGAGCTGACGGCGCCCGCTACTCCGTTTCGTTCGGCAGCAGTGGCCTGAGAACAAACGAGTACGTCTTGCCGTCGGGTGCCTTGAGGATCAGGCCCTGCATTCCACCGGGCACCTCCCCGACATCGAGCTTCGCGACGTCGTCAGTCGACAGCGTCCGATGGGGGAACGGCGGCCCGCTTCCGTCTGGCTTCGGCTGGCTGAAGTCGGCGGGCTTGATGTCCGGCCACGGCCACGGGACCGCGGTAACGAGGGGATCCGCCTCACGCTCGATGATCACGGCACGATAGGCCGCCGGCGCGTATACGTCGCTCGCCAGATTTCCGCCCTCGTCGAAGTCGCGGAGCCGCTCGGCGAGGCGCTGGAACGACTTCCG
>JAICVI010000216.1 GCA_025935415.1 Chloroflexota bacterium
ACGCCGCGGGGCGAGACACCGGCGCTCACGACCTCGAATCGGTCGCCGGCCTCATGCCGGAGGATCGCCTCGGCCATCTGGCTCCGTGCCGAGTTGCCGGTGCAGACGAAGATGACCCGGATCCTCTGCCCCGGCCAGGAGCCATGCGCCGGCGCACGATCGGTTCCCCCAGGTCCAATGGGCGGCTGTCCCATGTCGGCCCCAGCGCTCATGGATTGAGATCCTCCACCTGGCCGCTGGCGAGGTACACGACGTCCTCCGCGATGTTCGTCACCCGATCGCCGATCCGCTCGACCCAGTGGGCCGCGAGGATCACGCGCGTGCCGCTCTCGACCGACTGCGGATCGGCGCGCATCAGGTCGATGATCTCACCGAAGATCGTGCGGTAGCCGTGGTCGATCTCGTCGTCCCTGGCCGCGACGTGGCGCGCCAGCGCATCGTCGATGTCGATCAGCGCGGAGACCACGCCCCGAACCTGCTCGGCGGCGAGGTTGCCGATGCGCGCGAGGTCCCGGATCTCGCGGATGGCCGGCTCCTCGAACAGCCGGCGCGCAACCTTGGCGATCCCGGACGCGTGGTCGCCGATCCGCTCCAGCTCGGAGGCCACGTGATCCAGGGCCATCAGGAACCGCAGGTCGCGCGCGACGGGGGACTGCGTGGCGATCGTCATCAGCACGGTGTCCGCGATCTCGCGCTGCATCTCGTTGACGCGGTCGTCCTCCGCGATCACATGCTCGGCCAGGCCGGCGTCCCGATCGACGACGGCCCGGATGGCGTCGCGGATCTGTGATTCGACCAGCGAGCCCATGCGCAGGATGCCGTCCTTGACCAAGCGCTCGTCGCGATCGAGGGCGATGCGGGATGGAGGGGCCACGGCGCTGCGTGGCACGGTCATCGTGGGGTCCACGTTCGTGTCCATCAGCCGAACCGTCCGGATATGTAGTCCTCGGTCAGCTGCTCGCGAGGGTTCGTGAAGATCTTGACCGTGTCGTCGAGCTCGACGAGGTAGCCCGCCCGGTCCTGGCCCATCGTGAAGAACGCCGTTCGATCGCTGACCCGCGACGCCTGCTGCATGTTGTGGGTGACGATGACGATGGTGTACTCCGCGCGCAGCTCCGCGATCAGCTCCTCGATGCGGAGCGTGGCAATGGGATCGAGCGCCGAGGCCGGCTCGTCCATGAGGATCACCTCGGGGTCGACGGCGATCGTCCGCGCGATGCACAGCCGCTGCTGCTGCCCGCCCGAGAGCGCCAGCCCCGACTTCCTTCGCAGGTCGTCCTTGACCTCGTCCCAGAGGGCGGCCCGGCGGAGGCTCCGTTC
Organism: Chloroflexota bacterium; assembly: GCA_025935415.1. Lineage (GTDB taxonomy): Bacteria > Chloroflexota > Limnocylindria > Limnocylindrales > CSP1-4 > UBA5189. Next base: position 1,321 of record JAICVI010000216.1, read on the forward strand.
GGCGATCGCATCGAGCTCCCGCCGGTCCGAGACGCCATGACGGCGGGGGCCGTAGACGACGTTCTCGAAGATCGACATCGGAAACGGGTTCGGCCGCTGGAAGACCAAACCGACCCGTCGCCGGAGCTCGACCGCCTGGACGGCCGGCGCGTTGATGTCCTCGCCGTCGAGGAGCACCCGGCCGCTGACCCTTGCGCCGGGGATCAGGTCGTTCATCCGGTCGAAGCAGCGCAGGATCGTGCTCTTGCCACAGCCGGACGGACCGATGAACGCCGTGACCGAGTTCGGCGGGATCGCCAGCGCGACGTCGCGAACTGCTCGAAAGGCGCCGTAGTGGACCGAGACGTCCGACATCTGGAGCTTTGGCGCTCGAGGTGCGGCACGTGCGACCAGCGGGTCACGTGCGACACGGTCGGTGGGCAGCGCCGGACGCATGTCCTCGACCGCCACGATGCCGGGGCTAGGCACCGGAGATCCGGCGCTGGAGCAGGCGCCCGAGCCCGCGGGCGCTGACGTTGAAGACGAGGACCATCAGGACCAGCACCGCGGCGCTGCCATCGGCGATCTGGCGGACGAACTGCCCGAGGCCTTCGGAGTTGAGCTTCCAGATGTACACGGACAGCGTGGTCGCCGGATGGAGCGGGCTCCACGGCGACCGCGCGTCGAGCAGGTCGAGGTTGGAGAAGTCGTAGCGCGCTGGCGTGGCAAGCCCCGAGGTGAAGATCAGCGCCGCCGCCTCGCCGAAGATCCGGCCGGCCGTGAGGATGATCCCGGTCACGATTCCGGGGATCGCCAGGGGCAGGACGACGTGCCGGATCGTCTGCCACCTCGACGTTCCCAGCGCAAGGCTGCCGTGGCGCTCGTCCGCCGGGACGGCCCGGATCGCCTGCTCGGCGAGACGCGCCAGGAGCGGCAGGTTGAACACCACGAGGGCGAGTGAGCCGCCGAGCGCCGTGTAGCCGATGCGGGTCGCGCTCACGAACAGCGCCAGCCCGAACATCCCGACCACGATGGAGGGCACGGAGCTGATGAGCTCCTGGCTGAAGCGGATCAAGGCCGTCAGCCGGCCCTCGCGCGCGTACTCGGCCATGTAGATGCCGCCGGCGATGCCGAGCGGAATCGTGATCAGCAGGGTCAGCACGAGGACGTAGACCGAGTTGAAGAGGATCGGCCCGATCCCGCCGATCTCGGTGTCGCTCGGATTGCCGAACAGGAACGACGGCGAGAGCGCGCCAGCGCCCGCGGCCGCAAGGACGAAGTGCGCGATGATCCCGAGCAGGACCGCGACCACGGCGATCGCGATCCCCCAGAGCGTCGCGGTCGCGAGCCGGTCGGCGACGAGGACGCGGCTCATCCAGCGCGCTCCGCGCGGGCACTGGCCAGCCGTCGAACGAGCGCCACGAACCCGAACGAGATCAGGAGCAGGACCAGGCCCATCGTCCAGAGGGCCTCGTTCCAGGGCTCGCCCGCGACCGTGTTGCCCATGTCGAGGGTGATCTGGCTCGTGAGCGTCGTCAGCGGGTCGGTGATGCCCGTGGGGATCACGGGCCGGTTGCCGATCACCATCTGGACCGCGAGGGCCTCGCCGGCGGCCCGCATCATCCCGAGCACAACCCCGGTGGCCACACCGCCCACGGCGCTCGGGATGAGCATGTGGCGGATCGTCTGCCAGCGCGTCGTGCCGAGGGCCAGCGAAGCCCTTCGCTGCTCGGCGGGGACCGAGGTGAACGCGTCGAGGGCGACGCTGGTGATCGTCGGCAGGATCATGATCGAGAGGACGAGGCCACCGGCGAACCAGCTGAAGCCGAGCGTGAACCCGAGCCCGCCGAGGTGTTCGCGGATCGCCGGAACCAGCACGGTCAGGCCGAGCCAGCCGTAGACGACGCTCGGGATGCCGACGAAGACCTCCATCGCCGGCTGGGTGATGGACCGCGCCCAGCGCGGCGCGACCTCGGCCATGAACAGCGCGAGGCCCACGGACAGCGGCGTGGCGATGATCGCCGCGAGGCTCATGACGGCGAGCGTCCCGATGATGAACGGCAGCAGCCCGTAGCTCGAGCCGCCCTCGCTCGTCGGGTCCGGCCGCCACGTGCCCGACAGGACCTGGGGGATCGGGACACCGGAGTGGCTGAAGAGCTGGACGCCATTCCAGGCGATGAACGCCAGGAGCAGCGCCACGA
>JAICVI010000155.1 GCA_025935415.1 Chloroflexota bacterium
GAGATCACGGCCTTGACCCCGAGCGAGCGCATCGCCCAGACGTTGGCGCGGTAGTTGATCAGGTGGGGCGGGATGGTGTGGCGGCGGCCGTGCCGTGGCAGGAATGCGACCTCCCGGCCGGCCACCGTGGCGAGGAAGAACGAATCCGACGGCGGCCCGTACGGCGTGTCGACCTTGATCTCGCGGACCTCCTCGAGCAGCGAGTAGAAGCCGGAGCCGCCGAAGACGCCGATCTCAGCCATGCGCGGGAGTCTAGGCGGGACGCCGGGGGATGGGACTAGGATGGCCCGGTGACCGACCAGCCGCCGGCCCCGCCGATCCAGCCACAGGCTCCGCCGATCGAGCCACAGGCCCCGCCGATCGAGCCGCCGGAGCCGCCTCGCCCGCCCACAGTGGAGGAGCGCTTCGAACGCTTCGGCCAGCAGGCCGAGGAAGCCGGAAAGCGCCTCGGCCGCGAGACCGAGGAAGCCGCACGCCGCCTCGCGGGAAATCCCGCGGTCGTGCAGGCCGGCGACACCGCGGCGCGCATCTGGGGCCTCGTCCTGATCGCCGTCGGGCTGTGGTTCCTCGCGGAGGTGACGCTCGGCTACCGCATGCCCGCGATCCCGTGGCGCGACGTCTGGCCACTCGGCCTCATCGTCGTGGGCCTCGCGGTGATCGTTCGCGGACTGTCCCGCCGGAGCGCCTGATCGCCATCGACCGGCTGGACCTCGCCGACTGGCGGCGCCGCGTCTCCGACCTCTACGCGGCGGTTCGGAGCATGGCCGCGGACGATCCCGAGCGAGCCTGGCAGACGTGGCGCGAGACGCGCGAGACGCTCTACCGCACGCATCCGGAATCGCCCGTGCTGCCGGAACGGCGCGCCGCGTTCCGGGCCCTGCACTTCCCGTACGACCCGGCCCTGCGCCTCGAGGCGGTCGTCGAGGCCGGCGGCGAAGACGACGCGCCGGCCGACCCGGGCATCGCAGCCGCATCCGACGCCACCGTGATCGCCGCGCCGGGCCTCACCGGGCCCGCGTTCGGCGGTTTGACGCTCGCCCTGCCGGTCAGCACCGGCGGGCAGGAGGAGCTCACGCGGATCGGGTTCGTGGACGTGCCCTTCGCGACGGGGAATCGGCGGCTCGGCGTGTACTGGATGGCGGGCTATGCCGGCGGCCTGTTCCTCCCGTTCCGCGACGCCACCAACAACCGCGAGACGTACGGCGCGGGCCGCTACCTCCTGGACACCGCCAAGAGCGCCGACCTCGGCCCCGGCCGGATGCCAGGCAGCCTGGTCCTGGACTTCAACTTCGCGTTCCATCCCTCGTGTGCGTTCGATCCGAAGTGGTCCTGCCCGCTCGCGCCACCGGAAAACGTGCTGGACCTGCGCATCGAAGCGGGTGAACGGCTCGCCTGACGTACGATTCCGGGCCATGGACCTCCCACCCCAGGCACCGCTGTCCGACCGCGTCCGGACCTTCCTGGAGGGTCGCCTCTACCCCGTGCTCGGCACGAGCGGCGAGGACGGCGAACCCCACCAGGCGGTCATCTGGTATCGCCTCGAGCCGGACGACAGGATCCTCGTGAACTCGCGCGACTCGCGCCGCTGGCCGGCCGATCTCCGCCGCGACGGTCGTGTCTCGCTGGCGTTCATGGACGTCGCGGACCCCTTCAACTGGATCGGTGTCCAGGCCGTCGTCGAGGAGGTCGTCGACGACGTGGCGAAGGCCCGAGACGACATCGTCGAGCTGGCCGTGCGCTACGACGAGGCCGATGACGAGAGCGTCGCCGGGTTCCGCTCGCAGCAGCGGGTCTCCTTCCGCCTCCGCATCGTGGCGGTCCACGACCACCTGGAGGACTGAGGCGATGCCCGGAACGCCGCTGTTCGGGATCCAGCTGTGGCCGCAGCAGACCACCTGGCCCGAGCTGCGCGATTCCGCCGTTGCCGCCGAGGCCGCGGGCTGGGACTCCATCTGGACTTGGGACCACCTGCTCGCGATCCAGGGCCCGTGGGAGCAGCCGATCCTCGAGGGCTGGAGCGTTCTCGCGGGCCTCGCGGCGAGCACGGAGCGTGTCCGCCTCGGCCTGATGGTCGGCGCGAACACCTTCCGCAACCCCGGACTCACCACGAAGATCGTCACGACGCTGGACCACATCTCCAACGGTCGAGCGGTGCTGGGGATCGGCGGCGCCTGGTTCGAGCGCGAGCACGAGGCCTTCGGCATCGACTTCGGGTCGAGCGTCGGCGAGCGGCTCGATCGCCTCGAGGAGGCGGTGCCGCTCATGCGGCGCCTGCTCGACGGCGAGCACGTGACCCACGAGGGCCGGTTCTACACCTTCACGGACGCGCTCTCGCTGCCTGCAACCGTGCAGCACCACCTCCCGATCCTCGTCGGCGGGAGCGGGCCAAGGAAGACGCTCCGGACCGTGGCCCGCCACGCCGATGGCTGGAACACCTCGGGCGACGTCGAGACGCTGAAGGAGCGGCTCGGCATCCTGGCCGAGCACTGCGCCGAGGCCGGCCGCGACATCGCGGAGATCGAGCTCACGGTGAGCTTCCCCACGATCATCCGCGACACCGTCGAGGCCGCGGTGCAACGGCGGCGCGACCAGCTGGCGCAGAACGGAATCCCGGAGCCGGAGGACATCCCGGTGCTGATGGGCCCGCCGGAGGCGATCGCCGAGGCATACCGCCCCTACCTGGACCTCGGATTCCGGACGGTCATCGTGCGGATGCCGGCGCCGTTCGACCGCGAGACCATCGATCGACTGCCCGAGGTGCTCGCGCTCCTCGGCTGAGCGGCCTGTCAATCTGCCGGTGCGGCCGGAAAGTTCCAGCGAAGGCCCGGCCTGCTTCCCGCACCCCGAGCTCGCATGCAACCTCTGGAACGTATGACGAGGCCCGCCGGCGTCGCCGGCGGGCCTCGTCTGGTTCCCGAGAGAGGGCGCGGAGCGCCCCGTCAAATCGCTATCTCACACGATCTGCAAGGTTGGCGGCCGCTGGCCGATGCTCGGCGGCCAGGAATGTTACGACCCGAACCAGGTCAGGACCAGGTTCATGAGCTGGGCCTTCTCCGCTGCGTTGCCGTAGCTCTCGAATGGGAAGGCGAGGAACACGACCTTGTAGCCACCGTCGGCGACGGTGAGCGCATCGGTCGCGGCGTTGTCGTCCGTGAACGCGGCCGTGGCCGGCGCGATCGGCGTGATCTGGTCCTCGAACGCGGCGTTGAGGACGGAGTGGTCGATCGCGACGGCTCCGATGCCATTCGTGACGGGGTTGCCGCTCACGCCATGCACCGCGGTGGTGGCCTTGTCGTTCTGGACCTCCGTGCCGTCCCAGTCGATGTGCAGGTAGTTCTGCACGAACGGCGTGGTCCCGGCTGCCTGGTCAAGGATGTCCTGGCCGGACATCAGCAGCCGTCCGCCACCATCGAGGAAGGCGGCCAGCTCGGACTCGTACGGCCCGATCGGGGCCGGGTAGCTGTTGCCTGTGAACCAGACGATGTTGGTGTGCGCGGCGAGGTACGACGCGGGCACGACCGGGTTCTCGGCGAGATCCCAGTAACCGTAGTCGACACCGTCGGTGTCCAGGGCGGCCTGATAGGACGGCGCCGAGTCGATCGGGTCGTTCGTGTCGTTGTCGACCAGAAGGGTGTCGAACTGCGCGGCGATGGTCGTCAGCGTCGCCGATGCGGTGACCGACGAGTCGGCCACGGAGGTGGCGTCGAACGACGTGTCGTTCGTAGCCTGTTCCGCGGCATCCGCTGGCACGTCGACCTTCACGCACACGTCGACCGTGGCACCGGCAGCCACGCTCGGCGTCGTGGTCAGCGGTGTGGTGCACGTGGCGTCGTAGACGGCGGACGTCCAGCTGCCGCCGGACGCGGACACGGAGTAGGAGTCCGACTGGTAGCCGGTGTTGGTCAGGTGCTCGATGAACGACGCGCTCTGGCCGTCCCTGGCGCCCTCGACGCCGGCCTCCGGCTCGACCTGGAGCCCGTGCGCCGGCGCGATGTGCGTCGTGTGGGGGCTTCCGGTCGTGAGCGTCCCGCTCGCGTTCTTGACCACGATGCCGTCGTTGACGATGGCCGTGACCGATCCGGACAGGGCCGCGTCGATCGTGGCGTCGTAGGTCAGGGTGATGCTGTCGCCGGCGGCGACAGTCAGGCCGTCCCAGTGGACGGTCTTGCCGCCGAGGTAACCGCCATTCCCGATGTTGCTGGCCGTGGTATGCGCCGGCACGGGATCGGTGACGGAGACGCCGGTGGCGGCGGCACTGCCGATGTTCCGCAGCGTGATCGTGTAATGGATCGTGCTGCCAGGGCCGACCGGCGTGCCGTCATCGGCCTTCGAGACGACGAGCGCGGGGCGCTGCGTCGAATTGCCCAGGGTGTATGCGCCGCGACCATGGGTGCCTGCGAGCAGGACCCCGTTCGTGGCGTCGTAGTCGAGCTGCCACACCGAAACCTTGGGCATGGCGCTGCCGAGGTTGAACCACTTCTGGCCGCCGTTGGTCGTGAAGAAGGCACCGACGTCGGTCCCGACGTACAGCGTCGTCGCATCGGCGGGGTCGATGACGATCGTGTTGACCGGCACGTCCGGCAGGTTGGCGGTGATGTTCTTCCAGTGGGCGCCGCCGTCGGACGTGGCGAACACATGTCCGCTGTTGCCCGGCGTCGCCGGCCCGAATCCACCGTACGCCGCGTAGGCGACGCGCCAGTTGGAGCGGTCGACCGCGAACTGGTTGACCGGCCGGTCGGGCAGCGTCCCGACGCCGACCCGGTGCCAGCTCGGGGAGTCGGACGTCACGGCGTCCGCGCTGACCTGGATCCAGCCTTCGTCGGTGCCGGCGTAGACCCCGTCACCACCGTCGGCAACGCCGATCGCGCTGATGAGGCAGCCACGGCCACCGTTCGCGGCAGCGCCGGTGCACCCGCTCGTCAGGTCGGGGCTGATCGGCTCCCAGGTGACGTCCGGGGCGCTGGCGGTCTCCGCGTTATCGGTCCGGTAGATGCGGTAGGTGCCGAGGAAAAGCTGGTTGACGTTGCCGCGGTTCTGCACCCACGGGATGTAGAACTCGGATCGGTCGTTGAGGTTGATGCCGCCATCGATCGGCTCGTTGCCGAAGAACGTGTTCGTCTCGGTCGGGTCGTAGCGGTATGGCGAGATCCCGAAGTACGTGCCGAACACGTACGCGGGCACGCCGGGGTTGCCCTCGTTCGGCGTGGTCTGGTCGACGATGACCTGGCCACCGTCGCCGCTGGCCTGGTCGAACCA
>JAICVI010000123.1 GCA_025935415.1 Chloroflexota bacterium
CGTCACGTCGAGGCGCCGCACCGCGGCCCCGCCGGCCGGGAGGTACGGCACGAACGCGGCTCGCCTGGCTCGCAGGATCGCGCCACCTTGCCGCGTCCACAGCCCGAAGCGGCCCTCACCCCCGGGAGCCTCCCGCGACCCATCGAATGCCGCGACGAGCTCGTCCCGGGCCACCGGCTGCACGTCGAACAGCTCCTCCGCCTCCCGCGGCAGCCGGTCGGCAGCCGCATCGTCGAGACCGAGCAGCACGCGGTGCGTCGGCAGCACGGTCAGGGCACCCTCGATCGGCTCGAGGATGAGCATCAGGATCTCGTTCCAGGCCGGCTGGTCGTCGACGACCGGTCCGCGGCGGCGTTCGTCCGCATAGCGCAGCGCCGTCTCGTAGCGATGGTGGCCGTCGGCCAGGGTGATCGCGGTCCCGCCGAGCCGCTCCGTCACGGCTCGCAGCCTGGCATCCCGAGCCTCGTCCTCACCGAGCGCGGATATCCAGAGCCGGTGCTCGACCCCGGCCGCATCGACGAGCCCGGCAGCCGGCGGCGTTGCCGCGACGTCGCGCAGCCACTCCGAAACGGTGCCGCTGGGGTCGTCTCCGAGCCCCACCACCGGGCTGGTGTTGACGTTCGTCGCGCGGAGCAGCCGGTAGCGATCCTCGCGAGGCTCGGCGAGCGTCCGCTCGTGCGCGCGAACACCGCTTCCAGGCCCGAACGGCTCCAGCTCGACGCGCGCGAAGACACCCCGGCGCAACGCCTCACGCTTCGTGCCCGGGATCACGTAGCGCTGCTCGTAGGCATAGAGGGCGGGCCGCGGGTCGCGCCGGAGCACGCCGTCCGAGCGCCACTCGGCCAGCGTGCGTGCGGCCCGGCGGTAGCGCTCGTCGGGCGGATCCCCGGCCTCGTCGTGGGGAAGGTCGAGGCGGACGACGTTGCGTGGATCGCGCGCCAGGAGCCGCCGATGCTCCTCGGGGGAGATGACGTCGTATGGCGGCGCGACCACGGCCGCGAGGTCGTCGACCTGCTCGCGGGAGTAGCGCAGCGCGCGGAACGGACGGATCGACGGCACGGGCCGGAATCGTACGATAGGCACTCCCGGCGCCGCGATCGCCGAGGCTGCCGGGGTCGCCGCGCAACTTCTCGGGGGCGTGCGGCGTCTTGGGTCGGCTGCGCGGCGAATGAGGGCCCGTGCGGAGCCACCGACGCCACCCAGAGGAGGACGCGTGCCGCACCGGCCGACGGGCACAACGTCGCGCACGACCGTGAGCCCGCGCAACCGCGTGGCGCTCCGGCTCGCGACCTTGCTCGCGCTGGCGTCGCTGTCGCTCGGGCCGCTCGCGATCGCCGGCTCGGCGGCCGGCGCGTTGAACATGAACGCCCGGATCCTGCTCCAGGGCCACGCTCGCGCCGGGTCGTGGGCGGCGATCGAGGTCGAACTCCAGAACGACGGGCCGCCGATCGTCGGCGAGCTCCAGATGGACGGCGGATCCCAGGCGAACGCGCGCTATGCCATGGCCGTGAGCCTGCCGACGGGCTCGCGCCAGACCTACGTCCTCCATGCCCAGCCGCCGGCGTTCGGGCGCAACGTCACGGTCGAGCTCGTGGCCGACGGCCAGAAGCTCGAGAGCGCGACGGTGGCCTACCTCGTCCACGACGCGACCCAGCTCGTCGTCGGCGTCCTCGCCGGGGAGCCCGGCCCGCTGGTCGAGCAGATCAAGCTGCCGAACAGCACGACCGGAGTGGCCCCTGCCATCGTGCCGCTGACGCCCGCCGACCTGCCGTCGCGCGTCGAGGGCTGGTCGACCCTGGACCGGATCGTCTGGCAGGACATCGACAGCAACAGCCTCAGCCCGGACCAGCTCGATGCGCTGCGACGCTGGATCTCCGCTGGCGGGCGACTCGTGATCGTCGGCGGCAGCGCCGGCATCGGCACCCTCTCCGCGTTCCCGGACGACATCCTCCCCTACCGGCCGACGGCCACCGTGGACGCCGCCGCGAGCACCCTGGTGTCGCTGCTCGGGCCCGCCCCCGCGAACGCTGCCGACGTGCCGGCCATGGCCGGTGCACTGGCGCACGGCCGGACGCTCGCGACCTCCGGAGATCGCGTGACGGCCGCGGAGCTGACCTACGGCGCCGGTCGCGTGACGATCCTCGGCTTCGATCCGACGAGCGGCTGGATGGCGGACAGCAAGATCGCGGAGGCGCTCTGGCGAGCCGAGCTGCCGGCGCGCACCGCGGACGGGACGCTGCTGACGGACGACAGCCAGCTCATCCAGGCCGTCTACCAGGTCCCCGCGCTGGCCCTTCCACCGACGGGCGGGCTGCTGGGGATCATCGGGGCCTACATCCTGATCATCGGTCCGATCAACTACCTGATCCTCAAGCGCCTCGATCGTCGCGAGCTTGCCTGGATCACCATGCCGGTCCTCGTCCTGGCGTTCGCGGCCGCGGGCTTCGGCTATGGGGCGCTCCTCAAGGGCACGGACGTCGTCGTCAACGAGGTGGCGATCGTCCGCGGCGCACCGGACGCCACCGAGGCGACCGCCCAGGTCTACTTCGGCGTGTTCTCCCCGAGCCGGGCGACCTACCGCATCGACGTGCCACAGGGCGCGCTGCTCGCGGGGCCGATCGCCGGTGATCCGTTCGGTCAGGCGACGACGACCCTCGACATCATCCAGGGCACCGGGCCGGGCGAGCCATCAGCGGTCCGGAACCTGTCCGTGGGCACCGGCTCGATCAGGATCGTGCGGGCCCAGGTGCCCGTCGAGGCGCCACGCATGCGCGCGAATTTGCAGCTCTCCAGCGGCACGCTGACCGGCACGTTCGAGAACGCCTCCGACAAGCCGCTGGAGAACGTCGCCGTGGTCCTCGGGAGCTCGGTGGCCGTGCTCGGCAACGTCGGCCCGCACGTGTCGAAGGACGTCAAGCTCGTCGTGCAGGACAACCCGTTCGGCTCGTCCCTGGCCGATCAGATCATCGGACAGCAATTCCAGGGAGCAAACCCCGATTCCATCCAGCAGTCGATCCGATACCAGATGGTCAACCAGCTCACGTTCGACCCGACCGGGATGTTCAGCAACTCGCTGTCCGCGGACCAGGCCGTCGTCATGGCCTTCGCCGATGGCCAGGTCCTCGACGTCAAGGTCAGCTCCCAGGCGCCGCGCCTGAACGGCAACGTCATGTACTACGTGCCGGTGTCGATCGGCGTGCAGGGGCATGTGTCGTTCTCGTCCGATCTGATGCGCACGACCGTCGTCCAGTCGGACGCGCAGTTCTTCTCGAAGGACCGCTTCTTCCTCAGCATGGGCAGTGGCACGGCGACGCTCGCCTACCGCCCGATCCCGTTCGAAGGAACGTTCGATGCCACGGCGATTCGCCTGGCCCTGACCTCGGGCGGCGCGCTCGGGGCGCTCGGCGGCGGCAAGGAGATCGAGCCGCTGCCATCGATCCCGGTCGCCTGCACCGACTCGAACAACACCACCCCGCCTGGGTGCCAGGCGCGGCGCCAGGACTTCCTGCCCGAGATCGAGGTCTTCGATCGATCCGGCGATGGCGTCTGGCTGCGACTCCCCCGAATGACGAGCGACGCGCCGTACAGCCTCGCCGATCCACAGCGCTACGCCGACCCGACGACAGGCCAGGTCCTCGTCCGGTTCGTGAACGACAATCCCGAGCTGCAGGCCGGGTTCGGGTTCCAGCTCGTCCTCGAGGGAGACATCAGGTGACCGCGATCGTCGAGGCCCGCGGGCTCGTCAAGCGCTATCCCGGCACGCTCGCGGTCAGCGGCGTCGACCTGGAGGTACCGGAGGGCGAGATCTTCGGGCTCGTCGGGCCGAACGGCGCCGGCAAGACGACGATGCTGCGCATGCTCGCGACGTTGCTCCTTCCGACATCGGGGGATGCCCTCATTGCCGGCGAGTCCGTGACGAGGAACCCCCAGGCAGTTCGTCGCGTCCTCGGCTACATGCCGGACAGCTTCGGGGTCTACGACGACATGAAAGTCTGGGAATACCTCGACTTCTTCGGTCGTTGCTACGGCCTGGGGCCGGCTCGCAGGAAGCGGATGATCGACGACCTCCTCGAGCTCGTCGACCTCGCGGCGAAGCGCGACGCCTACGTCCAGAGCCTCTCCCGCGGCATGCAGCAGCGGCTCTGCCTTGCGCATGCGCTCGTCCACGATCCGCAGGTGCTCCTGCTCGACGAGCCGGCATCCGGCCTCGACCCCCGAGCGCGCGTGGAGCTCCGGGAGCTCCTGCGCGAGCTGCGAACCCTCGGCAAGACGATTCTCATCAGCAGCCACATCCTGCCGGAGCTCGAGGAGCTGTGCACGTCCGTGGCGATCGTCGATCGAGGCCGCGTCCTCGCCGCCGGAACGATCGCGGAGATCGGCCAGAAGCTCCGGGTCGGCGAGGTGCTGCGGGTGCGGGTGCTCGGTGACGCCGAAGCCCTCGATGCCGCACGAGCCTGGTTCGAAGGACAGCCGGACGTCGCGTCCGCGACGCTCGATTCCGGGCTCATCGAGATCGGCTTTCGCGGCGACGAGGCCGGCGCCGCGCAGCTGCTCGCCGCCGCGATCGCCTCGAGGATCAGGGTCGCCAGCTACTCTCCTGCCGCGACGGACCTCCAGGAGCTCTTCCTCCAGGTGACCGATCGCGACGAGGCCACGATGGGAGCGCCGGTGGTGTGAGCACCCTCGCCAGCCGGCTTCCGTTCCGGGGCCGCGTGCCGCTTCGCGGGCGGAGCGTGCCGCTCCCCTCCGGGATGAGCGCGATCATCGTCAAGGAGCTGCGCGGCCGGATGCGCGGCCGCCGGGCGTTCGTCGTCGTGACGATCCATGTGCTGCTCCTGGCGCTGTTCGCCTGGATGCTCCAGCGGATCAACGAGGAACAGATCCGCAACCTCTCGGCATTCGGCGGCCAGACAACGTATGCCGGGGCGTCGGTCGGTCGCGGGATCTTCCTCGGGCTGCTCATGCTCCAGACGCTCATGGTCTCCGTCCTGGCGCCCGCCGCGACCGCGGGCGCGATCAGCAGCGAACGAGAGCACCAGACCCTGGACCTCCTCGCCGTCACCCCGATCTCTTCCTTCGCGATCGTCCTCGGCAAGCTCTTCAGCGCGCTCGCCTGGGTCTTCGTCCTGATCCTCGCATCGATCCCGGTGACGGCCCTCGTCTTCGTCTACGGCGGGGTCGCGCCGGACGACGTCGTCCGTGGCTACCTGGTGCTCTTCGCCACGGTGATCGGTCTCGGGTCGATCGGCATCTTCTTCTCGGCGCTGACGCGGAGAACCGGCGCCTCGACCGGCCTCACGTTCGTCATCACCCTCGTGCTGACCATCGGCACCTTCTTCCTGTGGGTCTACTTCAGCACCACCGGCGAGGTCAGTGCGACCGGTGCCCGCCGGCAGCCCTCCGAGGCGGTCCTGTACCTGAACCCGTTCGTGGCCCAGGCAGACGTCCTGTGTGGCACCGAGGACGGCGCCTTCGGCGGCACCTGCGGACTGATCTCGAGCATCCTCAACACGCCCCAGACCGACATCTTCCCGCCCGACGGCGTCCCGGTGGAGCCCGTTCCCGCGCCCGGCGTCGGCATCGGCGGCGGCATCAGGATCGATCCCAGCGACACGACCGGCGTCCCGTTCGTCGGCAAAGGCGGTGTCGCCGTCGGCGGACTCGATGACGCGAACGCCGACGAGGCCGTGAGCGCCGATTCCTTCCGCGATCGCTTCTGGCCGAAGAGCGTCCTGTCGTTCCTGGCCCTCTCGATCGTGCTGACGCTCGCGTCCGTCCAGTACGTCACGCCCACCCGCCGCTTGCGTCCCAGCCTGCCCGGCCTCGTGCGCCGCCTCGCCCGGAAGAGGAGCGCTTCATGACCTCGAGCGGTTCAGCCACTCCCGGCTCGCGCCTGCGCATCGCCAGGCCGCGGCTTCGTGGTCGCCGCTCCTGGCCGGCGATCTTCCGGCGCCACGGCGCCGCGCGCTCGGATGCGGAGCGATTCGTCCCGGTGGACCCGCGGACCATCCTCGGGCCGGCTCTCGACCCAGACCTCCTGGCCATCCGGCGACTCCTCCGGCCACAGGGACGGCGGCTCTGGGTCCGGCGGATCGTCCGGCGTGCCTGGATCGTGGTGGCCGCCGGGGTGGTCGCCGAGCTGGCCCTGTGGGCGCTCGCCCGAGTGATGCCGCTCGAGATCGCCCCCACCATCGCCAGCGGGATCCTGCTCATCGCCGGCCTTGCGCTGCTCGTGCTCGCAGTGACATCGCGCCCGAGCCTGGGCGAGACGGCGATCGCCGTTGACCGCGAGGGCGGGCTCGGCGACCGTGCGGCGAGCGCTCTCGCGCTGGCCGTCGCGTTTCCGGACACGGCCGTCACCAACATCATGAACGACCGCGGCGCGGCGGAAGCGGCATCGAGCGGCGGCGGCGCTGCCATCGATCCCGAGGCTGAACGCGAGCGGTTCGTCCTTCGCCAGCGCCGGGACGCGCTCGCGGCCATTCGCACGGTACCGCCGGGCCTGTTCCGTCCTCGCCTCTCGCGGCAACCCGCCGCGGTGGCGCTCGTGGCGGCGATTGCCCTCGCCCCCGTCGGGTTGCTCCCGAACCCGCAGGACGTCGCGATCGCGCAGGCGCGTGAGGTTCGAGAAGAGGCGAAGACCCAGGCAGAGCGGATCGACAGGCTCGCGGACGACCTCGAGAAGAAGGGCGCGAACACCGACGACCCGCGAACCCAGCTCGCCCAGCAGCTGCGCGAGCTGGCAAAGCAGCTCCGCGAAAACCCGGACAAGCTCGATGCGAACCTCGCCAAGCTCGGGGCCGTCGAGGCGGACCTGCGGGCGCAGCTCGACCCGGCCAACGAGACGCGGGCCGCCGCGCTGTCGACGCTCAGCCGTGCCCTCTCGCGCGCGGCCACCGGCAGCCCTCAGGCGAACCCGGAGGGAGATCCGAAGCAGGCCCAGAAGGACGTCAAGGATCTCGCCGACAAGGTCGACGAGATGACGCCGGACGAGCAGAAGGACATCGCCAGGCAGCTTTCGGAGCTCGAAGGCGCCGCCGGGCAGGCCGGTGCCGCCGCTGGGCAGGCCCTACGGGACGCCGCCCAGAGCCTCGCCCAGGGGAACACCGCCGCAGCGCAGGACGCATTGAACAAGCTGTCCGACGCGCTCGGTCAGGCCAGCGATCGCGTCGCGACGAACCGCGACCTGGCATCCGCCGCGAACCAGCTCCAGGACGCCCGCCGCGACCTCGCGAACGCGGGGCAGCAAGGCCAGCAGGGGCAGGGTCAGGGGCAGCAAGGTC
>JAICVI010000154.1 GCA_025935415.1 Chloroflexota bacterium
GACTCGTCGACGCGGCGCCCGATCGGGGCGATGATCCGGTCGATGATGCGCATGACGTGGTCGTCGTTCTGGAAGACCACGTTCGTGAGCTCGAGCTTGCCGGCGCGCTCGATGTAGACCTGGCGCGGGCCGTTGACCATGATCTCGGACACGGAGTCGTCGCGGAGGAGCGGCTCCAGCGGCCCGAGGCCGATGATCTCGTCCGTGATCTGCTCGAGCATGCGGACACGCTCGGCGCGGGTGAGGGCGAGGCCCTCCTCGTCGATGACCCGGCTGAAGATCTCCTCGATCTGGCGGCGAACCTCGACCTGGTTGGTGAGGTCGAGCTTCGGGTCGAGGTCCTGGATGACGCGGTTCTGGATCCGGAACTTGACGTCCCGGAACGACTCGCGCGCGGGCAGCTGGGTGACGAGGCGCGGCTGCGCGGCCGCAGGCCCGCCACCGTTCCCGCCCTCGGGCTGGACGTCACGACCGCCTCCCGGGCCAGACGGCACCGGCAGGTTCTCGCCCGGGCCACCCGGCCGGGCGGACTCGATGCGCTTCAGCAGTGACATCTTCGCGCGGTCCCCCTACCTATCTATCGAAAAGAGAAGATCGACTTGCGAGCGGCCGCGGCCTTGGCGGTCTTCTCGCCTGGGCGGGCGGCTGCCGCCACGGGCGGCGGACCGGTGACCGCGGCGGCGAGCCTCGAGATGTCCTGCGACACCTGGGCCTCTCGATTGCTCAGGAAGAACGGCACGCCGCGGTTCAGCGCGTAGACCACGCTCCGACCGTCGCTGACGATCGTGTGGTCGACCTTGCGGCCGATCGAGTGCTCGACGTCCGCGACCCGGATGCCGAGGGTCGAGTCCGCGCGGTTGAGCACGAGGCGGATCTTCTCCGGCCCGTAGCCCAGCTGCTCGCAGACCTCGAGGAACAGGCGCATGTTCTTCACGCTCGTGATTTCGAGCGTGAGCAGCGTCAGGATCAAATCGGCCTCGTCGAGGACGGCGAGGGTCGAGTCGTTGAAGCTCGAGGGGCAGTCCACGACGATCAGGTCGAAGTCGCTGCGCGCCCGTTCGATGACCTTCTTGACCGACGACGGGCCGATCAGCTCGGCCTGCTCCGGCGATGGGGGAGCGAGGAGCACCCGGATCCCGGAGGAGTGGCTGATCATGAAGGTGTCGAGGGACTCGGCCTCGCCGTTCTGGAGCTCGCCGGCGAGGTCCGCGATCGACTTGTTGCGCGGGTTGAGGTTCAGGAGGACGCCGACGTCGCCGAACTGGAAGGAGGCGTCGATCAACGCGACCTTCTTGCCGCCCTGGGCTGCCGCGACCGCGAGATTCACCGCGATCGTGGTTCGCCCGACGCCGCCCTTCGGGCTGAACACCGCGACGACGTTCGCCGGATCGCCGCTGCCGTCGTCGTTGCGCCCATTGCCGCCGCCCGTTCCGGTCACGACCGGTGCGTAGCGGCTGAGCTTCTCCTTCTCGCGCGACCAGACCTGCCGGATCGAGGCCGTCAGCTCGTCGGAGCTGAACGGCTTGACCAGGAACTCGCGCGCCCCGGCGAGCATCGAACGGCGGAGGTAGTCCGCCTCGCCCTGGACGGACATCATGATCACGGCGGCAGTCGGCACGTCCGCGGCCAGCTTCTCGGTCGCGGTGATGCCGTCCATGCCGGGCATGTTGATGTCCATCAGCACCACGTCGGGCTTGAGGGCGTTGGCCATCTCGATGGCCTCGGGCCCGCCCGCCGCCGCCCCGACCACCTCGACGTCGCTCTCGAAGCCAAGCAGCTTCGAGAGGTGATCCCGGGTCTCCGGGATGTCGTCGACGATCAGGACCTTGATTCGATCGCTCATCGGGGTTGCGAAGACTTCCTTCGAGGGACTTAGCGACGCGCGAGCGGCGTCGGGATCGGCACCTGGACGATCTCCGGCGGCAGGATCCCGTACTTGTCGACGAGGGTCTTCAGGATGACACCGGTCGTCTCGACCGTCTGTCCGGCGTCACCGGGCGAGCGGAGGATGGCGTCCAGCGTGCCGCTGGTTCGTGCGTACAGCAGGATCTCGGCCTGCGCCGGGGTGACGGCGAGGATGAGCAGCTTCGTCTGGTCGAGGGCGACCTGCGGCGCGACCGAGGGCGCAGGCTGGCCCTGCTGGGCGGCCGGGGCGGGCGGAGGCGGCGGCTCGATCGTGCCGATGATCTGGACGTCCTGGAGGAGCAGCGGGATCTTGACGCTCAGCGGGTTGATCCCGGAGACGACCGTCACCGAGCCGTCGGCCAGCACCTGCACGACCGGGAACGCGTCGCCACGAAGGCTGATCGCGAGGTCGAGGTAATCGCCGACGTCGAGCAGGTTGCCGACGCCCGTGAGCTGGTTGACGGAGATCGCGAAGGCGCGGCGGCCTGTCGGCACGGCCAGCGGCACGGCGCGATTCTGGAAGTCGCTGCTGTGGACCTGGGCGCCGACCACGAGCGCGGCGCGCGTCGTGTGCCCGATCGCCTGCGAGACGTCGCCGAGGACGTTCTTGTCCCGGTTCGTGACCGGGAGCGTCTGCACCGTGACCATCTCGGCCGTGATGACCGTCCCGAGCGGGATGTCAGCGGCGGCCACGACCGTGGGCAGGTTCACCGGTGGGGCGCTCGCCGTGGCGGACGCGCCGCCGCCCCCAGGGGTGCCCGGACGGATGAGCAGCACGACGACGAACGTCAATGCCGCCAGGAAGATGCCGAGCAGAAGGACGAGCCGACTGGTCCGTCGCACGAATGAAACCCTCCCCGGTGAGCTGCTGTGACAGGTGGCACCACTCTAGCACTGGGCTGGTGCCGGGCGACTATACGAATGGGCTAGGACGACTGGCAAGAGTTGGGAAGAACCCGAGCGTGTTGCAAGGTTCGCCGTAAGGCGCCCTGCACACCGACGGCCCGTCCAAGGACGGGCCGTTTGCCGGGTCGACCTGGAGGAAAAATCGAACCGCCGGAACCCGAGGGCGCCGGCGGTCCTGTTTGCGTCTTGTTGAGGCGCCGTTAGACGGAGGCGCCGACGGTGCTGAGGATGCCCGACACCTGGGTGCCGAGGAAGATCAGCGCGATGATCGCGACGATGGCGATGAGCGCGAGGATCAGCGCGTACTCCGCGAGACCCTGGCCCTCGTCGTCACGACGAACGAGATTGATGAGAGCGGTAAGGAACTGCATTTGAGTTTGGTACCTCCTTTCCCACGAAGATCTCCAGCCCGATAGAGCGAGATCCCTCGCCCCCGAGAGGAGTCGGTGCGGAACCCTAGCCGGGCCGTCCAGCCATGTCAACCGAGGATGCGTCTCCGCGGTGCCTCGAAACGACATGTCCGGAGGCCGGCAGCTCCCCCGTCCGGATGGAGCGGAGGAGCCGGGCCGCGACTTCAGGACGCGTTAGACGGACGCACCAACGGTGCTGAGGATGCCGGAGACCTGGGTGCCCAGGAAGATCAGCGCGATGATCGCCACGATGGCGATGAGGGCAAGGATCAGCGCGTACTCCGCGAGACCCTGGCCGTCCTCGTCCCGACGAATGGCCGCCAGGAACTTGTTGATGAGTGCCATGGACCGAGTGCCTCCCATGTGGCTTTCCCCCCGTCTGAGCCGGTGGGTTCGAGTTGCACTCTACGGTCCGCGCGCGATCGAGGCGTATGACCCATTGGTCCTAGTTGCGAGACCGCTGTGCCGGGCCGCAACGCTGCGCGGGCGCCAGTGCCACGCCTGCCGCGGTCAGCTGGCAGCGGCCTCGGGGGCAACGGCGCTCGCGGGCGCATCCTCCGGCAGCTCCACCTCGATGTGGAGCCGGGCGCCGTCGTCGAGCATCTCTGCGTGGATCCCGAGGATCCGGGCGCGCGAGGCGACCTCGCGCCAGGCCTGCTCGGGCAGGCGCGACAGCGCGGCCACACGCGCCGCCTCGACCGCGTCGTCGTAGGCGCGTCGGCGCTCCGCGACCATGTCCGCAAGTGCGGGCGGCAGGTCCGCCCCCTCCGCCGGCAGGTCGGGATCGGGAACCGGCACGGGCCGGCGGCCCGCCGTGAGCTCGATCACCAGCTGCTCGCCCCAGTCGAGGTGGAGCGAGACGGTGTCGGGGCGCGCTGCCGTATGCGCCGCGAGGGCGTCGTCGAGCATCCGGAAGAGCCCGCTCTCGAGATCGACCGGGAGGCGCCGATCGACGCCCACGGATTCGAAGTCGACCGCGATGCCGACGCGACGCCCGCGGTCACGCGAGGCGCGCCGCAGGGTCGGCACGAGGCCGAGGTCGTCGAGGACCATCGGGCGGACGTCGAAGATGAACGTCTTGGTCGCGTCGAGGGTCCGCTGGACCATCGCGATGAGCTGGTGGACCTCGCCGGTGGCCTTGTCGGGATCCTTGGCCAGGAGGCGCTCCACGATCTGTGCCTGGAGCACGATGTTGGTGAGGCTCTGCGCCGGGCCGTCATGCATCTGGCGGGCGATCTCACGGCGCATGTCCTCCTGCGCCGTCAGGATCATCCGCGAGACCCCGGGCGGCATCGGCGCGCCCTGCTCGAGGCTGACGTCGAGCGGCGTGCCCGCGGCGGCCTCCTCGGCGGTCCTGGTTCTGCCCTGGCCGGCCTTGGCTGGCAGGCCCACGAAGGCGCGAGCCTCGTCGGCATGGGCCTTCGTGGCATCGGCGAGGCGGGTCGCTGATCGGCGCTTGCCCTCGAGCAGGTCGATCTGGGCCTCCATCAGCGCGGCCTTGCGTCCGACGGCCACGAGCTGGTTGGCGAGCTCGGTGAGCTCCTTGGGGCTGCCGCCGGCCCCGGCGGCGAGCTTCTCGGCGGCCATCAGGAGCTTGTCGTTCGCGGCCTGCCGGCGGGTCTCGTGGCGGGCCGACTCGGTCTTCGCCTGGTTGATGAGGAGCTCGATCTCCTCGACCTCGGCCATGACGGCGGCCGCCTCGGCCTGCAGGCGGAGGGCGAACTCGACGCCCGAGGTCGGATCAGCCTCGGGCGGAGCGTCTGTCGTGGCGAGCGCCACGGAATCGGACTTGGTGGCTGCCACGGCTCATGGACCCCTGGGCTCAGTCGGAACGGAGGATCAGTCCTCGGGCATCTTGATCCAGCCCTGCCGCATCGCGTAGACGACCGCCTGGGTGCGGTCGTTCACGGCGAGCTTCCGGAGGATCGAGCTCATGTGGTTCTTGACGGTCTGCTCGGAGATCGACAGGGCGTAGGCGACCTGCTTGTTGGTCATGCCCTGGGCGATGTTGTCGAGGATCTCCACCTCGCGAGGTGAGAGCGGCGCGAAGATCGGCTGGGCCTCCTGGCCGTAGACCGCCAGCTCGCGGAACTCCTTGAGGACCCGCGATGCCACAGCGGGCTTGGAGAAGACC
>JAICVI010000250.1 GCA_025935415.1 Chloroflexota bacterium
GGCCAGAGTTGATCTCTGTGGGTGATACGCGCCGTGGTCGCAGGGCCCAGGCGCGGTGTGGCCGCAGGGCCCAGGCGCGCCGTGACCGCTGAGCCAGGCGCGGTGTGGCCACAGGGCCCAGGCCGGCGATGCCCGCCGTGCCGCGCCGGCGCCGCAGCCCGCCGCGGTTACGGCAGGTAGCTGTGCCAGTACCGCTCGGCGGCGCCCGCAACTCGACCGACCGTCCCGACGGCGGCCGCGCGCTGCCGCACCGCAGCGCCCATCTCCTTGACCCCGCCGAAGAGCCGATCCATCTGGCTCTCGTACATGGAGATGCCGCGGACCTTCCGCTCGATCTGGTCGCCGATGTCGGCATAGCGCGGCGTCAGCAGCACCTCCGGCGGGATTCCGTCCAGCGCGCCCGCGGGTAGCTCATCCAGCGACTGGAACGCCTTCCACCAGGCGTAGGGGAAGTCCTCGTAGAACACGACCCGTCCCGCCCACTCTGGCCCGGGCATGACCCAGCGGCGCGGCTCGGCCAGGAGCGAGACGCCGGCATCGCGGCAGAGCTGGTGATCGACGTGGTTGCCAACCGCAAGCGGGAAGTACACGAACGACGGCTCCAGCCGCGCGATCTCCGTGCGCAGGATCGCGATCGGGGCATCGTCGTCCTCGCGAACCGGGCCGAGCAGCTGGTCGTCGCCCTCGTAGCCGCGGAAGACCGCGTCGGGCAGGTCGAGGAACACGACCGAGGCCTCGGCGAAGAACGCGTAGCGTTCGTCCTCGACCCGGCGCTGGGCGACGACCTCACCGGCGGTGGCTGCCTCGACAAGGTCCTCGCCGTAGATCGGGCCCTGGGTGGAGATGTCGTCCATCACGGCCTGGCCCGCGAGCGACTTGTTGCGGATCGACGCCCGCCGGTACCACGACGCGCGCTGCCAGAAGCGCTTCGCCGCGGCATCGGCGTCCTCCTGGGTCGCCTCGAGCCGATCCTCGTCGGCCAGCCACTCCGCGTCGGCCTCGCCGGCCGGGTAGTCCGCCCGGATGTCCGATCGATTGAAGGCCTCGGTGACGGGCCACAGCGTCTTGGTCCCGAACCCGAGCGCCTCACGCTGGTAGCTCGTCAGCCCGTTGCCGTTCGTGGCCGAGCCGGAGCCCGAGAAGACAGTCAGGATCGAGACGTTCTGCCCGAGCTCCCGCAGGCTCGCGATGAGACCGCCGCAGGACAGCGCAACGTCATCCGGATGGGGCGCGACGAACACATGGGTCATCGATGGCGAGTATATGGAGGGCCCGGCCTCAATGGCCGGCGTCGAGCTCGTCACGCCCCCGCCGAGCATTTCGCCTCGACGCGGTCGTTCGGCCGCCCAGCTGCGCGCTTCGATGTCCCGGCCGGGCTATCGACTCCCGGGATCGACCTCCGCGAAGCCGCCCTCGCCGACGAGGGGCACGAAGACGACCGCGCCGTCTGACCATTCGTCCCAGTCGGCGGCCGATCGACGCTCGACCACGCGCAGGTCCTGCTGCTCCCGCGGCCCGACCGGAATCACGAGCCGCGCGCCCACCGCGAGCTGGTCCCGCAACGCATCCGGTATCGACGGCGCGGCCGCGGTGACGAGGATCCCGTCCCACGGCGCGTCCTCCGGCGCTCCCCGGCTGCCGTCGCCGACGCGAAGGTCGATGCCGCCGATCCCGAGCGAGACCAGCCGCTCGCGCGCGGCGTCGGACAGGTCGGCGTGCCGCTCGATGGTCGTCACGCGCGCGCCGAGGCGCGCCAGGATCGCCGCCTGGTAGCCGGAGCCGGTCCCGATCTCCAGGATCCGGTCGCCCGCCTCGACCGCCAGCAGCTCGGTCATCCGAGCGACCATGTAGGGCTGGCTGATCGTCTGGCCGGCATCGATCGGCAGCGCCCGATCGTCGTACGCCACGGAGGCGGGCACGTTCGGCACGAACAGCTCCCGCGGGACGGCGGCCATGGCCTCGAGGACCTTCGCGTCGTGGAGTCCGCGGCGCTCGAGCTGGTCCGCGACCATCCGGGCGCGTGCGCCTTCGATCCCCCGATCGACCGGCGAATCCGCCGGCCGGCGTCGACCGAAGCGCAGCCGCACGCGCTGACGATACGCCTGGTTCGCCTCGCTTCCGCTCCTGTGCGTCGCCTTGGCGGCGTCGCAGGCAGGCGTCAGGGCGCGGGCAGGGTCGAGACGGTTGGAAGCACGGGCACGGTCGGTGCCGTGGCGGGGGAGGCGATCGCC
>JAICVI010000052.1 GCA_025935415.1 Chloroflexota bacterium
CGACGGCGCATCGGCGCCCGGCACTTCCTCGCGAATCGCGCTCCTGCTGCCGACGTCGTCGCCGTCGCCGACGGGCTCGTCGGGATCCACGCCACCGACCCGGCGTCGGTCCACATCGGGCTGCGGGCGAGGGTCGCCGGCCTCACGCGCGAGACGGTCGAGAGAGCGCTCTACGAGGACCGATCGCTTCTCAAGATCCTGGGCATGCGGCGGACGATGTTCGTCGTGCCGCCCTCGTTGGCGGGGGTGATCCAGGCGGCCGTCACGGACGACCTGGCCGGTGCCCAGCGGAAGCGCCTCCTGAAGATGCTGATGGAGGCCGGCATCGCGAGCGAACCGCGCACCTGGCTCGCGAAGGTCGAGGACGAGACGCTCGCCGCGCTCGAGGACCTGGGGGAGGCGACCGCCGCGGACCTGACGAAGCGCGTTCCCGGCCTTCGCGAGCAGATCCCGGTCGGCGCGGGCAAGAGGTACGCGGGGACCGTTGGCGTCTCGACCCGGTTGCTGTTCCTGCTCTCGACGGAGAGCCGGATCATCCGCGGCCGCCCCAAGGGCTCGTGGCTCAGCAGCCTGTATCGCTGGGCGCCGCTGGACCGCTGGGTCGAGGGCGGGCTCGAGGCCTGGCCCGCGGACCGGGCACGGATGGAGCTGGCTCGGCGCTGGCTGGCCGCCTTCGCGCCCGGGACGCTCCGAGACCTCCAGTGGTGGACGGGCTGGACGGTCGCGAAGACGAAGGCGGCCCTCCGAGACGCGGGCGCCATCGACGTTTCGATGGTCGGCGAGACAGGCGGCGCTGCGACGACCGGGTTCGCCCTGCCGGGCGACACCAATCCAACTGCCGAGCCAGCGCCCTGGGTCGCGCTCCTGCCCGGCCTCGACACGACCACGATGGCCTGGGCGGGCCGGGATTTCTACCTCGGCGGGCACACGACGCAGCTGTTCGACACCAACGGCAACGCCGGCCCGACGGTCTGGGTCGACGGCCGCGTCGTCGGCCTCTGGGCACAGCGAGCATCAGGGCAGGTGGTGGTCCAGCTGCTCGAGGACGTCGGCCGCGAGCGCCGGCGGGCGATCGAGGCGGAGGCCGCGGATCTCACGGCCTGGCTTGGGCCGCATCGGGTCATCCCGCGCTTCCCGAACCCGGTGTTCCGGGCGCTCGCCGCCTCCTAAGGGCAGGTGGAGCGAACGTCCGTGCGCTGCCGGCGAGTGCCCGGGAGCTTTCGGGCGCGGCCGCCGAGGGTCGCGCTAGGCGGCCAGAGAGACCGGGCGGCAGTGCTTGTACGGCCGGTAGCCGGCTGCCGCCGCGGCGCTGAGGCTCGGGAAGGTGACCTTGTGTCGCTCGGTGACGCGGCGGGCGTCGCGGCAGGTCGGGTGGCAGACGATATGGGTCGTGTCCGAGCCGGTGTAGCGACGTCCCGCCGCCGCGTCGGCCTCGAGCGCCCGTGTATCGAGCCCCTCCGCGGCGAGGATCCGGCGCTTCGCATCCGGGCCGCCCATCGAGTACTGCCCGATGAGGCCATCGCTCCGTACGACGCGATGGCACGGCACCACGAGCGGGACCGGGTTGTGCGCCAGCGCGGTGCCGACCGCGCGGACCGCCTTCGGGCGACCGATCTCGGCCGCGATCCAGCCGTACGGACGGACCTCGCCACGCGGGATCTCCAGCGCCTTCGTCCACACGGCGACCTCGAACGGGCTGTGACCGCGAAGGTCGAGGCTGATGCGTGCCCGGCGATCGCCCCCGAGCCGCCGCTTGATCGCCTGGCGGAGCCTCGGGGGCAGCGCGGCCGCCCGATCGACCTGCCGCCCCGTCTTCGATCGGAACGTCCGCTCGAAGACGGTGCCGTCATCGCCCGCGGCGACCCACGACACGCCCCGCCCGTTCCAGGCGACGAAGACCTGGCCGAGCGGCGTGTCGATCGGGGCGTACTCGTCGGCGAGCCCCGCCGCGACAAGCGCGCCACGCCCGACCGTCGCCGGAGCGGACGCGCGCAGCCCCGAGAGGGCGGTTTCGAGATCGATGGTGGTGGTCATCGGAGGGTCTCCATGGCCGGCACGAGGCGGGCAGACTGGGTCGTGGTTCGCGGTGGTGGGGGCGCGGCCTCGGCAGCGAGGACCAGTCGAAGCTCGCGGAGGCCGCGGTGGACCTGGGCCTTGATCGTGCCTTCGGGCCTGCCGAGGGCCGCCGCGGTCTCGGCGATCGAGAGGCCGTCGACATGGCGCAGGACGATCGCTGCCCGGACGCCCGGCGCCAGGTGCAGCAGGGCCGCGGCCAGCTCGCGCTGGGTCTCCCTGCGGTCGCTGGTCGCGTCGGGCCGCGCACGGCCCTCGGCGACGAGGTCGAAGCCGTCGTCGAGCATCGGCTCGAGCTGGTTCGGCGGCCGGCGGTCGTCGAGGCGCCGCCGCCGGTTCCGGGCGAGGTTGACGGCGATCGAGGCGAGCCACGGCCGCAACCGAAGCGCGGCGGTCCGCTCGCTCGGATAGCCGGCCATGGCCCGGAAGGCGCGGACGAGCGCGTCCTGGGCCACCTCTTCCGCATCGCGGCGGTCGCCGAGGAGCCGCAGGGCGATGGTGTAGAGGCGGTCCTGGTGCTGGGTGACGAGCAGCGGGAACGCGGCCTCGAGATCGCGCGAGAGCCGGGTCGCGAGCGCGGCGTCGGTGTCCATCGACCCTTTCAACACGCCCGGCCCTCGATCGGTTGCGCTGGAACGACCGAGCGGCCGCTCCCGCGTGCGCCTTGCCGGAGCTAGGAGATCGTGATCGTGCCCTTCATGCTCGAGTGCACGAAGCAGAAGAACGTGTACGTCCCGGCCTGGTTGAACACGAGGCTGCGCGTCTGGCCGGGCTGGATGCTGCCGTTCATCTTGCAGCCGGATTCGTCGGTCTGGACGCCGTGCGGCGCCGTGTCGTTGTTCTTCCAGGTGATGACCTGCCCGACCTTGGCCGAGACCGGCTCCCACTTGAAGTCCGCCACGGCGGTGTTGACCTCGGTCGCCGGGGCTGCCTGGGTCACGTCCGTGCAGAGGCCGGCAGCCTCGGTGGCGGCCGGGGCGGTCGTCCCGGCCGCAGCGGTGCCCGGCGCAGCGGTGGAGGGCGCGGCGGTCGCTGCGCCGGTTGTCGGTGCGCTGGTCGCGGTTCCGGTGCCGCAAGCCCCGACCAGGACGGCGACGGCAAGGGTCGCAACGGTTCGATGGATCGATCGCATGGCGCTCCTCCCCGAGCGTGCGGAAGGTGGTCCGTCGGTTGCGCCACGATAGCGCGACGCACATCCGATCCTCGTATGGTTCGGCCGTGGCCGGCGATCGGATCCTCGACCCGGAGCTCGCCGAGCGGCTCGTGCTGCACGAGGCCCGTGCGCAGCAGACGCCCGCGCGCGAGCTGCGCGACCTGGGCGATGGCTGGCTGTTCCACGACCCCAGCGACGCGGAGCCGTTCTGGAACCGCGTCATCGCGCCACGCTGGCCGTCCGAAGCCGGCGCCTTCGATCGGCGGCTCGACGAGGTGATCACGCTCTTCGCGACCCTCGGCCGGCTGCCGCACGTCCGGCCGCTGCCGGTCGGGTGCGAGCCGGCGGACCTCTCGAGGCGCCTGCTCGCCGCCGGCTTCGAGGCGATGGGCGCCGACCGCCGCATGGTCCTCGCCGATCGCGGGCGGGTGCCCGAGCTCCTTGCCGCCACGGAGGCGCGAGTCGCCGCTGCCTTCGGCGGCTCGCTCGTGAGGGTGACGCGACAGCTCGTCGACGATCCGGCGGCCGGTCGCGGCGGCGCTCGCTTCGTGCCGAGCCGGCGCTCGTGGCCGGAGCGGCGGCATTGGGCCGAGGATGCGTCCCTCGTGCTCGGCGAGGCCTTCGGGGTCGAGCCCGCGCGACGGTTCGCGCTCGAAAATGACGTCCTGGCGTGCGTCTCCCGCCCTGGCTGCGCGATGCTCCTCATCGACATCGATGGCGAGCCTGCAGCGGTTGCGCGCCGCGCCTGGACGGCGGACGGCAGCTACCTCTCGTCGATCGGCACGCGGCCCGGCGTTCGCGGGCGCGGGCTGGGTGCGCTGGCGACCCTGCTGGCCATCCGGGATGCGCTCGAGACGTCCGGCAGCGTGGTGCACCTCGCGGTAGAGGTCGACAACGACGCCGCCATCCACATGTACGAGGGCCTCGGGTTCCGCCTGGTCGGCGACGCGGCGCCGGATCTCCTCCTGCATTGAGCGACGCCGGCCTGCTCGCCGCGGCCATGGCCGTCCGCATCGACGCGGGCGGCCGCGATCCGTGGCTGCATGCGCTTCAGATCGTTGGCATCGGCTGGGCGACGGTTGAGCTGGAGCGCGCGGCGGGGGAGCTCGATTCCGCTTTCGACCGTGCGGCGATGCCCAAGCCTGCGTGGGCTCCCGCGACACGTGACGAGCTGCTCGGCGCAGCGGCCTGGGTCAGCCGCGAGTGGTGGCCCACGTCGGGATCTGACGACTCGCCCGCCGTCGTGCTCCTCGAGCCGGACACGGAGGGCCGCCTCGCCGCGGCGCTGGCGAGGTCAGGCGAGGGCGTCGTCGCGATCTACCTGGCGCCCAGGATGCCGGACGGGTCCACCGGCCCGCGCATCGAGGCCGGTCGCGTGGGGCGTCCGGCACCCGGTCCGCTGGGCAGTGGCCGCCTCGTCCTTGCGCGACCGGCCTGGGGTCCCCACGTGATCGTCCTCGACCGGGTGCCGCCCCAGGCTCGAGCGTGAGCCGCTTCCCAACGCTCCGGCTGCGTCGTGCCGGTGGGCTGCTCGACCTGCCGTGGGAGCTGCCCCTCGCGGAGTGGCCGGCGAGCCTGCAGTTCCGGGTCCTGCCAATCGGCCCGTCCCGCCACCTCGTCCGCTTCCTCCTCGTCGACGGGGCGCTCGTCGCGCTGAAGGAGGAGCCGGACAGCGTCGCCGAGCGGGAATACGAGGTGCTCAGCCACCTGGAGCGTGCCGACCTGCCCGCGGTGACGCCGATCGGCATCGCCCGCCGCCCGGAGGAGGGGACGGCGATCCTCGTGACGGAGTACCTCGCGAGCTCGCTGCAGTTCCGGCGCCTGCTGTCCCGGTTCCCGCTCGGTCCCGGCGCCTATCGCGACCGGCTGCTCGACGCGATGGCCTGGCTGCTCGTCGACCTCCACCGCGGCGGCGTGTTCTGGGGCGACTGCTCGCTCGCCAACACGCTCTTCCGGCGCGACGGTGACCGCATCCAGGCGTTCCTGGTGGACGCGGAGACGAGCGAGGTCCACGCCGCGCTCTCCGACGGCCAGCGAGCCTACGACCTGGAGATCCTGGTCGAGAACGTCGGCTACGGGCTCGCCGACGTCGCGATGCTCCAGGACCGCCCCGGCGATCTCGACGATGCCGCCGATGCGGCCGAGAACGTGCGCGAGCGCTACACCGCGATCTGGCGCGAGCTCCACGACGAACCGAAGCTCCCGGTGGGTGACCGCCACGCGATCCGGAGCCGACTGCGCCGGCTCAACGAGATCGGGTTCGCGGTCGACGAGATCGAGATCGTGCCGGCCGGTAGCGGCTCGGAGGTCCGGCTTCGGGTGACCACGTCCAATCGGGCGTTCCACGCCCACGAGCTGCAGCGCCTCGCGGGCATCTCGGCGCTCGAGGGCCAGGCCCGCCTCCTGCTCAACGACATGCGCGAGCACGTCGCCTGGCTGCGACTGCACACCGGCCGGCCGATCACGGAGCAGGACGGCGCCGCGATCTGGCGCCAGGACGTCCTCGAGCCGGCGCTCCGCCGCCTCGCGCCCATGATCGGGTCGCGGGACCCGATCCAGGCCTACTGCGACGTCCTCGAGCACAAGTGGCTGCTCTCCGAGCGCGCCAGGCGCGACGTCGGGCTCGAGGCGGCCATCAAGGCCTACCTCGCGGAGGGCGCTCCGGCCCCGGAGGTGCCGCCGGCCTCGGAGTCGATGGATCCGGCCGCCCAGGCCGACGTCGAGGCCGCGCAAGCGGATGTGGAGGCGGCGCGGATCGGCGCCAAGGACGGGCTCGCGGATGGCATCTGAGCGCGGGTCGCTCCTGGCGGCCTACCAGCGCTCCCGGTGGAGGACCTCCTCGAGCGGACGCCGCCCGCCGGCCTTCGGGGGTCGCGTCAGGTCATCCGGATCCGCCGGGAAGCCGAACGAGAGCACGTAGCCGCACCACACCTCCGCTGGATGCCCGAGCACCTCGCGCGCGATCGACTGGTCATAGACCGTCGCCGGGCAGCTGCCGATGCCGAGCTCCCACGCCGCCAGGAGCATGTTCTCGGCGGCCAGTCCGAGGTCCCACATGATCGAGGTCGAGGCGCCGGGTCGCGTCGGGTCCGGCGTGATCAACGCGATCGCCGCCGCCGCACCCGCGATGTGGCCGGCATACGGGCCGACCGCCGAGAGCGCCTCCAGCCGGGCCCGGTCCTGCACCGCGATGAAGTCCCAGCGCTGCTGGTTCTTCGAGGAGGCGGCGTGCCGGCCGGCGTCGACGATCCGCTCGAGCAGCTCGGCCGGCAGCGGCTCGTCCCGGAAGCTGCGGACCATGCGCTTCGTCCGGATCGCGGCCCAGACGCTCATCGAGCGCTCGCCCGGCGCGCTCATTCCCGGTTGCCGGCCATGCGGATCGCGCGGACGAAGGTTCGAACGCCACCCGGCTCGTCCTTGATGGCAGAGAAGGGATGCTCGCGCTGCGGCAGCCGTGTGGCCGGAGTCGCCCGGGCGACGGCCTCGGCCTCACCGGGGCTCAGCGGTCCACCGAGCGACGTGGCCAGGAAGCGGCCGACGACGCCGCGATAGGAGGCGAACTCGTAGAGCCAGCTGTGCTGGCCCCCGGGGATCATCAGGGTCTCCAGCGGGGCGGCATCCGGGTCGCCGCGGCGCGATTTCTCGGCAGCGCGCTCCAGCCGGTCGAGGTGCCCGACCGGCACGACCCGGTCGGCGTCGCCGTGGATCAGGAGGACCGGCCCGCCATACGTCTCGATCGCCCGCGCCGCCGACACGGACCCGACGGTGTGCCCGCGCGGCTCGAGGAAGACGTGCGTCGTGAGCCACGCGAGCGGCCAGGCCAGGGGACCCGGCAGTGGCAGCCGCGCGAGCCGGAACGTCTGGCGCGTGAGCCGGTAGGGGTCCGCCGGGGTCGAGGCGGCCACGACACCACGAACCCGTGGCTCGGCGGCGGCCGCCAGGAGAGCCCCGATCCCGCCCATCGAGTGGCCCAGGATCCCGACGGCGGTGACGTCGGCCCGCGCCAGGAGCGCTTGGACGCCCGCGAGCGCGTCGGCGCCGAACTCGCCGGCCGTGAGCGGCAGCTCCTCCGGCGGGTTCAGGCCATGCCCCCGGATGTCGATGGTGAGGACGTGCATCCCGATGGCGTTGAGGAGGAGCGCGTTCGGCAGCGTCCGGTCCCGGGCCGATTCCCAGCCGTGGACCAGGAGCACGGCCGGCCCGGGTGCGCCTTCGCGAGCCGGGATCCACCACGCCGGCAGATCGACCCCGCCGGAGAGGATCGACAGCGTCTCGAAGGCCAGCCCGAGGTCGCTCGGGTCGTGCTCCGGCGCATGCCGGTGGGGGTAGCCCGCGCGGGCGCGGTAGGCCTGCGCGAACCGCCACGCCGCGATTGGTCCGACCGTGAGCGCGGCCGTGACGCCGAGCCGGCGACCAGTGGTCATGCGGGCATGGTAGGGGCGGCTCGGAGGCCTCGATAGAATTGGATCGTGCCCCGACGAGACCCCCATGACGTGCTCGGCGTGCCCCGTGACGCCGGGCAGTCGACGATCAAGGCTGCGTGGCGGAAGCTCGCCCGCGAGCATCACCCGGACCTGGCCCGCGACGACGCGGCCGGCGCGGAGCGTGCCACCCGCCGGATGGCCGAGATCAACCGCGCCTACGCGGAGCTTCGGGCCGGCTGGCTGGACGACCGGGGCGGCGAGGCCGGTCGCAACGGGCGGCGCGCCGGTCCGCCGCCGGAGCGGCCCTCCCGGCCGGTGACCGGGCGGGTCGATACCACCTCGACCTTTCGGCCCCGAAACTCCACGACCGGTCCGCGCGTGCGGCATGAACCCCCGCCGCCGCGCCGCCAGGAGCGCCTCCAGCGCGAGCCGCTTCGAGCGTCGCAGCCGAACGGGCCGGTGGGCCGCAGTCGCCTCCGCGGCTTCCGGCCGCCGCCCCCACCCTCGCTCGAGGATGCGCGCGCCCACGAGATCGTCTTCGGCAAGTTCCACGGCCACTCCCTCGGCGCGATCGCGGACTTCGAGCCGACCTACATCGACTGGCTCGCCAGGACCATCTCGCGCGACCCCGACCTCGTGGCCGCGGCCCGCGTGATCCAGGACGACCTCGACGCCCGCGGGATCGTGCGCGACGCACGGCCGGCGCCCGCGTGAGGTTCTCGGGCGCGACGCTCGCGCGCGTCCTCACGACGGTGCTCATCCTGGTCGCGCTGCCGGGATGCGGGCAGGCCGCGGGAACCTTCTCGCCGGTCGGCGCCTGCACCCTCGACGGCCGGGCCGCCGGCGCCTACCCGGAGCTCGAGGCCCTCGTGCCGCACGAGGTCGGCGGCAAGCCGGCCACGGTCGACTCGGGTCGCAACTGCTCTGTCCAGGCGCTGGGCACGTTGACGTCGGCCGACGTCCACGAGGTGCACTTTGCCGGCGCGACCGTCGATGAGGGGCAGGGCAACGGCACGGTCGTCGCGGTGTTCGAGGCCGCGGACGGCGAGCCCCCGCTCATGGCGGACTGGATCGACCAGTTCTACCTGGCCGGCGCCCTGCAGAGCGGCAAGACCGACAACACGACCACCACCCACCCGACGATGGGCGCCGCCGGCGTCGTCTTTCGCCTCGACACGCTCAACGATCTCTCGCAACAGACCGTCGTCGTCCTCCCGGACGCCGGCCGCGTTCGCGTCGTGATCGTCGCGACCGCGGTCGGGCCGGACGCATCGAAGGCGGAGCACGACAGGCGCGTCGAGACCGCGGTCGCGGCGGCAGCCGCGATGACCCTTCCGATCGAGACCGGGTCACCGTGCGGCTGCACGACGGCGCCGGCGCCGAGCCAGCCCGCATGAACCACCGAGCGGCAAGGAACCTCGTGGTAGTGTCGGCCGCATGAGCGACGCGTCGGAGCCCAACGCGGACCAGGCTGGCTGGCAGGAGCGGCGCAGGCGTTGGAGCGTCGAGCGCCTCGATCCGGCCCTGGCCCGTGCGCCGGAGCGGGGTGCGCTCTTCAGAACCCTCGGTGAGATCGAGCTCGAGCCGGTCTATGGCCCCTGGTCGGGCCCGTCGGACGAGGACGTCGCTGAGCGGATCGGGATGCCGGGGGAGCCGCCGTACACCCGCGGGATCCATCCCTCGGGCTACCGCTCGCGCCTCTGGACGATGCGAATGTTCGCGGGCTTCGGCGCCGCGGAGGACACAAACGCCAGGTTCAAGGACCTGCTCGCGGCCGGCCAGACCGGCCTGTCGATCGCGTACGACATGCCGACCCTGTACGGCTACGACACGGACGACGAGGAGGCCGAGGGCGAGTTCGGGACCTGCGGCGTCGGCGTGAGCTCGCTGGCCGACATGGAGGTCCTGCTCGACGGCCTGCCGCTCGACCGCGTCTCGACATCGATGACGATCAACTCGCCGGCCGCGCCGATCTGGGCCATGTACATCGTCGCGGCCGAGAAGGCGGGCTACCCGCGGTCCGCCCTCGAAGGCACGACGCAGAACGACATCCTCAAGGAGTTCATCGCCCAGAAGGAGTTCCTGTTCCCGCCGGAGCCGTCGATGCGGCTCGTGACCGACACGATCGAGTTCGGGACGAGGGAGCTGCCGCGCTGGAACACCGTCTCGATCTCCGGCTACCACATCCGCGAGGCCGGCTCGACCGCCGTCCAGGAGCTGGCCTTCACGATCGCCGATGGCATGGCCTACGTCGAGGAGGCGATCAAACGCGGCCTTCGCGTCGACGACTTCGCACCGCGATTGTCCTTCTTCTTCAACTCCCACTCGGACTTCTTCGAGGAGATCGCCAAGTTCCGGGCATCGCGGCGAATCTGGCACCGGCTGATGACGGAGCGCTACCACGCCGAGAACGAGCGCTCGACCTGGATGCGCTTCCACACCCAGACCGCGGGCGTGTCGCTGACGCCGCAGCAGCCGCTCAACAACCTGACCCGGGTGGCGATCCAGGCGCTTGCCGCCGTCCTCGGTGGGACGCAGTCGCTGCACACGGACGCCTACGACGAGGCGCTCGCGGTCCCGACCGCGGGGGCGGCGCTCCTCGCCCTTCGCCAGCAGCAGGTCATCGCCGAGGAGACGGGCGTCACCGGCACCGTCGACCCGCTCGGCGGCTCGTGGTTCGTGGAGTCGCTCACGAACGAGGTCGAGCGGCAGGCCTGGAACTACATCGAGGAGATCGACCGGCGCGGCGGGATGGTCGCCGCGGTCGTGGACGGCTACCCCCAGCGCGAGATCGCCGAGGCTGCCTACCGCTTCCAGCGCGAGGTCGACGAGCGCGAGCGGCGGATCGTCGGCGTGAATTCGTACGTCGACCAGCGAGAGGTCACGACCGTGCCGGTCCTCGAGGTTCCACCCGGCTCGGAGGAGCGGCACCTGGCGCGGCTCGCGCGGACGCGACGGGAGCGCGACGGTGGTGAGGTGGAGGCGGCGCTGCGGGGGTTGCGGGAAGCGGCCGCTCGTCCCGGCTCGTCGGACTCGAACCTGATGCCGCACTTCATCCGCTGCGCCGCGGCCTACGCCACCCTCGGCGAGATGTGCGGCGTCCTGCGCGCCGTCTTCGGGGAATACCGCGAACCCGTGGGGGTCTAGGAGCTGCCATGTACCTGAATGCGCTCGAGTTCCTGGAGGAGGAGCGGGAGGCCTGGCGGCCGTACGAGGCGCTGGACGGCCTCACGGACGAGCAGCTCGACACGCCGATCGACGAGGCTCACGACTGGTCCGGGCGCGACCTGATCGGGCATCTCGTGGCCTGGCAGTCGAATGCCCTGGAGGTCGCCAAGGAGCTCGCCGTCGGCGAGACGTCGAAGACGAAGGAGCGCTCCGATGCGGAGTGGGATGAGCGCGGCGACGCCATCAACCTCGACATCCAGGTCGACTGGCGGACTCTGCCGATCGAGGAGGTCCGCCGCCGGTTGCGCGAGGTCCCCGGCGAGCTGCGCGGCTACCTGACGGTCGTGCCGGAGTCGCGCTGGGTGAAGCACGCCGACAACCTGCGCTTCTTCATCGACGAGACGATCGACCACTACGCCGAGCACGCGGCCGATCTCGAGGCGATCCTCGATGCCTGCGCCGCGGGCGCGCCGGACCTTCCGACCCAGAAGGCCACCCGCGACGACTGACCGGCCGTGACCATGCCCGATCCCAACGCGACGTCAACGCTCGAGCAGCTGGTCGCCGAGATCGTCGATGGGCTCGGCGAGGCTGCGACGTCACCTGGGGGCGCCGGCCGATCGTGGTCACGCGGCGGCGTGGACTTCGCGGTGGCCGGCCCGTTCGGGGTGGAGATCCGTCTCGACCGCCAGGTCGCGGCTGCCGCGGCCCGGACGCCGGATACCGCTCCCTCGCCTCGCGGTCCCGATTGGATCCGTTTCAACCCGCGGCAACTCGACGCGCACGCCCTGGATCGGCTGCGGGCCTGGCTCGAGCTCGCGCATCGTCGCGCGGCCGAGTAGATCGGCGGATCCGCTGGCCCGAGTTTCCCATCATCTACCGCTGGAAGCGGTCCATGCGCCGAGCGGCCGCCCTATTTCCTCCATCTACCAGCCTCCGCGGTATTGGACGAGAAATCGGGTCCCGCAGGTGAATGTCAGGCGCGCCCCAGCGGGCCCGGCCCGATCAAACGTCCCTCGCGGCAGGCCGCAACGGGACCCGAATCGGCAGGCATCCTGTCTTGTACCGCGGGCACTGGTATCTGACAGGAGGTGTCGGCCGCCGGCGGCAGGTGGACGGCTCCCGCTCGGGGTGCCGCGCAGGAATCGAACGAGCCCGCCCTTGCCGGCGCAGGAATCGAACGAGCCCGCCGTTGCGGGCGGGCTCGAACGATGGAGGAGCGAAGGTTTACGCGGCGTCGCTCGCGGCGGCAGACCCGGCGTCGGTGGCGGCAGCTGCCGCCGCGTCGACCGTGGGGTAGGAGGCCAGGTTGAACTGGGTTTCGAGCTGCTCCATCGGGCGGAAGCCGACGACGCCCATGGGCTGCTTGCCGGGCGCGAAGAAGGCGATCGTCGGGATCGACATGATGTTGAACGCCCGCGAAAGGCCAGGGTTCGCGTCGACGTCGACCTTCACGACGTCGATGGCGCCCTCGTACTTCTCGGCGATCTTCTCC